>CAYPKE010000053.1:0-15586 GCA_964411235.1 uncultured Syntrophales bacterium
TTTATCAAATGCTTATATCTGTCTCAGTGTACTAAAATGTCAGAAGACCCAATAAAAAAGAACCACACCGGCGGAAAACGCCGGTGTGGTTCTTGGTATGACTCTTGTTACTATAAATTCTTTTCTTTCTTCCAGGCTTCGAAGGCGACAACAATCGTGTCCACCGCGCCGTCGATGGGAATCTTGCCCATGTTGATGAACAGATCATAATCGTAAGGATTTGTAACATCGGCATTAAAGTATTTCTGAATGAAGGCCCGGCGGTCCGATTCCGTTGTGATGGCATACTGCTCGGCTTCCCGCCGCGAACAGGCCTTGGCGTTCATGATGCGCTGGATCCGGATGTCCAGGGGGCCGATCAGCCGAATCCGGAACGTTTTTTCGGGCGGCAGGACATACTGGGCGCCGCGTCCCAGAATGACGGCGTTGCCGTGACGTCCAACTGTGCCGATGACCTTGGTCAAATGGAATAAAAACTGATCCGGCCATAAATGGCGTGTTTCAAACAGAGATGTAAGCCAGTCGTCCCGTTTGGTGATTTCCTTCTCATCCAGAGAGCGAATTACCCGTTCGCTCATCTGAACGCTTTCGGCAATTTGTTGGGATATCTGACCGGAAATCAGGTCCATCTTCAGCTTGGCTGACAGTTTACTGGCTATTTCCGTTCCGCCGCTGCCGGGCTCCCTCGACACGGTTATTATCGGTTTCGGTTCAAAGACGGGACTCTTCTCCTCCTTGGAAAGAAGTGTCCACTTTGATAACTGCTCTTCGACAAGATGTTCTATCGAACGCTTAACCTGTTTCTGTTTCATAGGGCCTCCTTTTGATCGAATCCGCACCGGAAAGAGAGTTAATCCGTTGGCCTTACTTGTTTGACAACCCATTTCAAAACAAGCGCCAACACATCACAGGGAATATAGCTTTTCCCCCGGGAGAACGGTTTTGTTGTTTTTGAGAAGCACATCAATCGCCGCATCGGGATTGTCGAACCGGAAAAGCATAACTGCGTTCTGGCCGCTCTTTTCTACGAAGGCATACATGTATTCGATGTTGATCGCCGCATTTGCCAGCACTTCCAGGATACTATGGAGACCGCCCGGCTGATCGGGAACTTCGACCGCCACAACGTTTGTACGGCTTACGGTGTAGCCGTTTTCCTTGAGGACACGGTTGGCGTCGGCAACATGATCGACGATCAGCCGAACGATGCCGAAGTCCGACGTGTCCGCCACCGCCAAAGTGCGGATATTGATGTTCGCATCCCGGAGAATCCGGGTGACGTTCTCCAGGCCGCCGGGTTTGTTTTCCAGGAAAATGGAAATCTGTTCAACCTTCATGAGCATTCCTCCTCCACCTCTGCAGGATATTAGATTTTGCGCTGATCGATAACCCGGCTTGCTTTGCCCTCGAATCGCTGGAGTGTTTTGGGCTCCACCAGCTTGACCCTAGCGGTGACGCCGAGAAAATCCTTCAGATCCTTGATTATGCGCCGTTCGATTTTCTGAAGCGATTTGATTTCGTCGGCATTGATGAACAGGCGTTCGTTGACTTCCACCTGGACTTCCAGGGTGTCGAGGGTGCCTTCCCGGTCCACGATAAGCTGATAGTGGGGATCAAGGCCTTCGATACCGACGAGAACGTCTTCGATCTGGGAGGGGAACACATTGACGCCGCGGATGATCAGCATGTCGTCGCTGCGTCCCATCACCCGCTCCATCCGGTAATGACTCCGGCCGCAAATGCACGGGGCCGGGATAAGACGCGACAGATCCCGTGTCCGGTAGCGGATGAGGGGGAAGGCTTCCTTGGAGAGGGTGGTAAAAACAAGTTCTCCCTTTTCGCCGGGAGGCAGCACCTCGCCGGTTGCCGGATTGATGGTTTCAACCAGAAAATGATCCTCAAAGACATGCATCCCCTCTCGCCCTTCCAGGCATTCCATGGCCACACCGGGCCCCATGATTTCGGACAGACCGTAGATGTTCATCGCCGTCAGGTTCAGAGCGTCTTCGACCTCCTCCTTCATCTTTTCGCTCCAGGGTTCCGCGCCGAAGATGCCGACTCGAAGCTTAAGGCTGCGCATATCCACACCCATCGCTTCACCCTGCTCCGCCAAATTCAGAGCGTACGAGGGGGTGCAGCAGATGGCGGTGGGGCCGAAATCCTGCAGGATCATGATCTGGCGCTTTGTATTGCCGCCCGACATGGGAATAACGCTTGCACCAAGTTTTTCCGCGCCGTAATGGACCCCCAGACCGCCGGTGAACAGGCCGTAACCGTAGGCGTTGTGAATCATGTCGTTTTTGGTCAGGCCGGCAGCGACAAAGCAGCGGGCCATGAGTTCCGACCAGTTTTCAATGTCGCGTTTCGTGTATCCGACGACGGTCGAACGGCCCGTCGTGCCTGAAGACGCATGCAGGCGGACGACGCTGCTCATGGGAACGGCAAACATCCCGAAGGGATAATTATCCCGCAGGTCCTGTTTTGTTGTGAAGGGAAAGCGCCGCAGGTCATCCAGACTCTTGATGTCTTCGGGAGAAACGCCGGCGTCATCGAAAGATTTCCGATAAAAGCCGACCGTGTGGTAGACGCGCGAAACCACCTGCTGAAGACGCTTAAGCTGGAGGATCTCCAGTACCTCACGCGGCAGGGTTTCATATTCTTCATTATAGATCATGTGATGATCCCCCTTTCAGGATAGCTGATGATTTTATATATACCGGCTGCAGCGGATAAAATCAACGACTTGATCGCTTGGTTATCGATAAAGAGAGGGTTTGGGGCCCGGATCAGGCCACGCTGTCATAGCCGCCCTGAATCGCCTTGATGGTCAGGTCGGCCAGAGATTTTTTGGCGCCCATCAGGTTCCGGACACTCTGTGCGAGCGTCTCCATTTTGACGACCGGCACGACCTTCAGCATGGCGCCGAGCATGACCATATTGGCGGAGCGCTCATTGGCCACTTCCCGGCCGATCCGATTGGCCGCCACAGCATAGAAAACGACACCCGGCTGATCCGGAACGGCATCGACAAGGTCTGCATTATAGATCAATTTGGCCCCCGGCTTGAGGCGAGGCAGAAAAGAGATGACGGAGGGCTTGTTCAGGGCGATCAGGACATCCGGAGAAGACACCACCGGCGAGGCGATTTCCTCCGTGGCGATACTGGTGGTGCAGTTGGCCGTCCCACCACGCATGGCGGCCCCGTAACAGGGCAGGTAGGAAACGAAAAAATTTTCATACATGGCGGCGTTTCCCAGGACGTTGCCTACGGTCAAAGCCCCCTGTCCGCCGGATCCCGAACACAGAATAGTCGTCAGCATGTTATCCTTTTTTTCTCCCTTTTGTCGGTCAGCACCCCAAGGGAAAATTCTTTTTCCAGCACGGCGTGAATCCACGCGATGGATTCGATGGGACTCAGTTTCCAGTTCGTCGGGCAGGCCGAGAGGACTTCGATAATGGAATAACCGAGACCATCCACCTGAGTCTGGAAAGCGGTCCGAATGGCTTTTTTCGTCTTGCGGATCGCTGCAGGGGTCGTCACGGCGACACGCTCGGCATACACCACCCCTGGCAGATTTGCCACCATATCGGTAATATGCAGGGTATAGCCGTCGGCTTCCGGGGTCCGCCCGAGGGGGGTGGTCGTCGTTTTTTGGCGGAGCAGCGTGGTCGGCGCCATCTGTCCCCCCGTCATGCCGTAGACGGCGTTGTTGATGAAAATAACGGTAATGTTTTCGCCCCGGTTGGCCGAGTGAATCGTTTCCGCCGTACCGATGGCCGAGAGGTCGCCGTCACCCTGGTAAGTGAAGACAAACAGGTCGGGCCTTGCCCGCTTGATTCCGGTCGCGACGGCCGTACCCCGGCCGTGGGACGATTCGATCATGTCCACGTCAAGATAGTCGTAGGCCAGCACGGCGCACCCCGCGGGATTGACGCAAAAGGCCTTTTCCCCGAGATCCATTTCTTCAAGAAGTTCGGCGATGACGCGATGCACGACGCCATGACCGCAGCCGGGGCAGTAATGAGAGCTGACATTTTGTTTGTGGTATTTCGGCCAGGGGTTTAGAAGTTCCATAGAGCTTTTCTTTCTTATTTCCCTTGTCATGGCGATGTCATCTTGTCCCGGATGACCTGGACGAATTCATCCGGTTCGGGGATAATGCCCCCGGGCCTTCCGTAAAATTGTACTTCCGCCCTTCCCTCCAGGGCCAGACGGACATCCTCGACCATCTGCCCTGTGCTCATTTCCAGCACGACGAAACGCTTTATTCTCCGGGAGAGTTCCCGGAGTATTTCACCCGGGAAAGGCCACACCGTGATGGGACGAAGAAGGCCCGCCTTCAACCCCTGATCCCGCAGATGGTTAATCGCGCCTTTGGCGACCCTGGCGGTTGTGCCGTACGCAACGGCGATGATGTCCGCGTCCTCGGCACAATATGTTTCAAAGCGGGTCTCGTTTTGGGCGATCTCTTCGTATTTCCGGAACAGGTTCCAGTTGTGTAACTCCATTTTCTGGGGATCCAGCACGAGGGAAGCGAGAAAGCGGCTGGGGCCGCTGCCGCGCCCGGTAAGAGCCCAGTCTTTTTTGGGCAGGGTCTTCGGATCGATCGGATCGGGGAACAACACCGGTTCCTTGATCTGGCCCATCATGCCGTCGCCCAGCATCATGACCGGTGTCCGGTAGCGATCGGCAATATCGAAGGCCACGAAGACCAAATCGGCTATTTCCTGGATGGAACTGGGGGCGAGAACGGGAGTTCGGTAATCTCCGTGTCCTCCCCCGCGGGTGGCCTGGAAATAGTCGCCCTGAGCAGGGGCGATATTGCCCATACCGGGACCGCCGCGCATGATGTTTACGATGACCGCCGGCAACTGGAACCCGGCCAGAAAGGAGATGCCCTCCTGTTTCAGGCTGACGCCGGGAGAAGACGACGAAGTCATAGCCCGGGCGCCGGTGGCGGAAGCGCCGACGACCATGTTGATCGCCGCCAGTTCGCTTTCCGATTGGATAAACGCCCCGCCGGCTTTCCGCATGTTTTCGGACATATATTCACACAGTTCGTTCTGGGGTGTGATGGGATAGCCGAAATAGGCCCGGCAACCGGCGCGGATGGCAGCCTCGGCGAAGGTGTGGTTGCCGCTCATGAAGATTTTATTCACGGTACACCTCTATCACCAGGTCAGGGCACACAAGGACGCAGGAAAGGCAACCCGTGCATGCTTCCGGGTTGACAGGTTCCGCGTAATGGTAGCCCATTTCGTTAAGGGAGTGTGAAGAGGCAAGGACCCGAGGCTTGCAATATTCAATACACAAATTACAGCCCTTGCAGAAATCCTGCTTGACAACGACTTGAAAGGAATTCTTTTTTGACATGGTTTGTGGCCCGGTCGGCTTACGCAGGCCATGCCCGCCGCCGGCCATCTTTCATATTTTATCCCCTGGGGATTACGGATGATTCCAGGGGCTCGCTTGCGTCAGCCCTTTTTGTTGATAAACATTTCGGGGGGCTCACCATACGCCCAACACAACGGAAATTTCAAGGAGAAAAAGCAACTTTCAAAATGAACCGTCCGGGTCCCTTTCCTGTCGGATCAACGCGACGCGACCCGCAATTCCTTTTTCTTAAGGCACCTCCTGCTGATGAGCTTCGTAAGAAGGGCGAAAAAAGCCAAAAATCGCTCATCCGGAAAGTTACAAGTTTTCCTTGTCCTTGTTCCGAATCGCTACGCGGCGGATCTTGCCGCTGATCGTTTTCGGCAGTTCCTTTGCGAACTCAATGATGCGCGGGTACTTGTAGGGTGCTGTGACCTTCTTCACATGCTCCTGCAGTTCCACGACCAGGGCATCGCTTCCCGTATGCCCCTGGGCCAGGACGACCGTTGCCTTGACGACAGCGCCTCGGATGTCATCGGGAACACTCGTGATGGCGCATTCGAGGACTGCCGGATGCTGGATCAGGGCACTTTCCACTTCGAAGGGCCCGATCCGGTAACCCGAGCTTTTGATCAGATCGTCGGCCCGGCCGACGAACCAATGATAGCCGTCCTCGTCCTTCCAGGCCATGTCGCCCGTGTAGTACCAGCCGTCATGCCAGACCCGGTCCGTTGTGTCCTTATCCCGGAAATAGCCGCCGAACATGCCCACGGGCTTCATGGCATCCACATGCAGGGCAATCTCTCCTTCTTCGCCGACTTCTGCAGGTTTCCCTTCCCCGTTGATCAACTCGATCACGTAACCGGGAGAGGGCTTGCCCATCGAGCCCGGTTTGGGTTCCATCCAGGGATAGGTGCCGATGGCGCAGGTCATTTCGGTTTGACCGTAACCTTCCATGAGACGGAGCCCTGTCTGCTGGAGGAACTGCTGATAGACTTCAGGATTCAGAGGTTCCCCGGCTGTGACACAGTATTTCATGCAACCGGAATCGAAATTCCGCAGATCCTGCTTGATGAGGAATCGATAAACTGTGGGCGGTCCGCAGAAAGTGGTCACCTGGTGTTCGATGGCTTTCTTCCAGACGTTGACCGGATCAAACTGATCGTAATCATAGACGAACACGGCGCAGCCCGAGAGCCACTGCCCGTATATCTTTCCCCATACGGCCTTGGCCCAGCCCGTGTCGGCGACGGTATAGTGCAGGCCGTTGTCTTCGACGTTCTGCCAGTATTTTGCCGTCAGGATGTGGCCCAGGGGATAGGTGAAGTCGTGCTGGACCATCTTGGGCATCCCCACCGTACCGGATGTGAAATAAAGAATCATGATGTCGCTGTTTTTCGGTGCGTCAGCGCCGGTCGGTTTCTCGAACTGGTCGGAGGAGGCTGCCATCTCTTCCTCATAGGAGATCCAGCCGTCGCGTTTGCCGCTCAGAATAATCTTGGAAGCGAGGATTCCGGGTACCTGTCTGTCCGCTTCTTCCACGTAGCCCGCCAGGTCGGGGTCGTTGATGCAGACGATGTTCCTGATCTCGGCGCGTTCGATCCGGTAGACGATGTCCTTCGTTGTCAACATATGGGTGGCGGGAATGCCGATGGCGCCGATTTTATGCAGGCCCACGAAGAGGAACCAGAATTCGTAGCGGCCCTTGCAGACGAGCATGACGGTATCGCCCTTCCTGATACCCGCCTTCTTGAACATATTGGCCGCCTTGTCGCTGTAGCGCTTCATGTCGGCAAAGGAAAAGGTGAGGGATGTGCCGAAGTCGTCGCAATAAACGAGGGCGCGCTTGTTCGGAACTTCCCTGGCGTAAACATCAACCACATCGTAGCCGAAGTTGAATGCGGGGGGGACGTTTATGTTGAAATTTGTCTTGAAATCCTCGTAAGAATTAAAGTCCGTCCGGTCCAGGTAACGGTCGATCAGAGACATCGCGCTCCTCCTTGCTGCGGTTGATCAAAAAATAATGGCGAGGAATTTCGCCGGGGCGTTTTCCATGGCTTCCATGGCGTGCGGACAGCCTGAATCGAAGTAGATCGAGTCGCCTTCACGGAGAAGGAGTTCATTTCCGTGGATATAGACTTTCATTACGCCCTGAATGACATAGTCGAATTCCTGTCCCGGGTGGGTATTCATTTCCAAATTTTTACCGGCAGGCGTCGGTTCGACCGTGACGAGGAAGGGTTCGGCTTTTTTGTGGATAAAATTTGCGGCCAGGTTTTGATACTTGTATTGAGTCCTGCGTTCGACGGCAACCCCCTTGTCTTTACGGGTGACGGTAAAGTACCGCATGTGCGGTTCTTCCCCAGTGAGCAGAACGGCCAAATCAACTTTCAGTTTATGCGCTATCCCGAAAAGGATGCTGGCGGGAATGTCCGAACTTCCCTTTTCATAGTCCGCATAGGTTGATATGGCCACCTTAAGATGGTCTGCCATGTCTTCAGGCGAGATACCGAGACTTTCCCGCAATTCCCTGATTCGGGTTGCCACTTCCCTGATTTTTTCCTGCATAAGCCAGCCTCCTTGTTTTGCATTGCTCTACGAAACCTTAACGGATCGAGAAAGGGAACGCGCGTTAAAGAGTTGTTGCATGTTGGCAGACGAATCTTCCCGTCAGGATTAAAAGTCGAACATGATTCGTCGACGCGAGGAATGGACTACCCTATCCGGCATATTGTGTCAATTGGAAATCTTTTTTCCCAACCTACATTTTAAGCCAATGATTCCAACTTGTTAAAGATATTGTGCCTAGTGGGCGGCCGAGCGGGACAGCTTGCCGGGGAGAACGCGGATGTTATCGCGATGCCTGCATATAAAGATTTCCATCCGATTGGGGAGTACGTTAGAGTAAAATTTTCCCTGATTGACAAGAGGAGCCTTTTAGGCTATCCCTGTCACCAGAAGAAAAGGCTCACATTTCGTAGTCTTGCCGTCATATCCCAAGGATGATTTATTGGGCGCGAAACGGCCGTCATGGCCGCCAGCCCTTATGTCCCGTATAGAAAGGAAGGTATTGTTATGGTGCGTATCGGTATTAACGGTTTCGGACGCGTGGGGCGGCAGGTGTTGAAAGCCGTTTTGGAGCAATACAGCGATCAACTGGAAGTGGTAGCCGTCAATGACCTTTTTGACGTGAAGACAAACGCACACCTGTTCCAATACGACTCAAATTACGGCTGCTTTTGTGGCGATGTGGCGACGGCGGAGAATATGCTGATCATCAACGGCAAAACAATTAAGAGCTTCGCCTTTAAGGATCCGGCGGCGATTCCCTGGAAAGCAGAAGGGGTGGATATCGTTATCGAGAGTACGGGGCTGTTTACGGATGGGCCCAAGGCGGCGGTACACCTGGCGGGAGGAGTCAGGAAAGTCATCATTTCCGCCCCGGCGAAGCAGGAGGACCTGACGGTGGTGATGGGGGTTAACGAGCAGGACTATGTTCCGGGGAAACACCATATTCTTTCCAACGCCTCCTGCACCACGAATTGCCTTGCGCCGCCGGTAGCGGTGATTCATCGGACTTTCGGGATCGAAAAGGGCATGATGACCACCATTCATGCTTACACCAATGACCAGCGCATCCTTGATCTGCCCCACAAGGATCTTCGCCGCGCCCGTGCCGCGGCGCTCAACATTATCCCGACGACGACGGGTGCCGCCAAGGCGATTTCCCTTGTCATTCCGGATTTGAAAGGACGATTTGACGGCTATGCCCTCCGCGTTCCGACACCGACGGTTTCCGTGGTCGATTTTGTGGCCGAGCTCAAGGTTAAAACATCGACCGAAGAGGTCCGAACAGCCCTGAAGCAGGCTGCCGCAGGGGAGCTCAAGGGGATTATGTGCTGTGAGGAGACGCCGCTGGTGTCCATGGACTTCAAGGGTAACAGCCACTCGTCCATTGTCGATATCGAGTTTACCCAGGTCTTGAGGGATAACATGGTCAAGGTTGTTGCCTGGTATGACAACGAATGGGGCTATTCCTGCCGTGTGGCGGACCTGGCTTCTTTTATCGCAAGCAAGGGGTTATAGAATTAAACGCTTTTAAAGGCCTTTTTCTTTTCATCAACCGGGGGGGATGATATATGGCTGCGCGCATTCTGGTCATCAATGACGACCGTGCACGTCGCGTGTTGCAGGAAGCCTTGCAGGATCCTGCGATCATCATCGATTCTTGGCCAGGTCCGGAGGCGGCGTGCCGTCCGGACCTGCATCTTTATGATTTGCTCATCGTCGACATCGCATTTACCCGCTGTGATGAGTTCAGATCGATCCGTGACGCCCTGCCACAGGTTCCCCTGATTCTGCTGACATCATCGGGAGATCTGGAAACCGCCGTCGAGGCGGTGAAATGGCGTGCATGGGATCATCTCTGCCGACCCTTTTCCACAGATACGATCAAGACCCTCGTAAAAAATGTCCTGTACGTTCCGAATGATTTGCAGCAAAAAAAGAGGCAGGAGCATGGCGGAAACCAATCCCCTCTGTTCGTCGGGTCCTCTTGTGCCATGACGGCTTTTTATAAGCAGGTCGCCCGGGTGGCCGATGCGGCTGTAAGTGTATTGATTGAAGGTGAAAGCGGGACCGGCAAGGAGTTGGCCGCCCGTGCCCTCCATCTTTTAAGCACCCGCCGTAAGAATCTTTTTATGGCCGTCCACTGTGGGGCAATTCCCGACACCCTTCTGGAATCGGAATTATTCGGCTATGAAAGGGGCGCCTTTACCGGGGCCGATCGGTCCCATTCCGGACTGATAGAATCCGCCGGCGACGGCACTCTTTTTCTCGATGAACTGAGCGAAATGACGACCCCGCTTCAGGGCAAACTTCTGAGATTCATGCAGAACGGCGAGGTGCGGCGTCTGGGTGGAAATCGGGTGCGGCATGTCAAGGTAAGGGTCGTTGCCTCAACCAACAGGGATATCGATCATGCGGTCCAAACGGATCGCTTTCGTGCCGACCTGCTGTATCGGTTCGTGGTTCGCTTGAAAATGCCACCTTTGCGAGATCACAAGGAGGACATTCCCCAGCTGGTTGACCATTTTCTACAAAAGACGGCGGCGTCGGATGTCCGTGTGTCTCAAGAGGTTATGGATATGCTATTTGCTTACAATTGGCCGGGTAATGTGCGTGAACTGGAAAATGTCCTGAATCAGGTCCGTTTGTTCTTTCCATATCCGGTTATCTATCCGGAACATCTCCCCGAGCGGTTCCGGCGTTTTTCAACCCATAAATTGCCGCATTTTACTCCTTTGGAGAATGCCGAGCGGAGTGAAATCCTGCAAACCATGCTCAGTCAGGGATGGAATCAAAGCAAGGCCGCCCGGATTCTCGGTATTGACCGGAAGACCCTGCGGGCGAAAATACACCGTTACTGGCTGGAAAAAGAGGGTTAATACAGGGACACCCTGTGTCAATGTCATGAATGCGATCTGGAAATGGTTCCTTTTCAAATAAGGGAAGGCACGGAAGGTTACTCCGTGCCTTCCCGAAGCAAAACATTTTTCGGTTCCCGCTTAATTCTTGGATATCGTTTTCGAGCGGGAAGGTTTTTTGGCGGCGCCTTCTTTAGACTTGACCCTGAGGACTTCCTTGCGACCGTCCTTCTCCGTGTAGTAGACTGTTACCTTTTCTCCCACGGCGACCTTTACAGGTGCGTTCAAGGCAAACTCCATGGTTTCCGTTTTTCCCTTCTTGGTGAATTCGATTTTAAGCATCACATCCGTAAGGGTTACGACGTTGCCTGTTTTTTGCCTTTTGGCCACTTTTTCTTTTGCCGGTTCCTTTTGTGCCTTTGCAGCACAGACCTGTTCGACTGCCGATACCGACAGGGCAAAGAGAAAGACAAAGCCAATCATACAAACCATCAAACGTTTCATCAAGGACACCTCCCATTAGAATTTGGTCATTCCTTGAGCAGTTTGTATGCCAGGATCGCCGAAGAGCAGAATTTTTGAATTAACTTGGTAATACAATAAGATAGGCGATTGTCTCTTTCGGCATGACAAGAAAGGGCGCTCCGGCATCGTTGTTTTATACCCCAATAATGCGGAATTATTCCCCAGCAATCATCCTGATGCGCCTGTAAACCCAGCAGTGCAGAAAAAAGAACCATGCGACGCCCCCACCCAGGCGGATCATTTTCCGGGCGGTGCGGTGAATCGCTTTCTGTTCGGCTACTTTTCTGTCTGCCAGGTACATGCCGAGAAGGCCTTTGTTGATCATCTGATGGAACCGTTCATCGGGGAGCGTGGCAATGTGCCGGGTGGCCTGACGGTAAAAAAAAGCCAGTCGTTCCGAAAGTATTTCCTCCGAAGGATAGTAGGTGCAGAAGTTGAGATCCCCCTCCAGGTGGTCTTCCTGTTGATCGATAAAATAATCAAGCAGGATGTGCAAACCCTGAATCCAGGGGAAATAGGCATTTCTGACTTGCGATACCGTCTTTTCATCAAGTTTGCCGGCGATGGCATAGGAAACAAGACAGAAGATACCCAAAGTCGAGCCCGTACAGGCTGAGAACTCATACCAGGTCAGATCGGCAGGGTCGGGCCAGCGTTCTGCATACCAGACTTGCAGGCGAGGTATCCGTTCCGTCGGGGAAACGTGTTTATGAATCTGCAGGTTGCAGTAATCTTCCCCAAGGCCAAGGAGGGCATCGGCCATCAGCGGATAAGAGGTGAGGGCACCCAGGCTTTTCCGGCACGTTTGCACCAGGTCATGCAGGTATCCGCCGTCATTCTTTTCCGGATGCAACCGGTAATAAAAGATAGGGGTTTCTGCGGGAGCAAGGGCATGCTTCATTGCCTGATGGAGGAGCGCAAAATCCTCGGGGTCGCGGGAAGTACTCCGGTCACAGAGATTATCCAGATAATCGCTAATGGTCTGATAGGCGACGATAAAGCGGACCGCGTCCTTGTAGCGGTTTCCGGCGAGAAGCGCGTAAATGGCGCCCCCCTCGCAATGAAACGTTTTTCCCCGGATACTCATCAGGGCCTGCCTTCTCAGTTCCGGATCGGGGATCGCAGCGGCTTTGGCCGACCATCCCGCCAGGTAGCGATGCACAACGGGGCGCACCTGCAGAAAAATACGTGTTGTCATGGTGATCAGAGAGCGGGGCACATTCACGGTTCAATTTTTCTCCCGTTGTGGTATTCAAGGCAACAAGCCGGTTTGTTTTTAACACAAGGGTACGATTAACTCAAGGCAAGGGGATCAAGCGGGAGACACATCCATGATCGGGTCAAGACGCGAGACAAAGCCATATGACGTCGTCGTCATCGGTGCCGGCGCCGGAGGGATGATGGCGGCGGGACGCGCTGCGGAGGCAGGAGCACGGGTGCTTCTTCTGGAAAAGATGGTCAGGCCCGGCAAGAAAATCCTTCTGAGCGGAAAGACGCGCTGCAATCTGTCCAATACCAAGGATCTGAAAGGGTTTATTGCCATGTTCGGCGACAGCGGCACCTTCCTGTACCGGGCCTTGCATATATTCCCCCGTGAGCATCTGCTGTCCTTCCTCAGAACTTACGATGTGGAGACCAAAGTGGAGCGGGGCGGCCGGATTTTTCCGGTTTCCGATAACGCCGGAGATGTGGTGAGGGCGCTTCTCCGTAATCTGGAAGCGCATCGGGTGAATCTTCATACGGGGATGCGGGTCGTTGGCCTCGAAAGGAATGCGGAGCGGATTTCCGCTGTCTTGTGCGAAAAGGAACGTTTTGCAGCCGGAGCCGTGGTGCTGGCCACCGGAGGCGCCACGTATCCCCTGACGGGTTCGACCGGGGACGGATACCGGATGGTGGCCCCGCTGGGCCATACCATCGTCAAATTGCGTCCGGCCCTGGTCCCCCTGGTTGTAGAAGAGATCGATCTGGCGGCGTCAATGCAAGGGGTAAGCCTCATGCACGTGCGTATGACCGCCTTCGGCTGCCCCGCCGATAAAATTAATATCGACTTGGTTCCTTCTTATGAGACAGGCCGTGGTCTCAGGTCGAGGAGACCCCCGTTCCCCGTTCTGGAGAGCCGCCGGGGAGAGATGATGATGACCCACTTCGGCATTGGGGGACCGATGACACTTTTAATGAGCCTGACGATAGTCGATGCTTTGGAGAGAGGCCCGGTCAGTGTTTCCATCGATCTGAAACCGGCTCTCTCCCGCAAACAGCTTCACGAAAGGCTGCAGCGGGATTTTGATCGATATGGGAAACGCAGCTTCCGGCGCATTATGGATGACCTGGTGCCTCATAAGGTGGTGAATGCCCTGATGGGTCTTTCCCGGGTGGAAGGGGGGCGGCCGGCCAGCCAGATTTCGGCTCCGGAGCGGGAAAGGATCGTCACAACATTGAAATCATTGTGTTTCAATATTGACAAGCCCCTGCCTCTTTCCCGGGCAATCGTCACCGCCGGAGGGATCTCGTTGAAGGAGATCGATCCCCAAACGATGGCGTCGCGAGTGATCCCGGGGCTTTATTTCTGCGGCGAGGTGATGGATATCGATGCCGATACGGGGGGCTACAATCTCCAGGCCGCCTTTTCTTCAGGCTGGCTGGCCGGAGAATCGGCTGCGCGGTTTGTTCTTGCCCGATCGTAAAAGGTTCTGATCAATTGATTCTTGCCAGCAAAGATTAGGGCCGGATTTTTCATCGTTATTCAGCACTTGCCATGCCGTTAAACTCCTTGACAAGGTGGGAAGGTTCGGATAAGAGAGGTCTTCCTGTTGGGCAAAAAAGGGAGGGCCGATGTAGCTCAGCCGGTAGAGCAACTGATTCGTAATCAGTAGGTCCGCGGTTCGAATCCGCGCATCGGCTCCATGTTAAAACAAGTCTCTCGTTTTTTGACAGCGAGGGGCTTTTTTCTTTGGGATCTTTGGCCGGTTTTGGGGCAAAGCGTTCCGAAAAAACAGTTGGAAGAAGGGTTGGCAAATGGCAGAAGAAGAAAAATCATGCAGTGGATGTGGAAGCGCGCAGAAGCAGGAGGGTGGTTTTCAGGAGTTTCTCGAGCAAGAGGAACTCAAGGAAAGGATGGGGAAAATCAAACACAAGATCCTGGTCTTGTCGGGAAAGGGCGGTGTGGGGAAAAGCACCGTTGCCACGAACTTGGCCGTGTCGATTTCCAAGACGGGCAGGGCAGTGGGCCTTCTCGATGTTGATTTTCACGGCCCAAGCATTCCGACGCTGTTGAAGCTTGAAGGCAAGCCGGTCTATCAGAGTGAAGAGGGTTTGGTCCCCGTGGAGTTTCCTTCGGGGATCAAGGTCATGTCGGTCGGTTTTTTGCTGCGGGACCAGGATGAGGCGGTCATCTGGCGGGGACCGATGAAGATAGGTTTTTTGAAGCAGCTACTGAAGGATGTGATTTGGGGTGATTTGGATTATTTGGTCATTGATTTCCCTCCCGGAACCGGGGACGAGCCCTTGTCCATCGCACAGATGATTCCCGAATGCGATGGGGCCGTCATCGTGACAACACCGCAAAACCTGTCGCTGAACGATGTGAAGAAATCCATCAATTTCTGTAGGCGGATCAAGATTCCGGTTCTGGGTGTCATCGAGAACATGAGCGGCCTTGTGTGTCCCCACTGCCAGCAGGTCATCGATCTGTTCAAAAAGGGCGGCGGCGAAGAAATGGCGGCCAAAATGGGCGTACCATTCCTGGGCCGGATCCCCATTGATCCACATATCGTGGAGGCGTCCGATCTCGGCGAACCCTATGTGGTCCGCCATGGCGAAAACGAAGGGGCGGCGGCATTTGCACGGATTGTAAGGCAGTTGACGGACCTGGAAAAATAAGGATTGTCCTTCTTTCCCCTAAGGTTCATGTCTTCCATGAGATTTCCTGCCAGGGAATGAGGCGGAACTTCCCGAAACCGCACGGAGCCTCGTATGAAACGCGTTGAATCGCTCCTCGTCACGGAAGAAACCATTCAGAATGTCGTCAAGCTGACGGGAATGGTGCAGGAGTGCGAATCCCTGGCGGTCCTCATGTACGGCGCTCCGGACCCGGATGCCATTTCTTCCGCCATGGCCCTGAGGGAAATCATCGCGCAACGATCAGGTCTCGCCCGCTGCGTCTTCGTATCGACCCAGCCATTCATTCGGCACCAGAACCTCGAATTCGCCCGTTCCATAGGCGTCGAGATTCAGCTGCTGGAAAAAACGGACCTGCATGATT
>CAYPKE010000054.1:0-14426 GCA_964411235.1 uncultured Syntrophales bacterium
ACCGGATGCAGTGGCGGCCGAGACTTCTCCGGCAAAAGACAATCAGGCTCCAACACCTTATGAAGAGGATAACGAGGGAAATTGCAAAAGGACGGCACCATACGTTCCGGAGATGGAAGAGGCGCCGGAACCGCCTACTGCAGAACAGAAAGCAACCGGACTGGAAGAGATTAGTCCCTGTGAAAATCAAGAGGAGGCATCTGTCCGACGGGATAGCGGCGAAGACGAACAAAATTATTTTGAGGAGAGAAAGGAGAACACCGTGAATGTAAAAAAAATACATGAGGCACTGGACACCCTGAAGGAATCGGCCGGCCCCGGGCTGCTCGCCTGCGACATTTTCTCGGGCCGGGACGGGCAATCGATCGTCGGTTACAACAGCAACCCAGCCTACTGCGCCATGACAAACCAGGTGACCCATTTCATCAGGGATACCCTTAAGGAAGCGGGATTCCCGCAACTGGGAAGTCTTTACATGGTTGATCTGAATGACAACAAGATGGTGATCGTCATGATCGTGGATGAATACCAGTGGGGTATTCTGGCTGACTCAACAAAGTGTTCCATGGGCATCCTGCTCAACGTCGCCCTGCCCCGCGCCAAAAAAGTTTTTCAGGACGCTTTGGCCAACTGATCGGAAGGAATGCGGCAATATGAACTCCCTTGCCGGGGCCGGGCAGCAACGCATTTCCGGACACGTCGGATCCGAATCGGAAGGCGACAAGGCCTGTTTCCCCCTTTTCCGACTATGCGGGAAATCTGAAGACGGCCGGAAAAGACGTCAGGAATCCTGCGGACCTGAGAAAAAGAGAAAGGCGGTTCGTGAGCAAAATGAATATATTTCGTTTTCTTTCTTCCGTTACGAACAAAAAAAATCGATCCAATTTTACAAAGGAGAACAGCATGGACATCAGCAAACTCAACAAGGCCCTCGAGGAATTAAAGGAATATTCTAACGGCGGCGCGCTGGCCTGCGACATCTTCGCGAGCCGGGACGGACAATCAATCGGCGGTTATAATTCCAACCCCGTGGCATCGGCCATGTTCAACCAGATCACCCAATACATTGCCTCGACCATGAAAGAAAGCGGCCTGCCCGAACTCGGAAAATTCTATATTGTCGAACTTGAGGACAACAAGGCCATCGTCATCATCCATATGGGGGATTATCAGTGGGGCATGCTTCTGGACACCAAGATCTGTTCCCTGGGGTTGATGATCAATATCGTCATGCCCAGCATCACGGCAACGGTTCGCTCAGCCCTGGCCTCCTGAAAGGCATAACATCCCTGGAAAGCGTCAAGACGGCGGCATCGCGCTTTCGCCGCCGCCTGACCTGAGACATCGCCGATTCGATTTCCGATGATATAATTGGGACGGTGATGCAGGAAAAGGCTTTGACAGAAAAGGTATGAATATCTATTTTAGGAGTCATGGATATCTCAAAAAGGATCGCCGCCATCCCGCTATTTGCGGGACTTTCGGCTGTGCAATTTCAAAATCTCGCCCGGATTATCGTCCGGCGGACATACCAAAAGGGAGAGCTGATCTTTCTGGAGGGTGATGAAGGAACAGGTTTTTATATCGTTGAAACTGGTCAGATAAAAGTCTATAAGATTTCCGCCGAAGGGAAGGAGCAGATTCTCCACCTTTTCGGCCCCCACGAGGCGGTCGGAGAAGTCGCGGTATTCAGCGGGCAGGGATTCCCCGCCAGCGCCAAGGCGAGCACAAACACGACGTGCCTGTTCCTCCCGCGAACGGATTTCATCGAGATGGTTCGCCGGGATCCTGCCCTGGCTCTGAATATGCTCGGGGTTATGGCGCTCCGCCTGAGAATATTTACTGCTATGATTGAAGATCTGTCCTTGAAGGAAGTGCCGGGAAGATTATCGGCCTATCTTCTGTTTTTAAGCGAAAAATCCCCTGACCCCAATTGTCCGGTGCTTGAAATGACCAAGGGACAATTGGCGTCTCTGCTGGGAACCATTCCCGAAACATTGTCCCGCATTCTGGCAAAGCTAGGTCGCATGGGCGTGCTGAAGAGCCAGGGTTCCCGCATCAGCATTATTGACCGGACCGCTTTGAAGCAGATAGCCGACGGGGAAAGAAAGGTTTCATGACGGATGGCAAGGCTCAAAGGGACCCATGATTAAGTCCAGGAGAAACATTAATGAGTATAGAACGAAGGAAAAGGTCCCGGGTCCCGGTACAATTTGACGTCTTTGTTCAGCTGGCCGGGGGCGAATATCCGGTAGAAACCATTAATATGAGCATGACGGGCGTCCTTTGTGCTACTGACCCTCATTTTCAAAACGACTTACCCTGCATAATCAGGATCAAGCTGAATGTAGCTTTTGAGGTCCACCTTGAAGGCCGAATTTTACGTGTTGCGGGAAAGGAAACCGCCATCGGCTTCACAGCGATGGACGAACAAAGCTTTCATCACCTGAAACGGATTATGGAACTCAACTTAGGCGATGCCGATGAAATAAACCGTGAACTGACCTTCCCCGCCTTCAAATAGACCGGCCTGATTCACAATCCGTCCGATGTCAGACATGTTTCTGCCCTGTCTCACACCGTTTTTTCATTTCGTCCTTGAATTAATTCAATTAGTATTATACCAAGCTCTTTCCGGCAAGCGGTGGGGAACGGAACTTGGGCCTGCGGATCGCCGGTTGATTCGGCAACGGAATTGTTACGATGACGGCACCCGGCTTAAAAAAAGAAATCATAGCCCTTAAACGGAAAAAGCGGGCGGTTCTTCTGGTTCATTATTATCAGCGCCCGGAAGTGCAGGAGATCGCCGATTTCCTGGGGGATTCCCTTGGACTGTGCATGGAGGCCTCCCGAACCGAGGCAGACCTGATCGTCTTTGCCGGTGTTCATTTCATGGCCGAGAGCGCCGCAATTCTTTGTCCGAACAAAACCATCCTGATTCCACGGCCCGATGCGGGCTGCCCTCTTGCCGACACGATCACGGCGACGGAGCTGATGGCGGCCCGCCGCCTTCACCCTGAGGCGGCCGTGGTGACCTACGTCAATTCAACTGCCGAAATCAAGGCCCTCAGCGATGTCTGCTGCACTTCCGCCAACGCCCTGAATGTGGTCCGATCAATCCCGGAGGGGCAGGATATTCTGATGATCCCGGATGGCAATCTCGCCCGTTACGCTGCAAGCAAGGCAAACCGCAACATCATCCCCTGGAAGGGATCCTGCCCCGTCCATCGGGCTTTAAGCATGGAAGAGGTGCTTGTCAAAAAGCAAGCTTATCCCTGCGCCCTGTTCATCGCCCATCCCGAATGCAATCTTGAGGTGCTGCAGCTGGCCGATTTTGTCGGATCGACGACCGCACTCCTGAATTTCGTCCGCCTGTCAGAGAAAACCTCTTTCCTGGTCGGCACCGAAATCGGCATTCTCGCCCGCATGAAAAAAGAAAATCCAGGCAAGACATTCCTGCCGGCAGCGGATCACCTGATTTGTGAAACCATGAAATACACCTCCCTGGAAAATATCCGTGATACCCTGCGGGACGGAAAGCACGTGGTAACCCTGGAAGATGATACACGCCGGCGGGCGCTTTTGTCTCTGGAGCGAATGATGGCCGTATCCGGGGAGATAATCCCTCCCCCTTGAATCACCGCCTTCTTAACGCCGTGAAAATCCCAAACAGAAACATACAATCCATGCCGGATTCACTTCTGGAAAACCTGGAAAAGGCCTTGCGTGCAGAAACACACCTTAATCTGACGGGACTTTCCGGTTCCACCAGAAGTTTTCTGATCACGGCTCTTTTTGAATACCTGTCTGTTCCCCTGATTGCGGTTCTGGCCACGGAGAGGGAATCCGAAGATTTTCATCGGGACTGTACCTCTTTCTGCGGTCACGCCAGGATTCTGCAATACCCGGCCTGGCGTATCCTGACCGCTGATTTCTTTACCGTGCAGCGGGAAATCGAGCTGACTCGCATCCGCGTCCTGTCCGCCCTTCTGTCAGGACAGCCATGCCTGGTTGTGACTTCCCTGCCGGCCCTGGTCCAGAAAATCATCCCCAAGGACGTATTTGTCGCTTATAACCGGATCCTTTCGCTTGGCGACGCGCTGGAACGTGATGAGATCATCGGGAAGTTTCTGGCGGGAGGCTATGAGAGAAAAACCCTCGTGGAACAGCATGGCGAATTCAGCATCAGGGGTCATATTCTTGACCTGTATCCTCCCGATGCGGCAAATCCGTTTCGCATCGAATTGGTTGGGGACGAGATAGAATCCATCAGGGAGTTCGATCCGTTTTCACAGCGCTCAATCCGGGAAGTGCTCGATTGCCGCGTCACACCCGTCCGGGATCTCGTTCTGACCAACCGGCGGCGGGAAAGGGCTATCGGAGCCATCCGCAGGCGCGCCAATGAATTAGGCCTTCCGGGGCAGGTCAGGGAACATCTGAAGGACGTAATTGACAACCAACTCCTCTCGTCGCTGAACCCCCTCTATCTTTCGCTGTTTTACGAGCAGGACACGGACACGTCCCTTTCGCCAAACGCACGCAAGGAGAACATGGCCTGCCTTTTTGATTACTGTCCGGATCAAACATTGCTTTTTCTGGACGACGAATCGGCCATGGAGAGATCTTTCCTGGATAGGGAAAACAGCGTGCAGCGTCTTCTGCTGCAGGCAGAAGAGTCAAATACCTTTTTCGTTGAACCGGACATGTTCCAGTACACCATGGCGGATATTCGTACCCGTTTCACGATGTTCCGCCGGATCTTTTCCCTGGCGCTGCAGCCTACTAAAAAACCCGCTTCTGAGGACAACCCGAACAGGCCCTCCGTAATAACGTTCCGGACGGAAGGCGCAGGACCGGCCAGGAAAACCCATCCGGCAGCAACCGAAGGGCTTCTCTCGCCGCTGGCGGATACGGTTCGCCGGGGTCTCTTCGCAGGGCGACTGGTTGTGTTTATGTGCTCAAGCACGGAGGGGATTCAGCGCATGTCCCATCTGCTTTCCGGATACGGGCTGGACGCCACGCACGCAGACGGCGGAGCCGACCTTTTGCAGATGGTCCGTCTTCACGAAGGGGCGGGTCGCCTGATCCTGATGGAGGGAAAGGTTGCCACGGGATTTCAATTCCCCGAAATGAACCTGATCCTCTTTTCGGAAGAGGAAATTTTCGGCCGCAAGCAGGCCAAGCGGGCGTCCCGTTCCAACCGGGAGGGATACTTTCTTAAATCGTTCGGGGATCTTTCGGAAGGTGACCACATCGTTCATAAGGAACACGGCATCGGCGTTTACCGGGGTCTGCAGAAAATGGCGGTGGCGAACACCATAAACGATTATCTGCTTATCGAATATGCGGAACAGGACCGCCTCTACATCCCCGTTGAACGTCTCGACCAAATCCAGCGCTACATGGGTCCCGAGGGATACACCCCCAGAGTCGACCGCCTGGGGAGCACCTCGTGGGAGTCCGTTAAGGAACGGGTCAAAAAATCCATCCGGGAGGTCGCGGAAGAACTTGTCTCGATTTATGCGGCGAGAGAAGTCATCGAACGGGAAGGTTTTTCCCCGCCGGACCGCCTTTACGATGAATTCTGCGCCGCCTTCGAATACGAGGAGACGCCCGATCAGGGCCGGGCCATCGAGGACATTCACGAGGACATGTCACGGGAAAAGCCGATGGATCGCCTGATCTGCGGCGACGCCGGATTCGGAAAGACGGAAGTCGCCCTCCGGGCCGCATTCAGGGCCGCCATGGACGGCCGGCAAGTGGCGGTTCTGGTGCCGACGACGGTCCTCGCGGAGCAGCACTATCAGACCTTTCACCGTCGCCTGCAGGATTACCCGCTCCGCATCGAAGTCCTCAATCGGCTGAAAACCAAGAAGGAGCAGTCGGAAATCGTCGCGGCGGCGAACCGGGGAAATGTCGACATCCTTATCGGCACGCACCGGATTCTCCAGAAAGATCTGACTTTCCGGAATCTGGGACTGGTCATTGTCGACGAGGAACAACGTTTCGGTGTGGCTCACAAGGAAAGGCTGAAAAAAATCCGTACGCTCGTCGACGTCCTGACCCTCTCCGCAACCCCTATCCCCCGGACGCTCCATCTGTCGCTTGTCGGCATCCGGGACCTGAGCATCATCAATACCCCTCCCGAGGATCGCCGGCCCATTCAGACCTATGTCATCGAGTTCAACGAGGAGACGATCCGGGAAGCCATCCGCCGGGAACTTTCCCGCAACGGCCAGGTCTTCTTTCTCCATGACCGTATCCAGTCAATCTTCACGATGGCGCGCTTGCTCGCCGGGTTAGTCCCGGAAGCCCGGATCGGGGTGGTCCATGGCCGCATGAAACCGGCCGAAATCGAAGATGCCATGGTCCGTTTTGTCCGGGGAGACCATCAGGTCCTGGTTTGCACAACCATCATCGCCTCCGGTGTCGATATCCCATCGGCGAACACCATCATCATCAATCGGGCGGATCGCCTCGGCCTGTCCCAGTTGTATCAGATCCGGGGCCGGGTCGGACGGGGACGGGAGGAGGCCTATGCCTACCTCCTGATTCCAAAGGGCGCCATGCTCTCCCGTGATGCTCAGAAGCGTCTGCAGACGCTGATCGATTTTTCCGAACCGGGTTCGGGTTTTCGCATTGCATCCAACGACCTGGAGATCCGGGGCACGGGAAACCTGCTGGGAACATCCCAGTCGGGTCATGTCTCGGCGGTGGGATATGAGCTTTACACGGAACTGATGGAACAAACGATCCGGGAACTGAAAGGAGAACCCCTCACCCGGGAAGAGATCAGACCGGAAATCCATCTCGGGTTCCCCGCATTCATCCCGGAAGAATACATGGCCGATGAACATCAGCGACTCCTGATGTACAAACGGATGTCCCTGCTGCAAACTGAAGAGGAAATCGAGGCGATCCGGAATGAACTGCAAGATTGCTTCGGTTACATCCCACCGGAAGTAAGCACCCTTCTCGACCTGATCCGTTTGCGCCATCTACTGGAAAAAATCAAAGGACGTCGCATGACCGGTGACGCACGCCAACTGATGATCCATCTCAGTCCCGACAGTCCCGTCGATCCGGCAAAAATTCTTCACCTTGCACAGACCAAATTGCAAGGAACGAAGTTGACGCCGGAACTGAAATTGTATATTCCATTAGCGACGCCCCATATCGGGGATCGCCTCCGTTTTGCTGAAGAGATCCTGAGAATCCTCCTCGAGCAGCCGGATGCACCATAAAGGAGGTTATATGAAGAAAATCCGATTCTGGTCGACCCTTTTAATGCTGGCTTCGCTGTTATGGCTGCAGCATTCCGCACAGGCCGCCATTGTGGACCGGATCATTGCCATCGTCAACAACGACATCATTACCTTGTCGGACCTCAACAGTGCCTTTGAACCGGTCCGGCAAAAAATCGAGGAGTCGGCCGCCGGACCCGAACGCGACCGGGCTCTGCAGAACGCACGTCAAGCTTACCTGAACCGGATGATCGACAATCTTCTCATCGAGCAGGAAGCATCCCGGCTCGGCATCACCGTACAGGACGAGGAGGTCACCAACACCATCCGCAGCCTCCTGGCACAGAGAAATTTAACCGTTGCCGACTTCGAGAAGATACTGGAACAGGAGGGCCTTTCGTTCGAAAGCTATAAGAAAGAGGTCAAGGAGCAGATGACCCGCTCCCGCGTCATCCGCCGTGAACTCAGAGCAACCATCGCCGTCACGGATGAGGAAATCGGGGAGTACTATCAGCAGCACCGCGACCTTTACGAAGGCGACCCCGCAGTCCGGATGAAGCAGATAGTCTTGTTTTATCCGGAAAATGCCGACGCCGCCACGATAAGCCAAGTGAAAATCCGCATGGCAGACATCCTGGCCCGCCTGAAGTCCGGGGAATCTTTCGAAAGACTGGCTTCGCTTTATTCACAGGGCCCCACAGCACGTGAAGGCGGTGACATCGGCTTCATTCCGAAGGGCATTATGCCGCCGGAGTTGGAACAGATCGCTTTTTCCCTCGAACCCGGTGAGATTAGCGGCGTCATCGAATCCGCCGCGGGACTCTCCATCATTGCCGTTACCGATAAAAGAGGCAGCGGAATTCTCGCAATCGATGCCGTCCGGGAAGAAATCAAAGAAAAAATCGTTGAAACAAAAATGGAAAAGAAATTTGAGGAGTGGATCGAGGCACTGCGCAGCAAAGCCCATATTACCACAAGGTACTGAGCAGCCCCGGACCTGCTCCCCCAAAATAACCTATGAGACGATCAAACCGGATCCCGAAAGCAGGCCTTGGGGAGGGGTGCCGGTTTCGATATGACTTTTGAATGAACTGCATCCGCATTAAAGGCGCTTCCCAACACAATCTCAAACAGTTGAACCTTGAAATTCCCAGGGACCGGCTGGTCGTCATCACCGGTCTCAGCGGCTCCGGCAAGTCATCCCTGGCTTTCGACACGCTCTATGCCGAAGGACAAAGGCGTTACGTCGAATCCCTGTCGACCTACGCCCGGCAGTTCATCGGCCAGATGGACAAGCCGGATGTGGAATCCATCGAGGGCCTTTCCCCGGCCATCGCCATCGAGCAAAGGGCGGCCAGCCAGAATCCCCGCTCCACCGTGGGCACCGTCACGGAAATCTACGACTACCTGCGCCTTCTCTATGCCCGGGTCGGTGTGCCTCACTGTCCCCGTTGCGGTCGGGAAATTCATCCCCAAACCATCGATATGATGGTGGACACCGTGCTGAACGCTCCCGAGAAAACCCGTCTGACGATTCTGTCCCCTCTTATTCAGGGGAAAAAAGGAGAGTTCCAGAAAGAGTTCCGGAAACTGCTAAAGGAAGGCTATGTCCGGGTCAGGGTCGATGGCGAACTAAGGGACCTGGCTGAGGATATCGTTCTTGAGAAACAGAGGCGTCATGTAATCGACGTGGTGATCGACCGCCTCGTCGTCAAGGAGGGAATCCGGGGCCGGCTGCGTGATTCCCTGGAAACCGCGTCCCGACTTTCCGACGGTCTCGTCCGTATTGCATTTGAAAACGGAAAGGAAATCTTTTTCAGCGAACGCTACGCCTGTCATGTCTGCGGAATAAGCATGCCCGAACTTGCACCGCGCATCTTTTCCTTCAACAGCCCCTACGGCGCCTGCCCTGAATGCAGCGGCCTGGGCACAAGAATGTTTTTTGATGCAGACCTGATCGTCCCCGATCACGATCTCTCGCTCCGTCAGGGCGCCATAGCCCCCTGGTCCGGCAGAAATTCCCTCCCCTATCATCAGATGCTCGACGCCCTGGCCCAACACTACAAGTTTGACGTCAACACGGCTTTCGGACGTTTGCCCGAAGCGGTGCAGGAGATATTGCTGAAAGGATCCGATGGGGAAAGAATCCCCTTCTATCTGGACCGGGGCGGGCGACGCCTCTTTCACCCAAAGCCTTTTGAGGGGGTGATCGCCGAGCTGGAGCGACGATACCGGGAAACCACATCCAACACGGTCCGCATGGATCTTCACCGCTACATCAATTCCCGGGACTGCCCGGTCTGCCTGGGCGCCCGGCTGAAACAGGAAAGCCTGGCGGTGACTGTCGGGGGGAAGAATCTTTTCGAACTGTGCAGCCTTTCCATCCGTGAGGCGTTCCTTTTTCTGGATACGATTCATCTTTCGTCCCTGGAAAAGAAAGTTGCCGAAAAGATCCTGAAGGAGATCGGCGAGCGGATGCGTTTCCTGATCGATGTCGGTGTCGACTACCTGAATCTGGCACGCGCCGCCGGAACCCTTTCGGGCGGCGAAATGCAGCGGCTGCGCCTGGCTTCTCAGATCGGCTCGGGTCTGGTCGGTGTGCTCTACATTCTGGACGAGCCCACAATCGGTCTCCACCAGCGCGATACGCAACGTCTGATCCGGAGCCTGGAAAGACTCCGGAATATGGGAAACACGGTTCTCGTGGTGGAGCATGACCGGGACATGATGCTTGCCGCCGACCAGATCATCGATATGGGACCGGGAGCGGGCCTGCAAGGCGGAACCGTCGTATTCCAGGGAGCTCCAGATGCCATTGTGCAAGCGCAGGATTCGCTGACGGGGCAGTATCTTTCAGGCCGGAAAACCATCCCCGTGCCGCCTGAACGCCGCCAGCCCTCCGGGAACCGTGTTGTCATTGAAGGAGCGTACGCCAATAACCTGAAGGAAGTGGACCTCGCCATTCCCGCCGGTCTGTTTACGGCGGTTACGGGCGTGTCCGGGTCCGGGAAGAGTTCTCTGATCACGGAAACCCTTTACCGTGTTCTTGCCCGCCGCCTGAACGGCGACAAGGGCGGCATGCTCAAAATTCGCCAACTGCGTGATCTGGGTGGTATCGAACGGGTCATTCTCATCAACCAGCAACCGATCGGCAGAACCCCCCGCTCGAATCCGGTAACCTACACGGGAATTTTTTCCCATATCCGGGACCTCTTTGTAGGGCTCCCCGAATCCAGGGTCCGCGGGTATAAACCGGGTCGCTTCAGTTTCAATGTAAAAGGGGGGCGCTGTGAAGCCTGCGAGGGAAACGGCCTGATCAGGATCGAGATGCACTTTTTACCGGATGTGTATGTCACCTGCGAAACCTGCCGGGGCAGACGTTTCAATCAGGATACCCTGGAAATACGCTACAAGGACAAGAACATCGCCGACGTTCTCGACATGACCGTCAGCCAGGCAATCACCTTCTTCGAAAATATTCCCGTTATCCGAAGCAAACTTCAATTTCTCTACGACGTCGGACTGGGCTACATTCACCTGGGCCAGTCCGCCACCACCCTTTCGGGAGGGGAGGCCCAGCGGATCAAACTCTCCCGAGAGCTGGGGAAACGGATCAACAGCGGTACCCTTTACATCTTGGACGAACCGACGATCGGACTCCACTTCGCCGATATCCAGAAACTCCTCGACATTTTGATGCGGCTTGTCGACATGGGAAACACCGTCGTGGTCATCGAACACAATCTCGACGTGATCAAGTGTGCGGACCATCTCATCGAATTGGGCCCCGAAGGGGGACCAGGCGGCGGACGGATCATTGCCTCAGGGACCCCCGAGGAAATCGCCCGGGAAGGGGCCTGCCCAACGGGTCTTTTTCTGCGGGCGGTACTGTCGCCCTGAGTATCCTTATTTACGGACCAGCACGATTCGCTCCGCCAGTTCGTCAAACAGATGGTATCCGGAGCCGCCTCCCGCCAGTACGTCCAGGGCGGCGTCAGGTTGTCTGACCCGAATCCCGCCGACCACGCGGACACCCCGTTTGAAAAGTGGTTCCGGGAGCATGCCCGCCGTCGGGCCCATGATACAGATATCCGCGCCGACGCGGGCCTTATGCAAAATGTATTCAAGGGTCCCGTTCAACAGGGTCACGCCGGTCACGACGAGCACATCGGCCTCGCCGATCACCTTGTCGGACTGGTCGGCCGGCACGAAATGTGCTATTTCTTCCTTTCGCAGCGTTCGCGGATCCTGTTCCACCACCCACCAACTCCCTTTTCGCTTTCTCAGCTTTTGCAGCACCGGGCCCAGAGCCCCGACGACCGTCACCTGCCTGCCGGATTGGAAATCGATCAGATCCTGAGCATCCTTACGCTCCCTGATCTCGTAGTCTCCCCTGCACCCTTTCTCCCAGCAGGCGACGGAAAGCGCATTCAGAACGGCGATGGCTGTCGCCCGGCGCAGGGGTTCCGGGGAATCCAAATCTTTCAGCACATCCTTCACGGCGGCTCCCGGCATTTTTCGGGGGTCGCGGATTCTGCCGGCCGAGCTGGGACAGCAAACCGCCTCGGGAATCTCCTTGACGGGCGTGAAGCAAAGACCTCCCGTTCCTGTCGACAGCTTAACTCCCGTAAAAAATATGCCGACCACAAGACGTGTCACCGTTGTATTCTCTCCTTCTTGACCGAGACAGGAGATAATTTCGTTTTTGACCTCATTCAAAATGGTCATCACACACACCTCCTTTTCCTCTTTTTATTCCATGATAAACCTTTAGATGCCTGAAGCCTTGACTTAAGTCAAAACATCCGGATAATTACTTGACCAAGCCGAAGGCATCATTTCAGGTTTTTGGGGCTTTGCTCAGGAGATAGGCGACAAAACGCGACCGGAGCTGGGTGTTCGCCAGGATCTGCTTAGCCGGCGGCAGCTTGAGAATCGCACCCAGAACGGCGGCCATGGCCCGGTGGCTGAGGAGTGCCCGGTTGTCGAAAAGGAGATGAGGCAATGTCCCGCGTTCGACGGCCATCAGGACGGTCCGGTGAACGGAATCCGCCGGGGTGATCGTGCGGCAGGTATGCCATACCAGGGAAAGTGCACCGGTCGGACAGTTCCGAACACAGAGCCCGCAGCCCAGACAAAGATTCTCCTGCAGGCGGGCTTGTTTTTGTTTCCGGTGATGCGGATCCTGTGCAGAAACAAGGGATACCGCGCTGACCGGGCACACATTCACGCAGGCCCCGCAGCCGTTGCAGTCTTCGATGTGTAAGGCCGCCAGGAAGTTCGTCGTATGGACGGGCTGGAGGAATCCGAACCGTCGCGCCGCAATCATGGCCTCGCAGCAGCAGCCGCAGCAGTTGCAGAGGAAACTCACCCGATCCCGCACATTTTCGCCGAACTGAACCAGGTTCAGGGACCAGGCCTGCTTCAGCAGGTCCATTCCCTCTTCCTCACCGACGGTACGGGCAAAACCGTGGCGGATCAACGAGGCCGCCGGGGTGTCGAAGGTCATGCAGAGATCCAGGGGAACACCACAGGCCTGCCCCAGGTGGCTTTTCTTATGCCGGCAATAACAGAGGCCAACGGCCCGGACGGCAGCCGTCCGGATTACGTTTGTCGCCCGCTCATAATCAAGGACATGAAGCGCATTCGCCTCGGTCAGCACCGGTTCGTGGACAAAGACCCGCCCCAACTGGGTATCGCCGGAGCCGAAGAGAGCACGGGCAAAATCCTCTTCGACGTTGAGATACTGATAAAAGAGCTCGGAAAGCATTTTCTGGTCGATATCGCCCCGGACACGCATGAGGGAAAATTCAAAGAATCCCGCCATGGGCGGTGGCAGTACGTACAGAGTCCGATCCTCATGGACCATATCCAGCAGGATCGCCTTGTCGGCAAGGCTGTCCAGCGTTTTTTGCGCCTCAGCCAGGGAAACCTTCCAGATACGCGCCGCCTTTCCCGCGGAAAAGGGCTTGATCGGAAGGCGGGCCACCAGAGATGCCTCCGTCTCGGTAAAGAGGATCTGAAGAATCCGGAACAGCAGAGCCGACGGCGGCGCTCCCTGAGGGAAACGGTTCAGCCGGTCGACCAGATCCTGGTAACCTGTTTTCAGGCTTTGATGGGCCATTTCCCAAATGTTCCCTTATCGTTTCCGCATAGCCACGCCAAAAGGCGGGACGGGAATCCCGGCACCGGATCGCCCGTCATGATTCTACGCTTCTATGGGGGCAATCTCCCCGGCGGCACTAAGGGTATAGCCGCATCCGTAATCGATGAGGATTCCGTTCATTTCTCTTCTGAATTCTTCCCGGCCCGCTTCGGTGTCGTAGCCGTCATAATCCTGACAGACACCGCAGCAACAGGTCAGGATGTCGTACAATTCCCCCGGTTCCGACACATGATCGTAGAGAAACTCGATGGCATCGAACAGCTTCGCCTCCACGATATCCTCAGGCGACCATGATTCGAGGGGAAATATCTGAAACTTCAGGGCCATGGCGGCCTTGCTTTTTGTGCGCTCAGGGAAATTATCAGCCGTTATACCGAGCTTCTCCTTGAAATAATCCCGATCCCGGAAATAAATATAGAAATGTCGCAACTTCTCGTATAGCCCTTCCGCATCCAGTTTCCGCATCTTCATCCGTGATGTGTAGTACTGCCTTGGCTCTTGTTCCATATTCGTCACTCCTTAACCCGGATCACCCTATCATGTCCGGGAAGTCTGAATATTTTTCCGATGAGCCATTATAGACGAACCGCCCCTGCAAACCCACTTTTTTTTATTCAATAAAAGGAAGCCCAACCCGTTTCTGCAAGGACAAATCGTCCGCATCCTTAAGACCGGCTGGTGATAACGCATCCGGATCACCAGGCTTTGGGGGAGGTTCGATTTCCTGTATTGCCATTTTATAGGTTGAAAGTCAGGCGCGGTTGTGAGAATATGAGAAAAATTTCGCATCGCTATTGAGTATCGGCTATCAAGCCCTTAACTCTTTTTGCAGCAACGTTTTTCAGGAAAAGGGGAAAAGACGGGAACAAGCTTCCAACATACCCGGGGGCCCCGGACGGCAAAAGAGGGGGATGGTTGTTACGTCCCGAAATAAATTGCAGGAAAGCAAAACCAAGACAGGAGGAGGAAGAAAAATGAAGAGAAGATTGTTGTGTCTTGTGTTTGCGCTCATGGCC
>CAYPKE010000055.1:0-14403 GCA_964411235.1 uncultured Syntrophales bacterium
GAGAGGCAATCATTGTCAGCCGGAACAAAAAGAAAGGGATGGATATGGCTGCCGAATTCGGTTGCCGCTGGATGGCTGATTCCGACATCTCGAAAGCGGAAGGAGACTGCTTCATCAACACGACCCCACTGGGAATGATGCCTCACGCGAACGCACTTCCCATAAAGGAAAACATAATCCGGCACTTTAGCTTTGTTATGGATGTCATTTACAACCCCCCGGAAACACGTTTGCTTCTCAAGGCACGACTTTGGGGCGCGAAGACGGTGTCCGGCGTCGACATGTTCGTGGCACAGGGGGCAGAGCAGTTCCGAATCTGGACGGGGATGAACCCTTCTCTGCGGTCGATGAAGGGAACCGTTCTCGCAGCATTGAAAAGGCCTCGGGTGATATGAAGCACTCAAAAAGCATACAGATCCAACCGGTCAAGACGCTGAAAGCCGAGGTAACCGTCCCGGGATCGAAAAGTTATACCCAGCGCGCCCTCGTTACGGCATCCCTGGCATGCGGGAGCTCGATTCTGGAAAACGTTCTCCTTTCGGAAGATACGCTCCATTTCATCGATGCCTTGAAATCCCTGGGTGTCGCCATTTCTTTTCAGGACGGGCGGATTTTTATCGAAGGAACCGGCGGATGCCTGAAATTACCCGGGTATCCCATGAACCTGGGAAACAATGGGACGGCCATGCGTTTCCTCGCATCTCTGGTCAGTCTTGGTCGGGGAAAGGTAATCCTGACCGGAGAGGATCGGCTTTGCGAAAGACCCATCAGGCCCCTTATGGAATGCCTTGGCCAGTTAGGTGTTACTTTTCGTTATCGGAACCTTGACGGTTTTCCGCCCGTGGAAATCCAGGCAAACGGGTTAAAGGGCGGCAGCCTCAGAATACGGAATGCCGAAAGCAGCCAATACATTTCATCACTGCTCCTTGCCGCGCCTTATGCGGGAGGGCCTGTAACCATCGATTTGGAAGGTGGCCGGGGCATCGTCTCGCGCCCCTACATCGGCATGACCCTCCAGGTCATGGAGGATTTCGGTGTCAAGGTGCGAACGACAGGACAGGATTCCTACACCGTGCCAGGGAATACGGCTTATGAAGGACGCCCTTATTTCGTTGAGGGCGACGCCTCGAGCGCTTCTTACTTCTTCCTTGCCGCCATGCTTTGCCGGGGGGTGATCAGGGTGCATAACCTGAATCCAAAGAGCCGGCAAGGGGATCTCAAATTGATCGATATCCTGAAGGATTGGGGTGCTGAAGTCATTTGCGGAAAGAACTGGGTGGAAGTAAGAGGACATGGCATGAAGGCGGGAGATCTGGCGGTTGACATGGGTGATATGCCTGACATGGTACCGACCCTTGCCGTTTTGTCCGCTTTTCGCGCAGGCATCACGGAAATACGACGGGTGAGTCATTTACGAATCAAGGAGAGCAATCGTCTGGCAGCCCTCGTAGCTGAACTTGGGAAAATGGGTGTGCAAACCCGGGAAGGGGAAGACCATCTGATTGTTTTTGGGGGTCACCCTTTGCACGGAGCCGTTATCGATACCTACAATGACCATCGGATCGCCATGAGCTTTGCCGCCGCGGGACTTGCAGTCCCGGGGATAATTATTGAGAATCCACGCTGTGTGGATAAATCCTTCCCGGATTTCTGGCGGGTTTTCGAAAATCTCGCAACAGGCCTGCATGAGGACTAAATGAAGACCAATATCGTTTTGGTTGGATACCGGGGAACGGGGAAATCTTCCGTGGGAAAACGTTTGGCCGATGTTTTGGGCATGGTTTTCGTCGACATGGACCAGGTGCTTGTAATCGAAGCGGGCTGTGATATTACCCGGATTGTTCGTGAACGCGGGTGGGCTTATTTTCGGGGATTGGAAAAGGATCTCCTGGCAAGACTTTCCCGGCAAACAGGACAGGTTGTCGCCACGGGAGGCGGTGTCGTTTTGGATGAAAAAAACCGCACGCTTATCCAAGGTATGGGACGAGTGATCTGGTTGAAGGCCGAGGTCGACGAGATTGTCCTGCGCCTGACGCGGGATACGGAAGGGGCGGTTCAAAGGCCGGCTTTTTCCGATCATGATTTACGGGATGAAACGATAGCGATCTTGAAGGATAGAAGCCCGTTTTACGCAAGGGTGAGCGATTCCTGTCTGAATACATCGAGCATGACCGTGGGGGAATGTGTTGACGAAATTCTTTGCATACTCCATAAAGAAAGGGCTTCACCGGGCGTAAAACGATGCTGAATATATTCGGACAGGGTATAAAGGCCATGACTTGCCATGCCCTTTCAGAAATTCGAGGCATGATTCGCCTCCGAGGCACGTCAATGGGATCAGGTGGAAGAAATCGCTTGAAACAGCTGGCCGGGGTGTGTCAAGTCGCGGGGCAGGAATCTGGGTAAGGAGGTCTATGGCAGGCAATACCTTCGGAAAACTTTTCCGCGTCACCACGTGGGGCGAATCGCACGGCGCGGCGATCGGTGCCGTTGTGGACGGGTGTCCGGGTGGCGTTGAAATATCGAGGGAAGAGATTCAGCAAGCTCTGGATCAAAGAAAACCCGGTACCCTGCCATCGGAAACGTCCAGACGGGAGGATGACCGGGTAGAGATTCTCTCCGGTGTTTTCGAAAACCGCACCACGGGAACCCCGATTTCTCTGATCATCTATAACCGGGACCACGCCAGCCATGATTATGAACGGCTCCGTGACCTGTTTCGACCCGGGCACGGTGATATCACCTACGCGAAAAAGTACGGTATTCGGGACCATCGTGGAGGAGGTCGGGCGTCGGGGCGGGAAACCGCAGCACGTGTCGCCGCCGGGGCCATCGCGGAGAAACTTGTTCGCCGTGAGGGTATCGAAATCATGGCCTACACTCTCATGCTGGGGGGAGTCTGGGCGGATCAAGAAAAAACAGCAGGGGTTTTATCCGAGCAAATCCGCAAGAGTCCCGTCCGTTGTCCTGATGCAGACGCGTCCGGGCGCATGGCGGAAAGACTGCTCCGGATACAAAAAGACGGCGATACCGTCGGGGGAATTGTGGAAATAATCGTCCGGGGATGTCTGCCGGGACTGGGAGAGCCGGTTTTCGACAAGATGGATGCGGATTTGGCCAAGGCCCTGATGGGCATCGGCAGCGTCAAGGGTGTTGAAGTCGGCGCAGGTTTTGCAGCGGCGGGGAAACTCGGATCGGAAAACAATGACGTTCTGGGAGTGTCCGGATATGTTTCCAATCACGCCGGCGGCATGTTGGCCGGAATCACCAACGGAAACGAGATCGTGATTCGTGTTGCCTGCAAACCCATTCCTTCCATCGCCAAAGTTCAGAAATGTCTGGACAAAGAAGGCAATGAAGTCGACTACGCCATTCAGGGGAGGCACGACGTCTGTGTGATTCCCCGGATTATCCCGGTCTGCGAGGCCATGGTCCGGATCACCCTTGCGGATCACCTGCTCAGGAACAGGACGGCAAGGGTATGAAAGACATTAGTGTCGGCATTATCGGGGGTACCGGCGGCATGGGGGGATGGTTTGCAGATCTTCTCAGACGGGAAGGGTGCGTCGTGTACTTGGCAGGGCGCAAAAGGGGGATGCCTCAAGAACAAATGGCCACGATCTGCAATGTTGTCGTCGTCAGCGTCCCCATCGAGGTGACCCGCGAAGTGATCGAATACGTCGGGCCCCTTATGAGAAAAGATTCTCTCCTGATGGATCTGACATCAATCAAACGGGAGCCCCTTGAGGCGATGCTCGAATACGCGCGGTGCGAGGTTGTGGGCTGTCACCCGCTTTTTGGACCGACTATCGGGTCGCTTGCCGGACAGAATGTCATTCTTTGTCCGGGACGCGGAACATTCTGGTTTTCCTGGTTAAAGGCCTTGCTGGAAAAAAATCATGCGCATGTTACGGTGGCAGATGCACAAAAGCACGATCGGATGATGTCTCTTATCCAGGTTCTCAATCACCTTCACACGATTCACCTGGGAATGGTGCTTGCGAACGAAAACGTGACATCTGCGGAGTTGTGTGATTGGTCCACCCCTGTATTCGGAAGCAAGCTGGCGTGGATCAGGAAAATCTTTCTGGATCAACCTTCGATGTATTCGGAAATATTGGCGAAAAACCCGCATCTGGATGAAATATGCAGCCAGTATGAAAGGGCATGGCGTTCAATGGAAAAGACAATCGGCTTAAAAGATCCCTCACGTATCATTGAATTGATAGAACAGGCAGCGAATAAATTATGGCCGGAGATTCGGGAGCGAAAGAAAGAACCCGGCGTCAAGCGGCTGTAAGTTCCGTTTCGAAGTCGCCGCAGGATAAGGACATGACGGAAGCAGTTCAAAAAATCAAGGCCTTGGCGAAATGGGTTCTGGAGGCGAAAAAAATGGTATTCTTCACGGGAGCCGGCGCCAGTACGGAATCCGGCATCCCCGATTTCCGGAGTCCCGGAGGCATATGGACCCGCTTCGACCCGGAAGATTTCACCCTGGATCGATTTCTGAACAGTCACGAAAGCAGGAAGAAACAATGGCAATTCCTCCTCGGGACCACTTCAATCCGCAACGCGAAACCAAACCCGGCGCATCTGGCCATTGCGGAACTGGAGCGGATGGGTAGGGTGCAATGCGTGATTACTCAGAACATAGATGGACTGCACCAGAAAGCCGGATCCAACCCGGACCAAGTTTACGAGCTGCACGGCAATCTTGATTGGGTGCGGTGCATCAAATGCAAAAATCGTTACCAGACGGATTGGATTATTGAACGCAACGGTGGCGTAAAAGATGTGCCGGATTGTGAATATTGCGGCGGCATTCTCAAGCCGGATGTAATTTTTTTCGGTGAACAGCTCCCGCATCAGACGCTCAAATCGGCTGCTATGAGTTCCAGCTCCTGCGATTTGTTTGTTGTGGTAGGGTCGTCTCTGGTCGTCTACCCGGCAGCCTACATGCCCGTCTACGCGAAAGATGCAGGAGCCAGGGTTGTTATCATCAATATGGATGAAACACCCTTTGATGAACAGGCCGATTTGAACATCAACGGTCGGGCCGGCATCGTCATGGGAAAGCTGATTCAGGAAGTACGGGGACAGAAAGGAACGGAGCCGTGACGAACCGGGCCTATCCGGAGGATCCTCGTGTCGGTGTCGGCGCCCTGGTCATATGGAAAGAAAAGGTGCTGCTCGTCAAGCGCGGCGTTGCTCCCAATAAAGGTCTGTGGGCCATACCGGGGGGATCCCTGGAATTGGGAGAAAGCCTCAAAGAGTGCGCTGAAAGGGAAACCCTGGAAGAGACGAGTCTTGTCGTCCGCGCGGATAAACCTTTATACGTGTTCGATTATATCGAGAAGGATGAGGAGGAGAGAATCCGCTATCACTTTGTGATTGTCGATGTGAAGGCGGAATACGTCAGCGGAGAGCCGGTCGGACGGGATGATGTGCTCGAAGCGAGGTGGGTGGGAAAAAAAGAAGTCCTTAATCTGCCGGTTGCCAAGAACACCCTGAAGCTGCTACGACATATCCGATTCATCGACGAGAACGTCGTTTTATCTGGATGAAAGTCGTTTTTCATGATGATTTCCACAGAGTTTACGCGCCTGATCCGTCCGCCGCGTTGGACCGGATGCAAGCCATCCTGCGGGTAATTAAAAAAAGAGTCAAGATTATCAATGCATTACCGGCGACGGAGGAGCAGATCGCCGCGGTGCACACGGAAGGTCATATTAGAAGGGTACGTCTGGCGGGGGTATATGAAATCGCTGCACTGGCCGCCGGAGCCGCGATCCAGGCGGCAGAGATTGGCCTGAAGGAGCCCGTGTTCGCCCTGATCCGTCCGCCCGGCCATCACGCCACGGGAGACAGCGCCTGGGGTTTCTGTTATTTCAACAACATGGCCGTTGCCCTGATAAACTTGTTTCACCAGGGACGCATTCGCAAGGCCATGGTGCTCGACATCGACCTTCATTACGGGGACGGCACCGTCAATATTCTGGGCGGACAGGATCACATCGCCATTCTCAACCCGGGTGGCACCGACCGAAGGACCTACCTCCGTGCCTTCAGTGATTTTCTCCAGATGGAGCGGGCCGACATCATCGGCATATCGGCTGGATTCGATAACCATGCCGAGGATTGGGGCGGACTCCTCATGACGGAAGATTATCGGCAGATAGGCAAGATGGTCCGGGAGGTCGCGGAAGAAAACGGGGCGGGCTACTTCGGAATTCTCGAAGGAGGATACAATCATCGCGTCCTGGGGAAGAATGTGCTTGCCTTCCTGGAAGGCATGACAGGCATTTAAATAAGAAGTTCATTTTTATTCCAAAAACGATCAATCGTGCCTGCGTTCGGCCGATGAACTGAAAGATCGGGTCGTAAGGGCCACGATTGCAGCATCGGAAAGAAGGCTGCCGATGGTTTCGATCGTCTTTCGAAAAGGTGTGTTTCGCACGGTTGCCCAGCGCGAATCCGGAATCCCCTGTTCGTCCGTCTGCAGATTGTAGAAAACGGGCAGTTTGATGTCCCGGTTATAGCCCATGGCGTGCACTCGGAGCCAAGCGTTCCCCCCCGGCAGGATATCCGTCAGATAGTCGACGGCGACTTGGCCATTGTCGAAGACCCTTGTTGTCGCCTTACGTCCCCAATCGAAATGGCCGATGGTTGCATCGGGTATAACCTCAACCAGATTCAGTGCCGCCAAGGCGCTACTCTTTACAATATTCGCGGTCGCATGGGGAATGCCGATGAGCAGATCTTTAACGGGTGCGTCATAAAATATTTTTTTAAAAAAATGGCCGAAGGCCGCGGCAGGTCCTTCCGGCGCCTTTTCATGGGTGGGCATATAGGCTCCGAAAGAAAGTCCGGAGAACACATTTTCGACGAAATTACGCAAGGTACCCAAAAGTCCCAGACGTCTGCCGCTCCTGATCTCTCCGTTTTCAGCCATGTATCGGAACTGGGATCCCAGAGCAAGGTTCTTCGCGATATTCAGAAAATTCTCGCCCGCGTCCTGAAGGTCCTTGCCGACACGATTGAGAAAGCGGCCATGATCGTAGGTGGTGTCGAAAACGTTCCTGCCATGGTTCAGAAAATAAGAATCCCCCCCGGGGTTGGCGAGCAGTTGATCCTCCCTGTAAAGGGCGACCTGTTCTTTTAAGCTGAGGGGGAGCCGTCGGGTAATGTCTGCCGTTGGTTGCGGTGAAGCGTCAACGGAGGGTTCCTCGATGCATTGTTTCAATGTGAGCCGACCGATCTCCCAAAGTTGTGGAGACGCCGGATGAAAGACAATTCCTGACAATGGGGAAATATTTTCCTGCTCCTTTGCGGGTGACATCGGAGACATCTTCCCGGAGGCTTGCAAGACCATCATATCGCTATCTTGCGCCGGAGATTTCTGCAGCAGGGAGGGTTCAGTGGCGTGGGCGAACTCTGCTGCCTGCGGCGAAATACCGGACGGATGGGGCCATACAATGGCCGGAAGAAACAGGACCTGGCCCGGCAAAATCAGGTCGGGATCCGGCAGTCGATTCAGCGTCGCCATATCCCTGACGAGTTGATTGACCGTACAGGGCAAATCGAGGTTCTTGATCAATTTCTGGGCAATGCGGAAAAGGGAATCGCCGGAGCGAACCGTATAGGTATCCGGTTGATCGAAACTGGGAGCGTCATCCTCAAGAGCATTCCTCAGCAAGACATGGAAAACCGGATCACTCCGCCCCTGTTCCGGAGAAGAAGACAAAGAGAGTCTGGTCGGATAGGTTGAAATATGATGGATATTCATGATTAATATACAGCAAGAACTGTGCAAGAATAGATCTCTTAATGGAAAGAAGATAGCACGGAAAGAAATGCCTTGAGATGCAGGGAAAGGGTTAAAGGACAAGCATAGGCACCAGAACACAAAACCTGCCGAAAAACTTCCCGACGGCTTTTGGGGGCTTAGGATTGCTTATCCGTGGTAAAAATATTGTTTCGTATTCAATGTTTAAGGGCGTCATTCCTTTGGCTGTTTGTCTGAAAGCCGTTCGGTCCGCTTATTCTCTATTTTCTTGTGCCGGAACTGTACGTATGCGTCCCGCATGGCAATGTAGGGATCAATGGCGGCACTTTTCAGCGCCTCATAGTCGCCGATGCGAAAGGACGTATCGTTGATCATTTCATAGGATTTCACGCCGGTGGAGGCATACCAGGGCTGGAGATAGGATACGGGGTTAAGAAAGAATTCTCCTGCCGAAGCTGCCGTATCGCGCGGGCTGGAAGGACCGAAGACGGGCCACACAATATAAAAACCCGGCCCGATGTTCCAGAGACCGAAAGTCTGGCCGAGGTCCGCATCACCCCTCGGCAGATTCGCACCTTCCATCGAAGCCGGATCGAAAAGTCCGGCCAAACCCCAGACTGTGTTGATTACGAAGCGGCCCGTTTCACAGAAGGCGCCTTTTATGTCGGCTTGCAGAACAAGACTGACGAAGCGGATTGGATAAGCGATATTCGTAAAGAAATTATTGACACAGACCCGGACTGGTTCCGGCGCGGCTTTACGGTAACCCTGTGCGACCGGTTTTAAGACCCAGAAGTATAAGCGGTCATTGAAATGATGCATGGCACGGTTGAAAGTCTGAAGGGGATCCGCAATCTGTGGCCCTCGGTCATAGTCGAGATCATTCTCCTGGTTTTCCCAGTAAAAATCATCCTCATCTTCCCCGTCATGGGCGAAGCTGCCCCTGAGGGCAGCTTTCTCGTCCTCCGCGAATGCGTCGCCCTCGATTTCCGGAGAGAAGATTTCAAATGAACCTTCCTGGTCTGGATCAACCACCTTTGAGGCAGAGGCTCCTTCTGAAAGGGCTGTTTCCGGGAGCGACTCCGCTTGTCCGGGGGAAATGAGGATAAATAAGGGAAAGCTAACCGTCGCTGTCGCGAAGAGCAGTGCGACCAACATGCGTGTTAAGAAAAGACTCATCTGCAGGACTCCCGATCAAGCTTGCATGGAATTAACAACCGTAACCGGCTCACCGGTTACGGCTCCTTGACCTTCTTGCGAAGAATCTCGAGTAAATTCTCCGGTGAATTACGGGAAAGGATTTCATTGAACTGGGTGCGGTAGTTTTGTACCAGACTGATGTTTTCGATGATCACGTCATAGACGCGCCAGTTGCCGCCGGTCAGAATCAGCCGATAGTTGATCGGAATTTCCGCTGAAGCGGTGATCACTCGGGTAAATACCTCGGCCTGAGTCGGTGAATGAAAACTTTCCCGGTCGAACACAATCTTCTCATTTTTGTAGGCAAGAATGCGTTCCGCATAAGTGTTTTCCAGGAGCTGGTGAAACAGCCGAACGAACTCTTCCTGCTGGACCGCATCGAAACGACGCCAGTTGCGTGAAAGGGATCGGCGGGACAGCTCCACCTCGTTGAACATGTCATAATAAACGGTGCGCAGCTTCTTTTTTTTCAATTCAATCTTGTCTTTTCCCTGCAGGGACGGATCACGAAGTATTTCGAGAACGCTGTTTACGTTGATCCGGATCGTTTCCAGAGGAGTGCCGGCGTATGCAGGCTGGCAGAGCAATAGAAAAAAGATGGCGAAAAAGAGAACAAGCTTGATTTTCATGGTTTACCTCATTTCAGAGTTTCCGAGTTGCTGTCGCCTCCGTCTCCTTTTACCTCGCCGAAAGCGTATTTGCCGATCAAATCCGAAATTTCGACAGGCGCTTGCGTTTCGATGATGGTCGCACCCGGTTCCAGGATATCCCCGACCCCGCCGGGATCGATGCTGAGATACCGGTCTCCGATCAGCCCCTCGGTCTTGATCGAGGCAATCGCGTCATCATAGACATGAATTCCTTTCCTGATGCGAATTTCGACGACAGCCCGGAGATCGTCCTGATCCATCTGCAGAGACTTAACCCGGCCTACCTCCATGCCGAGCATTTTTACCGGGTTCCCCGGCCGCAGGCCCGATACGGAAGTAAATCGCGCATAGAGAGAATAGGATTTGTCCCCGAACAGATTCACATGACCGAGCTTCACGGTCATGTAGGCAATCAGGATTAGCCCCATCAGAACAAAGACGCCGACGACCGTCTCCATGGCAAATTTTTTCATGATGTTACCTTTCGTCAGTACAAAATATCCGGCCGATTTCCGTCTGCCTTTGCCGGGCAGTGGCCATGACCGTTTCAATCTTTTCATCGGGCTGCCCTTCGGCAAGGCCGACCAGGATGGAAAACTCGATGCAGCCGTCTGCGTGTCCGTTACCGTTGGCGATTTTATGCATACCATATTCCGTAAAATCTGCGACGATATTTTTCATAATCTCGTTCGCTTCGGCAAGATCCGAGTGTGGAAGAACCGTGACGAACTGGTTAGCGCTGAAGCGGGTGGAAAATCCTCCGATGGGGCCGAAATGCTTTTCGATAAATGTCCCCATTCGCCGGAGCGTGTCCTGGGCCGTTTCATGTCCCAGGGCGCTGAAGCTGTTTATCGGGGCATTGAGACTGAATATGGCGATGGTGTAGGGGCCTCCATGTTGCCCCCGTTGCAACTGGCTCTGGTAGAGCACCTTGAAGCGACGGCGGGAATAAAGTCCCGAAAGTTCGGACTGCAGGACTTCAAGGCTGCTGATGACCTCGTCGTTGAACGGATGGTTAAAATCCTCGAGCTCTTCCGGCGTTCCCTGGAAAACGATTTTCTTGTCGTAAAGGGCCAGGATGCGGTTGGAGATAAAATAGACATCGGGAATTTCGTGGCTGACGAGAACCGCCGTAAAGCCAAACTTTCTCTGGTACTGGGCGATCATGCTGAGAATCGCGTTTTTCCGCACCGGGTCTTGTCCCGACGTCGGTTCATCGAAAAGCACGATCTTCGGATTCATGACCAAAGCGCGGGCCAAGGCGGCACGTTTCTGCATGCCTCCCGAGAGTTCGGAAGGGTACTTGTTTTTTGCATCTGTCAGTTCCGTCTGCTCAAGCCGTGCCATGACTCGATTCCTGATTTCCGAACGGGACAAACTGGTTGTCTCCGCCAGGGGCAATGCCACATTTTCGAATATGGTCATGGAATCGAACAGGGCATTATCCTGGAACATGTAGCTGATTTCTCCCGCGGGGAAAAAGGCCTTTCGCCGGGGTCCATGGGGCAGGGGTGTGCCTCGGAAATAAATCATTCCCTCATCCGGCTCCAGTAAGCCGATGATGTGTTTCAGGAGCACGCTTTTCCCCCCGCCGCTTAAACCGATGATCGTGGTGATCTGGCCTTCGTAAATCTTAAGGTTCACCCCGTCAAGCACGGTCTTTTCCCCGAATCGTTTGGTTACATTTTGAAATTCAATCAGCGGCGTATCCATGGTTTTCCTATAGTAAAAGGGATGTGACCACATAATCGGACACAAGAATAAGGACACAGGAAAGAACGACGGCGGACGTGGTGGAAAGCCCTACTGCCTTGGCGCCGTGGCTGTCTGAGCGCATGTGGGCGAAATACCCCTGGTAGCAGCAGACCGTCGAAACGATGACGGCAAAGACAATCGATTTGATAAAAGAATCGGTGATGTCCTTCAGTTCGAGACTGGATTGGACACGATAAAAATAAGTGTTGGAGGTGATTCCCAGAATGATCACGACCGAAACGTAGCCGCCGATGATCCCGATCAGGTTGAACAGGGTCGTCAGGATGGGGAAGCTCACGATGGACGCGGCGATCCGGGGGCTGATCAGGTATTTGAGAGGATCAATACGCATCGTGTCCAAAGCGTCGATCTGTTCGGAAATCCGCTGTATGCCGATTTCGGCCGTCATGGCGGAGCCGGCGCGCGCCGTTACCATGATGGCGGTTAAGACGGGTCCCAATTCGCGCACCAGAGAGAGGGCGACCAGTGTGCCCAGGGCGCCTTCGGCCCCGAATTTGACGAGGGCGTAATAGGACTGGAGCCCCAAAACCATCCCCGTGAAAAGAGCAACCAGCATGATGATCAGGGTCGACCTGGCGCCTATGTAATAGAGCTGTTGCACAATCTTGGCGAATTGTTTTTTCTGAAAGATTTTTATAAGGGCGAGAGTAAGAAAGATTGCCGCCGCACCCAGGTTGGCAATCAAATCGATACCCGTGCGGCCGACGGCCGCAACCGGATTGAGGAGACGCCGAAAAGCGCTCGTTATGAAATCCTTCTTGAAATCTTTGCGGTTTTCGCTGGAATCAATAAGGGCCATGAGCTTGTTATTCCGGATTGGTATTGTTTGGGTGATGGTATTGCCACGCCCTGCGTCTCAAAAGGGTCCACCACATGATATGACGCATCAAAGTTTGTGATACATACCAAGTAAACTCATGGGAAGTCAATGATAGAATACCTTCGGAATCTGATCTGCGCAGAAGGAACCCATTTGTTAAATTTTACGTAGCCAAAAGAGATTTTTTTTTGTAGACATGACCCGTTGTCGCGAAGCAACTAAAAAATGACTGTTGGTGCGTTAAAGGTTCTCGCTATGAAGATGAAATCTCCGCTTCTGATCGTGGCCGGCGCCAAGGGGGCCGTAGGGACTTCCGTTGCCGCCGGCATTGCCGTTTTGAGAGAGGATCCTGAAAACAGGGCCTACCTGACCACCGCCCATTGGCTTCCGGATGATTATTTTTCCCGGGCGGCTTTATGCGGCTGGGACCGCTCCGAGAAATCAGTCGGGGCGTGCATTGCCATGCAAGGCATTGTTCCGACTGATCGATACGAGACGCGCAGAGACTGGCTCGATTCTCTGGATGTCCGCAAAGCTCCGGATGTGGGTCTGCCCTTGAGAAAGCAGGTTGATCGTCTGCGCCTTGATATCGGTGAATTTGCCGCCGCCCATCCGCGATGCCATCCGGTCATGATTAACCTGCTGCCTGCTTGCGAAACGCCGGATTTGACAAAATATGGTGATCTCCGTGCCCTTCATGAGAAGACGGGGTTCGCAGCATTTCCCGATCTGGCTTATATTCTGGCCGCGATCGAATCCGGTGTGCCGGTCGTGAACTTCACCTCCAACGATCTCGAGGTGCCGCTGCTGATTAGGGAAGCGGAAAAGATGGGGGTTCCCTGGTGCGGTCGGGACGGAAAGACCGGACAAACGTATCTGAAAGTCGTAATCGCTTCCGCTTTGAGGGCGAGAAATCTCTTTGTCGAGGGCTGGTACAGCCTCAATATTCTCGGAAACGATGACGGCAGAAATCTGGCGGACCCCCGCAAGGCCTCGGGTAAACTGGCGAATAAAACGACATTGCTCGATAACGTCCTGGGATATGAGGTGGGCGCGCGTTACGGCTGCAAAACGCACAAAGTGGCCATTGACTATTATCCGCCACGGGGCGACGCCAAAGAGGCTTGGGATGTGATTGATATGACCGGTATGTTCGGATTGCCGATGAGTCTGCGTTTGAACATGCAGCTGCGGGATTCCATCCTGGCAGCTCCCATGGTCATAGACCTGGCGGCCTGGATGGCGGCCCTCCAGTTGAAGGGATACCGCGGCCTGGTGCCGGAATTGGCATTTTACTTCAAAAAGGCGATTGGAACACGTTACCCCGTGAGTTTTCAGGATCAGGTGAAAGCATTGTACAAGCTGGAAAAGAAAATCCGCGCCAAGGAAGGAATGAACGATATAACGGGAGACCGACGATGAAACTCGGTTACAGCACCAACGCCTTTGTTCATATTTCTCTGATCGAAGCCGTGGACCGGATTGCCGATCTCGGTTTCGGCGGAATTGAAATCATGGGAGACAGGCCGCATCTGTATCCACAGGACTGGCATGAAAAACAGGTGCGGGCGCTGAAAAGGAGCATTCTCGATCGGGGGCTGCGGATCACCAATATCAACAGCTTTACCCTGTTTGCCGTGGGGGACACCTACCTCCCTTCATGGATCGAACGCGATCCGTCAAGAAGAGAAATCCGCGTGCAGCACACCTGCCAAAGCCTCCGCATGGCGGCGGAGTTGGGTTGCCCCAACATCTCCGTCCCCCCCGGAGGACCGCTGGAAGGTATGAGCCCCCAGGAAGCCGCCGCACTTTTCCGCGAAGGTTTGGAGAAAGTCATTCCGCTGGCAGAAGCGTTGCGGGTGAATATCCTGATCGAACCGGAGCCGGACCTGCTGATCGAGAATACAGGACAATTCATCACCTTCATGTCCGACATCAAGTCGCCCCAAGTGGGAATCAATTTCGACATTGGCCATTTTTATTGCGCCGGAGAAGACCCCGGAGAAAGCTTTCTGCGTTTGCTGCCCTGGATCGGGCACGTCCATATCGAGGATATTGCGGCAAGCCGGCAACATTATCATCTCGTTCCGGGAAAGGGTAACATCGATTTTCTTCCTGTTTTAAAAGCTGTTCGGCAGAGCGGATATGAGGGTGATATCAGCCTGGAGCTC
>CAYPKE010000056.1:0-13659 GCA_964411235.1 uncultured Syntrophales bacterium
CACCCTCATAGGTTTCCAGCAGTTGCATTATTCTTTTGAGTGGCCTTTCGAGAAAGTCGCCCCAATCGGAAGGTGTACCCGTTTCGATCACTTCGTCGGCAAAATCAATAGCGGCTTCAAGCTGGACCAGCACATGAAGAATGTCCTCCCGAATGCGACGTACCGCATGGTCGAGAGAACCTTTCAGGCGGGAAACCGCCTGTTCGAGACCCTGCTCGGTCTTGGCACGAATAACGTCCAGTACGGCTTCGGCTCCGGAAAGATCAAGACGGCCGTTCAGAAAGGCCCGTTTTGTAAATTCACCCGGTTCGGCGAGGCGTGCCCCTAGAGACGTGACGGCTTTCAGGATGCCGTGAATAATCATCGGTCCGGCATGGCAGTTGATTTCCACCGTGTCTTCACCGGTAAAACTGTGAGGCTTGGCCATGAAGCTGACCAGGACCTCGTCTACGACCCGTCCTGTTTCGGGAGAGACGATGTCGCCATGGTAGAGTCTACGGGGCTCAAACGCGGAAGCGACATGAGATGGACGGAAGAGACGTTGTCCGATATCCCAGGCGGACGGACCGCTCAGCCTGATGATACCGACACCTCCATATCCGGAAGGTGTTGCCAGGGCGGCTATGGTGTCAGCGTTGCGGATCAAATTGGAGCACCCGGTCAAGTCGTCTTGTTCGTGCGGTTCGGCAGGATGAGGATTTTGCGGAATTCACCTTCACCGCGGCTTTTTGTGGTCAAGCCGTCCACATTCTGAAGGGCCATATGAATGATCCGGCGGTTGTGAGGGTTCATGTGGCTGACGGTAATGGGCTTCTGCATTTTCTTTGCCTTTTCTCCCAGTTCAAGGGCCAGTGCGACGAGCGACTCTTCACGGCGCTGGCGATACATCTCCGTATCGATGACAATCATTTTCTTGCTGCTTGCCTGACGGTTAACCGCTTTGCTGACGATGTATTGGAGAGCATCCAGATTCTTACCCCGCTTGCCGATGAGAAGACCACCCCCGTCCCCCTCGATGTTGAGAACAATGCGGTCCTCATTTTCCTCTACGGTAACGGGGCACGGCATGGACATGCGTTCGAGAATCCCAACGAGAATCTCCCGGGCCTTTTCGGAAAGGGACTTCTCTGTTCCGGGCCCCTTGTGTGAGGCGGTTTTCGTTGCGTTGACAACGGAAGGCGCCGATGGTACCGCCAAGGTCTCCGATGAAGGAGAAAAGGTGTCCGCATCGGTGTGGTCACGCTCCGGATTAAGATAAGCGGCCCTGATGCGTGCCTTCCTGGAACCCAGGCCGAAGAATCCGGAGGTTCCCCCGGAAATGATTTCAATATGCAGCTGTTCCCGCGCTGCCTGTAGCTTTTCACAGGCCTGCCGGATAGCGTCATCGATGGTTTTTCCTTCGTATTCTGTGAACTCCATGGCTAAAATATCCTGTAGCTAAGCGCGTTTGTTGATATAGTACTGCTGACCGATACTGATGATGTTATTAAATAGCCAGTAAAGAACCAAACCCGAAGGGAAATTCAGGAAGAGAAAAGTAAAAATGACCGGCATGAAAAGCATGATTTTGGCCTGCATGGGATCCCCCATGGTCGGTGTCATTTTCTGCTGGATGAACATGGTGGCTCCCATCACGATCGGTGTGATGTAGTAGGGATCTTTGGCGGAAAGATCCTGAATCCAGAAAAAAAAGGGAGAGTGACGGAGCTCAATGGCATAAAGCAGCACCTTGTAGAGGCCGAAGAAAACGGGAATCTGAATCAGAATCGGCAGACACCCCCCCAGGGGGTTGACTTTGTGCGTTTTGTAAAGGGCCATGGTTTCCTGGCTGAGCTTGGCCTTGTCATCCTTGTATTTTTCACGAAGTTCAAGGATTTTCGGCTGCAGTTTCTGCATTTCTTTCATGGATTTGTAGCTCTTGTTGCCGAGGGGCCAGAAAATTATCTTGATCAGAATGGTTAAAATGATGATCGCAATCCCGTAATTGTGGACATAATTGAAAATGAATTTGAGAACCAGCAAAAGCGGCATTGTAAGCCATTTGATCCAGGATCCGAAATCAATGGCGTTCTCCAGCCCTACGTTTAGGGCTTTCATGATGGCGTAGTCCTTGGGGCCCAAATAAAGCGTATAGGAAAAAAGACCGTCCTGGTTTGCGGGGATGACGGTCTTCGGACCCTTTAGCTGGACCGACACGGTATTCCGGTCATCGCGCTCAAGGGTCAGGCTGGTCAGGGCGGGATTTCTCGGAATGATGGCGGATATGAAGTATTTGCTTTCATAGCCGGCCCAGGAAATATCGGGGCTATGATGTTCTTCTGCTTTCAGATCCTTAAGCTTGATGACTTCGACACTTTTATTTTTGTAGAAAATGGGACCGTCATGGCTCCAACTGTCCTTTTCTTCCGATGGATCATCATGGTGAAACCAGGCCAGGGTGGCGTTTTGCTGAAGGGTCGACGGTGAAAGATTGATCACGCGCGTATCAAGCTGGATGGCATATTGGTCGTAGCGGAAGGTATACGTTTTTTCAATCCGGATCATGCCGGGATAGGTGCGCTGAAAGGTCAAGGCCGCACTCGTATCGTCTGCACTGAGGTTGATTGAGGACCGGTCTGCTTCGTAGAAATCTCCCCGGGGCACCAGAATACTTGAATCAACAAAGGAATGGGAAAGGGGCAGCGGCATGTGGGGCATCAAACTGACGAGCTCGATCAGTCCGGCTTCTTCTTCGAGAGATGTCCTAAAATTTTTGAGTTGAAAAGAACGTAGCGTACCGCCCCTGTTCGTGAAAACCGCTCTGTATAATGTTGTTTCCACGATGATTTCCTTTTCCACCTCGGATTCTGTTCCGGCCGTGGTAAGAACGGCTTTTCCCGGCTCCGGTTTCATCGCGGAGGGCGCGGCTGCCACGGTTGTTTCGATCGGCGCGCTATCCTGCGTGACGGCCGCCTGATCATTTTCCGCATATTGCGGTGCAGGCTTCGGTGCGAAGAAAATTTGGTATAGGAATACAACCGCGACGGAAAGTACGATTGCCAAAAGGGTCCTTTTTTCCATGAAATCTCTCCCTTTAGTTGGGGTTACTTGACCGGGTCATAGCCGCCGGGATGAAAAGGGTGACAGCGAAGCAGCCTTGCCAGACCCTTTGCGAGTCCGAGAAAAGGTCCGTACATCCGGATGGCCGTGATCATGTAATCGGAGCAGGATGGGTAGAAACGGCAGCTTTGCGGAAACAGCGGTGAAATAAAGAGTTGGTAGGTCCGGACCAAGGTGATGAACAATCTAGCAATGATCTGTCTGATTTTTGTCATGATCGTTTCCAGACAAGAGGTGCGCTTGAAGTTCCAGGCTGACATCGGCATAGGTCAGGGTTGCGGGAATTTCCTTTTTGGCGATAATGACGATGTCACGGAAATCGGCGATACTGCCTTTGTTCAGTCTAAAGAATTCCCGGATCAGCCGCTTGAGACGATTCCGCTTTACCGCGCCACCCGCTTTCTTTGAGACGGAAATCCCAAGACGTTTTGTCCCTGTTTGATTTTTACACGTAACAACGACAAAATTTTTCGAGTAAACCCGTACGCCTCGCCGGTAAATGCCCTGGTAATCGTTTCTTTTTAGAATTTTTTCCGTTTTCCGGAAAGTCTGAGCGACCATGCGGCAAAAGAGAACGCATCAGCGATAAAGTTATGCGCCGGCGGGCATGGACAGGCGGGTTAAACGGTCAGTCTTTTTCTGCCCTTGGCTCGTCTGCGATTTAGCACCTGACGGCCCGATTTCGTTGCCATTCTTACCAGAAAGCCATGGGTTCTCTTTCTTTTTGTATTGCTTTTCGTGGTCAGCGTTAATTTCATGATCAAACCCCTAAAATTATTGAGCCGCCCTTTTAATCACAAGGGGGGGTGTTTGTCAAGGCGAAAATCCTGCGGGAGTCGTCGAAAACAGCCTGAAACAGAAGGAAACCCACATGGCGGACAATAAAAGATAAAGTTATGAGCCGAAAATCGGTTCAATATTGAGGCAACACTTAGTCAGGTTGGTTGCTCTTGTCAAAGGCGAAATGAGTATTATGTTGCCGGTGAAAAGAGGAAATGGAATGAAATATATAAGGTGTATTCAATTGCCCAGGCATTCAGCTTGACCGGCCGATGCCAGCGGCGACCTTTCCTTGCAAATAACCGATTGTATTGTTAGAAGATCATGTCTCGAACGCTCGCGTCTTGAACAAGGACAAATTGATAAGGGGATTTTATGGCATTTTTTAACAGCAACCATGCGTACCGGGAGAGCGCAAAGACGATTGCGGAGTCGTCCTTTTCCATAGGGGTTTACCGTCCCCCCAGTGAGGGAGGCAGCGCATCCCTTCTCCTTCGGATCACCGAGAATTGCCCCTGGAATAAATGTACGTTTTGCGAAATGTACAAGGGGGAGTCCTTTGCGATCCGCAACGTCAAGGACATCAAGGCGGATATCGACGCCGTGAAACGCATCAGCGATGAACTGGCCGCTGTGTCGATAAAAATGGGCCATGACGGCAGGATCGCGCGGGAGGTGGGAAGTGTCCTGTTACAGGCCGAACCTTCCCTCTATGAAAACTACTGCTTCATCACGGTCTTCAACTGGCTCGCTTCGGGAGGAAAGACGGCCTTCCTGCAGGATGCCAACACCATCATCATGCGCCCGGCTGAGCTGATCGAGGTGCTCAAACATCTGCGGAGAACATTAAAGTCGCTGAACAGGGTGACCTCCTATGCCCGGTCCAAGACGCTGGCACAGAGAAAGGGCGAAGAGCTCAGGGCCATCAGGGAAGCCGGACTTGATCGCCTGCATGTCGGCCTGGAATCGGGGAATGACGACGTGCTGACTATGATTCAAAAAGGGGTGACGAGCGCCGAACTGATCGACGGCGGCCAAAAGGCCATGGAAGCGGGATTTCAGCTTTCCGAATACTGGATGCCGGGCCTGGCCGGCATGGATCGCTGGCGGCAGCACGCGGAAGACACGGCACGTGTGCTCACTGCCATTAATCCCCACTACATTCGGTCTCGCCCTTTCGTGCCCAGCCGCCGCACGCCGATTTACGAGGAGCTTGAGCAGGGGAGGCTGATCGTCAGTTCACGACATGAGCGTCTTGAAGAGTTGCGCGTGACGATCGAAGGGCTGGAGGTGACGTCGCGGGTTTGTTTTGACCATATGATGAACTCCTGGAGAAACCGTCGTGGCGGTCTGCTGTTTCACCAGGATTATGAGGGCTATAAATTCCCGGAAGAAAAAGCGCATGTTCTGGAACTGATTCAAGAAGGTCTCGCCGTCGGGGGATAAGGGCTGCGATGTATAAAAATCTCTCCGGTATGAGAATCTAAACAATGCAGGCTCAATTTAAGACAAAACACTGTTTGTGCGCTTGTCTATCCTGTCCCGAGCAAAAGATCGTCATCTCTCAAGAGAGACGAATTCGATCAGTAATTCTGCTTGCCGTTCTCGTCTACCTTGCCGCGGAAAACGCGATACTGCAATATATTATAAAGAATGATTACAGGAAGCATGATGCAGAATATGATCAGCAGTGAAAACTGCGAACGCGGCGAGGCGACGAAAACAGGCAGTGCCGCAAGAGCCTCCAGGAGTTTGGGATAGGTCGTGAGATAGGCGGCCACAAGAGAGAGGAAACACATCAGGAAAAGAGGAAGAAGGACCCTGCCTTTTTTCAAGGCAATACCGCGGAAGAAGAGAAGGGAAGAAACCACGATCAGTCCCAAAAACGAATAGAGGAGGAAAGGGTGCTGCGGCTTGGGAAGGCTGAGGGTGATGAGCAGCAGAATGGTTGTCGCAACAAGGAACATGCCGGTATGGGAGGACAGCTTGTAGAAAAGAAGCTGATTTTCTCCCGATGTCTTCTGGATGAGATAGATCAATCCGAAAAGGAGATACGAAAAAACAAGGATCAGGCTCAAACCGAACGTAAACAGGTGCGTGGTCATGCTCGGTACGGCTGGGAACAACAATGCTTGAAACACGATGATTTGCAGGATCAGAACAAGAACCATGGCCTGCGAAAGGGTTTGTATGACGCTGCCCAAGGCGTAGAAAAAGGTCCAGAGGCGCCGGGGCTCCTTGAGTTCGAGGAACTCGATCGCCAGGCCTCTTGTAAAGAAGCCGAGAATAAACAGCGAAACCGGCAGATAGAGAAGGGAGAGGACCTTTCCGAAAACCGCAGGATATGAGCCGAAAAGGAGTCCGGCGAAGAGGACGAGCCATGTCTGGTGAGTATGCCATACACCGGAAAAGCTCTCCGTCATGTCCCGGAGAAGTTTCTGATCCTTGATCCAGAAACTCAGGATGCCGATGCCGGAGATCAGCCCATCCAGAACAATGTACGTCAGGAAAACCAGGACCAGGACCAGGATCCAGGCATAGGGAATGTAGGGTTGCAGCAGATCCATCATGGCTTATCCGGTTTAGTCAAGTATTTGGGCGGTGGTTCAAAGGCAGGACCGCGCGAGATCATGCGGCCCGCAACGTAAAGAAACAGGAGTGAAAGAACCGTATAGAAGACGATATAAGCCGCCAGCGTCAGCAGCACGTGTTCCGCCGGGACGAGCGAAACCCCCTCTTTTGTGCGCATGATCCCCTGGATGATCCAGGGCTGCCTTCCCATTTCCCGCACGACCCATCCCGCTTCGATGGCTGTATAGGCTGCGGGTCCGGCCAGGAGCCAGGCGTAGAGAAACCATTTTTTCCGCGCAAGCTTTTCCCTGGTCAGGTGTCCTTTGTACCAGAGCCAGGCCGACCAGATAACCAGGAACATGAGGGCAAATCCGATGGAAAACATGATGCGAAAACTGTAAAACGGGATCGTGACGGGAGGGATATCTTCCCGGGGGAATTCCTTGAGCCCCGGGACCGTTCCGGTCGGAGAATAGGTCAGGATCAGGCTGAGTACATAGGGAAATTCGATGGACCAGTCGTTGCGCATCTCTTTCATGTTCGGCTGTGCCAACAGGACCCAGGGGGCGCCTTCTCCGGGGGCGTTTGTGTCCCAGTGGGCTTCGAGGGCGGCGAGCTTGGCAGGCTGGTTTTTGGCAACGGCTTTCCCAGTCAGATCTCCCTGGAGAACCTGCAGGAAAGCAAGGACGAATGCCGCAGCGACGGCGATTTTAAAGGACCGGAGAAAAAAATCGGCATGACGGTTTTTCAGGATGTACCAGGCCGAAATGCCGCCAACGACAAACATTGTTGTTTCGAGGCAGGCAAGATACATGTGCAAAAAAGAATAGGGCAAGTCGGGGTTGAAGATCGCCTTAAAATAATCGGTTACGACATAGTGGTTGCCGGAAAACGACACGCCGGCCGGCGTTTGCATCCAGGCATTTGCCGCCATGATCCAGAAGGCGGATAGGGTCGTTGCGAAGGCGACCACACACGTAGAGAAGAGGTGCAGAACGGGAGGCAGCCTGTTCCATCCCCAAACCATGATGCCCAGAAAGGCCGATTCGAGCATGAAGGCCGTGGTGGCTTCGATTCCGATCATTTCGCCGATAAACCCGCCCCGTTCAGAGGCAAAACGGGCCCAGTTTGTGCCGAACTCAAAGGAAAGGGGGATTCCGGTCAGCACACCCATGGCGAAATTCAGCATGAAAATCTTGGTCCAGAAGCGGGCCTGGTGGTAAAAAAAGATGTCCTTGCGTTTCAGCCATAAAAATTCCATGAAGAAAATGTAAAGGCTGAGGCCGATTCCCATGACCGGCCAGATTATGTGAAACATGGCCTTGAAGGCAAACTGCATTCGGGAAAGGGTTAAGGCATCAGAGAAAAAATCCATGGAACCTCGCAGGGGTGAGTGATCTTTTTTTTCACTGATTCGGCAATGTGGAAGGCCGATACACGCAAAATTCGAGTAACAGGTTTGGCTTTTAACGTCAAGGGCTATATTGCATGAGAGATGCCTGAAAATGTCAGGGTAACCGTGGAAAAAGAATACAACTATGAACCGGCTTAAAATCGTAACCGATTTCGAACCCAGGGGAGACCAGCCTGGAGCCATTGCCGGACTGGTCGACGGTCTGTGGCAGGGTCTGGGTCATCAGGTGCTCCTGGGCGTAACCGGATCGGGAAAGACCTTTACCATGGCCAAGGTCATCGAGGCCGTACAAAGGCCCGCGTTGGTTATCGCCCACAACAAAACCCTGGCGGCACAGCTCTACGGGGAATTCAAACATCTTTTCCCCGAGAACGCCGTCGAATATTTCGTGAGTTATTATGATTATTACCAGCCTGAAGCTTATATTCCCAAGACCGACACGTATATCGAAAAAGATTCGTCGATCAATGAAATTATCGACAAGATGCGTCATGCGGCGACACACAGCCTGTTTGAGAGAAATGACGTGATTATCGTGGCGAGCGTCTCCTGCATTTACGGTCTTGGTTCACCAGAAGCGTATTCCGGGATGCTGGTGCGCTTGGAGGAGGGGATGGAAACAGACCGCGAGGCGGTCCTGCGGAAGCTTGTCGAAATTCAGTACGAGCGGAACGACGTGGATTTTCACCGCGGCACGTTCCGGGTAAGAGGTGACACAATCGAAATTTTCCCTCCTTACGAAGAGGATCGCGCTTACCGAATCGAATTCTTTGGCGATTGCGTCGAGGGTCTCTGGGTGACCGATCCCCTGCGGGGAAAGAAATTGGAGCCCCTCAAGCGGATTGCCGTCTATCCCGGCAGTCACTACGTAACAACCCGGGATAATCTCAGCCGGGCAATCACCGGAATAAGAGAGGAGCTTTCCTTGCGCCTGGCAGAATTGAAGCGACAGAACAAGCTTCTGGAGCATCAGCGACTCGAGCAGCGAACCATGTATGATCTCGAAATGATGGAAGAAATGGGATACTGCCAGGGGATCGAAAACTATTCGCGTCATCTGACCGGCCGCAGGCCGGGCGACCCGCCGCCGACACTCATGGAATATCTGCCGAAGGACGCCCTGATTGTCATCGATGAGAGCCATGTAACCATTCCCCAGTTGAACGGCATGTACCGCGGTGACCGCTCGCGGAAAGAAACCCTTGTTGAATTTGGTTTCCGCTTGCCGTCCGCTTTGGATAACCGACCCCTGCGTTTCGACGAATATGAAAAATTTCCCCAGCAGCGTATCTACGTATCGGCGACACCGGCCGATTATGAAATGACGAAGTCGGCGGGAAAGGTTGTGGAACAGATCATCCGGCCCACCGGTCTGGTGGATCCGGAAATACTCGTCAGACCAGCCTCGGGACAGGTGGACGACCTCCTGGGAGAAATTCGCGGCCGGGTCCTAAAAGGCGAAAGGGTCCTTGTCACAACCCTGACGAAGCGAATGGCTGAAAATTTGACAAACTATTACCGGGAATTGGGTGTCCGTGTCAAATACCTACATTCCGATGTACAGACGCTGGAACGGGTGGAAATCATCCGGGCATTGCGGCTGGGGGAATTCGATGTCCTTATTGGGGTCAATCTGCTGCGGGAGGGTTTGGATCTGCCCGAAGTATCCCTGGTCGCTATCTTGGATGCCGATAAGGAAGGGTTTCTGAGGTCGGAACGCTCCCTCATTCAGACCAGCGGCCGTGCGGCCCGCAATGTCGGCGGCCAGGTAATCATGTATGCCGATCATGTAACCGGTTCCATGGCAGTCTGCCTGCGGGAAACGGATCGAAGGCGCAAAATACAGACACGATACAACACTTTTCATGATATCACACCGGAAACGGTGCGTGCGGATATTCATCATATCATGGCCTCGATTTATGAGGCCGATTATGTCAATCTGGCGCCCGTGGCCGAAAATGCACCGACCTACCAGTCGACCGGGGAAATGGAAGCGGAGATTACTCGCTTGACGAGCGAAATGAAACGTTACGCCAAAGGGCTGGAATACGAGAAAGCCGCCGAAATCCGTGACCGGATTGCGGAGCTCCGGCGCTGGATGCTCCAATGAAACATAGCGCGACCGTTAATGAAAAGGGATTGATACGACAGGCACATTCTGTTAGCTTGCGTCGTGAAAACGAGTTCTGGCGTTGAAGGGATTTTCACGCTTACGAAAACCGTCGGCACATGACCCGATAACAAGGATACAAGGACATGCAAAAAGAGATCGCCGTTCTTCCGCAGGAGGTCGCAGACCAGATCGCAGCCGGTGAAGTGGTTGAAAGGCCCGCCTCCATTCTCAAAGAGCTTATCGAAAATGCGGTTGACGCAGGCGCGACTGATTTATCCATCGTCCTGGAGAAGGGCGGCTGCCAATCAATCCGTGTAGATGACAACGGAGAGGGGATCGGCGGCCGGGAACTGGCTGTGGCCTTTCAGCGGCATGCAACGAGCAAGATCCGGCTGATCGACGACATCTATCAAATTTCTTCCTTCGGCTTCCGCGGGGAGGCCCTGCCCAGTATCGCTTCCATCGCGCGTGTCGATCTGAGCAGCCGCAGAAAGGGCGAACTTTCAGGAAACCGCATCGTTGTAGAAGCCGGCAGGGTCGACTCAGTCGTCGAGACGGGATGTCCGGAAGGTACTTCCGTGCGGGTAACCCGGATTTTCGAAAACGTGCCTGCCCGCCGGAAGTTTCTTAAAACGGCGGCAACGGAACAGGCCGCCTGCATGGACGTCCTGATCCGGCTCGCCCTGTCGCACCCGGAAATCAGGCTGAAGGTTACCGCCAATGGAAGGGAAAGCCTCCGTGTACCCCAGACAACCGACTCCCGTACACGCCTGGCCGTTATTCTTGGTGAGGACGCGGCCGAAAACATGATCGATATACAGGGGCATAAAGATAACATCACCCTTTCCGGCTATATCACCAGGCCGGAATTTTCACGTTCCAATACGAAGGGCTACTTCTTTTTTGTGAACAGGCGATATGTTCGGGACGGTTTTCTCAGTCACGCTGTGATGACGGCCTATCGCCGAGTTATTCCGGAGAAGAGACACCCCATGGTTGTCTTCTTTTTCGACGTGCCCTGCGAAAATGTGGATATCAACGTCCATCCGGCCAAGACCGAAGTCCGCTTCAAAAATCCCCGGGAAATGTATGAACTCGTTGTCGAAACACTGGTACGGTCACTTGCCGTCATGCAAGGCGTGACGCAGATTGATGTCGGAGGCGGAATCCGGATGGAGAACAGGGCTTATCAGGAGAGGGTTGAGGAAGCCTTGAAACGATACACCCTGCTGACGGGTTCAGGCAAGCCCGTCTTCGGTAAACCGTTCGATGGGAAAGCCGGCACACAGGAGGCGATGCCGGTACGGCAGTATGAAATAGAGGCGTTGCGCAGTTTCCAGCCCGTTTTCGATCATCGGAAAACCGATGTCATTCGTTATGCCGACCTGACCTATCTGGGGCAGGTCGGCGTTACCTATCTTATTTTCGCCGCCCCGGACAAACTGGTGGTGATGGACCAGCATGCGGCGCACGAAAGGGTCATTTTTGAGAGAATCCGGACGGCCGCATTGAGCAGGAAGGATTTCAGGCAGTCCCTGCTGGTACCGGCTGTGCTCCAACTGTCTCCGGAAGAATACGGGCGGGCATTGGCGGTGAAAGATATTCTTGCGGAAGCCGGCCTGGAAGTCGAAGATTTCGGGGGGAATACGATTGTTCTTAAGGCGGTCCCCGCTGCGCTTGCCGATGTATCACCGCAGACGCTGCTGCCGGACCTGCTGGAAGAGGCCTGCATGAACAGAAGCCTCGGTTCATCCCTGGCACTAAAGGAAAAAATGTTTGCCGTCATGGCCTGCAAGGGAGCCGTCAAGGCGGGACACGGACTGACCCCGGAGGAAGTCCGTGCCCTTTGCGAGGAAATGGACCGGATTCCTTTCAACGCGACCTGCCCCCATGGCCGGCCTGTCTGTGCGATCTATACACTTCCGGAACTGGATCGACTGTTCAAGCGCACATGAAAGGATCAGCGCCTCCCGCTCTGATTTTGATTACCGGTCCCACAGGTTCGGGAAAAACGGACCTTGTGCACGTGTTGGCCGAAAAGATGCCTGCGCCGATCATCAGTGCGGATTCCATGCAGGTTTACCGTCACATGGACATCGGGACGGCGAAGCCGAACCGGGAGGAAAGATCAAAATACGCCTACCGTTTGATCGATCTGGTCAATCCGGATGAGCAGTTTAATGCCGCCATCTTCCAGGATTACGCGGCTGCCGCGTTGGAAGAAACAGGCAAGAAAGGGCATCTCGCTTACGTGGCCGGAGGGACGGGGCTTTATATCAAGGTTCTCCTGGGCGGCCTGATTGCCGGACCCGGTCCCGATGAGGCCCTGCGGTCGCAGCACCGGGAATGGGCGGAAAAATACGGCAGGTCCTGCCTGCATGCCCTGTTAAGGAAGAGAGATCCGGCGGCGGCGGACCGCCTCAATCCCAATGACCTGGTCCGCGTTTCACGGGCCCTGGAAGTTCTCGAGCTGACAGGTCAGTCGATCACGGGCATCCAGAAAGGTCATGCCTTCCAAAGGACTGATTCGTTCCGCTACGTAAAGATCGGCGTGATGATGGAACGGCAGAGATTACAGCAGCGGATTGAAGCACGTGTCGAAAGGATGTGGGAAGCGGGCCTGGAAGATGAAGTGAAACAACTCCTCAGGAACAATTACGGTCCGGAACTGAAATCGATGCAATCCCTGGGATACCGTCATGTGGTGGGATATCTGCAGGGTTGCTGGTCAAAGGACCAGGCCATGACGCTCATGAAAAGAGACACCTGGCAATACGCGAAAAGACAGATGACATGGTTCAAAAAAGATGCGGAAATCATCTGGTTTGAGCCCGATGACATCAAAGGCATCCGCTCCAGGATCGACTGTTTTCGGGAAGGTCTGATGCGTGCAGGTGAAAACCCTTGACTTCAAATAGGGATAAATATATGGAAATAGCCCGAACGTCACGGTGCCGCGAGTGCCGTGCCAGATGCTTAAAACAGAAGGAGAAATTTGTGATTCCGATGCATGCTTGCCGATGGCCCCGGATGGCGTTGTTGGTTTTCCTGGTCTTCATGATCGGGGCATGTGCCTCTTCCGGAAAACGACCGGTCATTAAAGCGGATGATCCGGCGGATGCCTATATCGCAGAGGGGACAAGGCTTCTGGAGGCCGGTCATTACGAGGGTGCGGAACGTGAATTTTTATGGGTCCTCAGATCGGATGCAAAAAATTCACGCGCCCACACAGGGCTGGCGCTGACAAAGGCGTACCAGGGCAACTTCAAGGAATCCCTCGAATCGCTGCGCCGGGGTTGCAAATACGCCGTCAGGGAAGAAGAAAAGAAACTCTGCCAAATCAGCCGCCTACGAATCTATACCGTCGACAGGCGGGACAAACGATGGTTCCTTGAAACGAAGGAGGCCTTTGCCGCCGCGACCCGGATCGACCCGCATGCAGGAGATGCTTATTATTTCATGGGACTTGCCTATAAAGAAAATCTGATGTTCGATGATGCCGGCAAAATGTTCCGGCAGGCCGCAGAAAGCCGGGAAAGACACGCTCAGGAGGCAGGGCGCGAGCTGGAAAGAATGCGCGAAATCCAGAAAGTCATGGTTACTACCAGGATTGGTCGCAGGATCGTCCTGGCGGAGCGCATCACTCGTGCCGATTGTGCGGCCCTGATTATGGAGGAAA
>CAYPKE010000057.1:0-13606 GCA_964411235.1 uncultured Syntrophales bacterium
TCGCCTATGCCGCATAACCATAATTCAGATGTTTAATTGCCGGAGTAATAACTACCATAACATGTAACACATCTATTACTTTTCTTGACGATCTTGACCGTCAGTCATATAATGACCGAAATTCATGATTCGATTTAGGGACGGTGTTGAGTGGGTATCGGCGAAAGAAGAAGGCGCGAGCGGGAGGCCCGGCGGAACCTGATCCTGGATACGGCGAGAAGGCTCTTCTTCCGTGACGGATTCCAGGCGGTGACGGTGGAGCGGATCGCCCGGGAGGCGGAACTGGCCAAGGGATCCCTCTACCTCCACTTCCGCGGCAAGGAGGAAATCTACGTGGAGATTCTTCTCGCCGACATCGAGGCGTTTCACCGGCGCATCGCCTCGCTGGATGCGGCGGGCGGTACCGCTGCGGCGAGGTTGCTGCAGGTTGCCGGGCTCTACCGGGATGTCTTTCTCCGCAGTCCGGAACTGTTCCGGATCATGATGAGTTTTCAGCTTTACCCGGAGCGGACGGCCCTGCCGGAAGACCTGGTCCGGCGTCTGAGGCAGTCGATGAAAAAAAATGTCGCCGTGATCGAGCGGATTTTCGCGCAGGGGATCGACTGCGGCGAGTTCGCCTCCCGGCATGGGCCGTTCCTTTGCCGTAAGGCGTTCTGGGGTCTGTTGAACGGCATCCTCAGCCATGACCTGTATGCCGCCGCCGAGGAAAAGCGGGAAGAACGGATTCGCGCCACCCTGGAGGCGGGGCTCGATGTCTTCATGAGGGGAATGAAACCAGGATCAGCGGATGGCGGCGCCGCAGGTGCTGCCGGGTGATCTTCCGCGGCGGGGCGCTCCGGGGAAGCCCGGTTGGGAAAGGACAAACCCTGCAACGGTATTTTTGAGCGACGGTTCGGAAGGAGGACGCCATGGGCCGGACACTGGTGAACAATCGCGATCAGGAATTTGTCCTGTTCGAGCAGCTCGGCATGGAAACGCTTTTGCGGGGTGACGCCTTTTGCGGTCTGACACAGGAGGACATGCTGCTGATGCGGGACGAAGCGGAGAAGCTGGCCCTTCATGTTTTCCTGCCCGCTTATGCCGAGGGCGACCGGCAGGGCTGTGTCTTCGAAAATGGCAAGGTTAGCATCCCCGCGGGTTTCCACAAAGCCTACCGGGCATTTGTCGAGGGCGGGTGGCTCTGCCCTTCGAAGTGCGTGGACGTGGGCGGCCAGGGGTTGCCGATCACGGTCGTCACCGCCACGATGGAATATTTCTATGCCGCCAACTTCCCCCTCCTGACCTATCCGGGGTTGACGGCGGGGGCCGCCGGGCTGATCGAACGCTTCGGTACGGCGGCGCAGAAGGCGCGGTACATGAGCCGCATGTACGGCGGCGAATGGACGGGGACCATGTGCCTGACGGAGGCGAATGCCGGGACGGATGTGGGCGCCCTGCGGACTTCGGCACAGCGGCTTCCCGACGGGACCTACCGCATCCGGGGAACGAAGTGCTTCATCACCGGCGGCGACCATGATATGACGCCCAACATCGTGCACATCGTCCTGGCCCGCATCGAAGGCGATCCCCACGGGACGGAGGGCCTCTCCGCCTTCATCGTTCCCAAGGTCCGCATAAAAGAGGACGGAAGCCCCGGTGAAAGCAACGACGTGCAGACGGGGAACGTGGAGCACAAGATGGGCATTCACGGGTCGGCGACGTGCACCCTCAATTTCGGCGACCATGACGACTGCGTCGGCGAACTTTTGGGAAAGGAACGCGAGGGCATCCATGTCATGTTCAACATGATGAACGAGGCGCGCCTCGAAGTCGGGATGCAGGGCCTCGGCCATGCAACGGCGGCCTACGAGCACGCCGTTTCCTATGCGAAGGAACGCGTCCAGAGCCCGCCGGTTTGGGAAATGCGCAATCCCGATGCCAAAGCCATTCCCATCATCGGCCATCCCGACGTCAGGCGCAATCTTTTGTGGATGAAAGCCCACGTGGAGGGCATGCGGGCCCTCAACTACTTTGCGGCCTACTGCATGGACATGGCGGCGGTCGCCGAAGAGGAGGAGAAGCGCAGAGATTGGGAAGGTCTGGTGGAACTGCTCATCCCTGTATGCAAGGCCTATTGTTCCGATACGGGATTCCTGATCTGCTCCAGGGCCATCGATGTTTACGGCGGCTACGGCTATTGTTCGGAGTATCCCGTCGAACAGTATCTGCGGGACTGCAAGATTTCGTCCATTTACGAAGGGACCAACGGGGTGCAGGCCCTGGATCTGGTGGGGAGGAAACTCGGACAGAGAAACGGGGATGATGTGAGGCATCTGTTCGGCCTCATGGCGGAAACGGTAAAGCTTTCGGCGGCGCTCGCCCCCCTGCAGAAGGATGCGCCGATTCTCGGCGGAGCCCTGCAGGCGCTCGGGGAAGTGACGGAGGGTTTCGCCGCCATGGCGAAGTCGGCCGGTTTTCTGATTCCGATTCTGTATGCCTCACCTTATCTGCGCATCCTGGGGGATGTCCTGCTGGGGCATTTCCTTTTCCAGGGGGCGGCGATTGCCAGCCGCAGGCTGCAGGCAATCTATCAGGAGGAAGGCGTTGAAAGTTCCCCCGGAAGACAGCGGGCCTTGGTCCATGAAAATGCCGATGTGGCCTTCTACCAGGGAAAGATTGCGGCAGCGAAATTCTTCGCCAACGACGTGCTGATGACGGTGAAAGGACGCTGCAAGGCGATTCAATCGGCGGAACGGGCGCCGCTGGAGATGGCGGACGAATCGTTTTGAGAGAAGAGGCTGTTCGGGAATTCATAATCCGGCAAAGAAGAAGAGAAGATAGGAGGATCCCGGTACTGGGGTACAACGAGCCTTTCCCCCCGGCGCCTGGAACTTCACAACGTGCATGAGGGGACGCCAGGGCAAAGAGACCCTTCGCGTTGCTCAGGGTGACAGAAATTCGAAAGCGTGTCGGAAGCTAAAAAGGTTAAAAGAATTTCGGATCTGCCGGGTTTGTTGTGAATAAATTCAAGTAATTATTAAAAATGCAGAGTCTGAATTACGGTCATGAGTTAAAGGAAATGTCATTCTGAGGAGCACAAGCGACGAAGAATCACGCATTGCAGTGATAAGCGACCCTTCGCTTCGCTCAGGGTGACATAGTAGGAGGTTGCATAGATTATGAGGCTTTACTATCAAATCTTGACTAACAATACGGATCGAGAAGACTATCAATGATGATGAGCGCCTACTACGTTTATATCATGACCAATAAATCGAAGACACTTTATACAGGAGTCACAAGCAATCTTGAAGGCCGTGTTTATAAGCATAAGAATAAACTCATTCCGGGTTTTGCTACAAAATATAATATCAAGTATCTTGTATATTATGAGCAGACGGAGGATGTCTGGTCGGCTATTGTGAGAGAGAAGCAGATCAAAGGTTGGCTGCGATCAAAAAAGATCAGCTTGATTGAGTCACAAAATCCCGAATGGCATGATTTGGCAATGGATTTGTTTAGAGAAAGAGACCCTTCGCTTCGCTCAGGGTGACAGTCTAAAGCCTTGGAATTGAATTAAGATGTCATTGTGAGGAGCGGAGCGACGAAGAATCACGCATTAAAGGAGGTCGACATGCCTTACGAGATCAAAAAGGCGGCGGTACTGGGGGCCGGCATCATGGGGGCGTCCATCGCCGCCCATCTCACCAACGCCGGAATCGATTGCATCCTTCTGGACATGCTGCCTCCCCGCCTGACGGACGCGGAGCAGCAGAAAGGCTGGACCGAGGAGACACCGGCCTGGCGCAACAAGCTGGCCCTGTCGGGGTTGGACCAGGCGCTGAAAGCCAAGCCAGCCGCGTTCTACACGAAAAAGAACGCCGCCCACATTCGGCCGGGCAATTTTGTGGACCACCTGGCCTGGCTGAAAGAGGCTGACTGGGTGATCGAGGCCGTAGTCGAGGACCTGGAGATCAAGCAGGATCTGCTCGCGCGGATCGAAGGCCATCTCAAGGCGGACTGTGTGGTCTCGACGAACACCTCCGGCCTGCCGGTGGGAGACATTGCCGCCCGGTCAGGGAAAAGCCTGAAGTCGCGTTTCCTGGGCACCCATTTCTTCAATCCGCCCCGCTATATGAAGCTTCTGGAAATCATTCCCGGCCCGGAAACGGATCCGGCTGTTCTGGCTGCGATGGTCAAATTTAGTGAGGATGTCCTGGGCAAGGGGGTGGTTGTTTGCAAGGATGTGCCCAACTTCATCGGCAACCGCATCGGGGTCTTCGACATCGCCAACGCCATGCACCTCATGGCGGAAAAGGGCATGACCGTCGAGGAGGTGGACACGATCGTAGGGAGGGAACTGGGACGGCCGGGAACGGCCCTATTCGGCACCGTCGATCTGGTGGGGCTGGACACAGCCGTTCACGTCATGACGCATCTCCATGATGCGGTGCCGGACGACGAAATGCGGGAGCTTTTCCGGCCCGCCGAGTTCCTGCAGGCGATGATCGGACGGAAGCTCCTGGGAAACAAGACGGGCGCAGGGTTTTACCGCAGAACCAGGAATGAGAAAGGCGAGAAAACCAAAGAGGTTCTGGATTACCGGACCATGACCTATGGGCCCCTCGTCAAGCCCCGGTTTCCTTCCGTGGGGGCGGCGAAAAAAAGCGAAGACCTGGTCGCCAAGGTCCGGACTCTTTTCTACGCAGAAGATCAGGCGGGGGCGTTTGTCAGGGACTATCTCTGCAACAACTTCATCTACGCCGCCAACCGCATTCCCGAGATTTGCGATACCCTGACGGCCGTGGATGGCGCCATGAAATGGGGATACAACCATCAGCTGGGGCCGTTTGAGATGTGGGATGCCGTCGGTCTGGAGGCGTCCATCCGGGTGATGGAGGACCTGAACAAGGCGGTGCCGGAAAAGATCCGGACGATGGTGGCCAACGGCTGCCTGTCTTTTTACGACAGACGGGAAGACGGCCTGTACTGCTACGATTTCGCGACGCAGCAATATGTCAGGATTGAGGAGCATCCGCGGGTCATCTTCCTGCCTTCGCTGAAGGAGAGAACCCGGACCGTTCTGCAGAACGAATCCGCCAGCCTCATCGACATCGGCGAAGGCGTGGCCTGCCTCGAATTCCATACGAAGATGAATTCCCTGGACGATCTGGTGATCAAGATGATTTTCGCAAGCTGCGATCGGGTCGAGAAGGACTTTATCGGGCTGGTCATCGGCAACCACGGCACGAACTTCTCCGCCGGGGCCAACGTGTTCAAGGTCCTGATGGCTATCCAGATGGGACAGTGGGACGTCCTGGAAGAACTGGTGGCGGCTTTTCAGAAAGCGAACATGCGGCTCAAGTACCTGTCGAAACCCGTCGTGGCGGCGCCTGCCGGTCTCACCCTGGGCGGTGGCTGCGAGATCTGTCTGCATACGGCGGCCTGCCGACCCCTGGGGGAGACCTACATCGGGCTCGTCGAGACCGGGATCGGGGTGATTCCGGCCGGCGGCGGGACGAAAGAGCTCATGGCCCGGATCGCGGGCGAACTATATCCCGACGTGGTGGAGGCGGGGTTGAACCTGCAGCATTTTTACGCAAAGATCTTCGAAACAATCGCCATGGCGAAGGTGGCGACCAGCGCCGTCGAGGCGAAAGAGCTGGCCTATCTGCGGCGCAGCGACCGCATCAGCATGAACCGGGACCAGCAGCTCTGGGACGCCCGGGAAGTGGTCATCGGCCTTTCCCGTTTTTACCGTCAACCCGAGGCGTGCGCCATTCCGGTCATGGGTGAGAATTTGCGGGGCATTGCTGCGGCGATTCTGTACAACATGCGCCATGGAAATTATATTTCCGACTACGATGTGCATGTGGCAAAAAAACTCGCCTATGTCCTCTCGGGCGGAGATTGCGCCGAAGGGACTTTTGTCACGGAGCAGGAAATTCTTGACCTGGAGCGGGAAGCCTTCATGAGTCTCTGCGGTGAAACCAGGACGCAGGACCGGATGATGCACATTCTGAACACGGGAAAACCCCTGAGGAATTAAGGAGGACGGCCATGAACGAAGCGGTCATTATCGATGCGGTGAGAAGCCCCGGAGGGCGCAACAAGCGGGGCGCCCTGGCCACGACGCGCGGGGATGAAATCGGCCTGCAGGTTCTGCGCGGTCTTCTGCAGCGGTTTCCCCAACTTAGTCCTGAAGAAATCGACGATGTCATTGCCGGCTGCGCCTTTCCGGAGGGGGAAACGGGGATGAACCTCGGCCGGGTGCTGGCCCTGGGCGTCGGCTTGCCGGTCACGACGGCGGGGATGACCATCAACCGTCTGTGCTCTTCGGGGCTGCAATCCATCGCGGATGCAACGGCCAGAATCAATGCCGGCTGGGCGGAGGTCCTCATTGCGGGAGGTGTCGAAACCATGTCCCACATCCCCATGGGCGGGGCCATGTTCCGCCCGCATCCGGATTGGGGGGATTTGCCGAACACGTTCGTTTCCATGGGCATTACGGCGGAAAATGTCGCCCGGGATTATCATATCTCCCGGGAAGACCAGGACCGCTTTGGTCTGGAGAGTCAGCGCCGGGCACACGAGGCTATCCTGGCCGGGAAATTCAGCGAGGAGATCATCCCCATCCAGGGCTGGCATTACACCCGGGACAAAAGGGGACGGCGGATGATCGAAAAACGCCTCTTTGATATTGATGACGGCGTGCGCTGGCCCGTTACGATGGAAGAGCTGGCCAAGCTGAAGTCGCCCTTCCGTGAAGGGGGCGTCGTCACGGCGGGGAATTCTTCCCAGATGACCGACGGCGCGGCTTTCGCTCTGGTGATGAGCCGCCGGAAGGCCGAGTCCCTGGGGCTTGAGCCCCGGGCCCGTCTTACCCATTATGCCGTGGTCGGCTGCCGTCCCGAAGAAATGGGGGTCGGTCCCGCCTACGCCATCCCCAAGGTGCTGGACATGGCAGGGTTGAAAACGTCGGACATCGATCTTTTTGAAATCAACGAGGCGTTTGCGTCGCAGGCGCTTTACTGCATCCGGAAGATCGGGATCGAAGACCGCCTGGAAAGGGGTGATGTCAATCCGAACGGCGGCGCCATCGCCCTGGGTCACCCCCTGGGTGCGACGGGGGCGAAGCTCACGGCGCAGCTTCTCCATGAAATGGGACGGCGCGGCGCAAAGCGGGGCGTGGTTTCCATGTGCATCGGCGGTGGCATGGGCGCGGCGGCGATTTTTGAGGCGCTGTGAGCGCAGCGTTGCCTGATTGGCGCCGCGTCGCTGAATAGGCCCCGGGCGGAATAAAAAAGGGGCGGGTCTTCGCAGGAAGGCCCGCCCCGGCGTCGCTCAATCGTGACGACTTATCTTCTCTGATCGTAAGCCCGGATTATCTTGTCGGTCATGTCGTATTCGTCATCGGAAAGGTATACGCTGCCTTTCTGGAGGATCAGGGTGTATCCCTCCCTTTTAGCCACGTTGGTGATCACTTCCCGGAGATCCAACAGGACCTTCTCGTTGATTTCTCTGGTCTTTTTCTTGTGCTCCTCATCCAAATCCGCTGCAAGCCGGTTGTACTCCTTGGCTGCCTCCGCCAGTTTTTCCTGCTTCGACCTCCGGTCGGCCGCCGCTGCCTTGTCGAAATCCGCGCGAAGAGCCTGGAGTTCCCGCTGTTTTTCAACGAGGATGGTCCGCTTCGCCTCGAGATCTTTCGTCAGTGTCGCCATGGCATTCTTGCCGGCCCGGGATTCCCGGACGATTTTGTGGATATCGAAAATGCCGAGTTTGAATTCCTTGGCCATCAGGGCCGGTGCCGATAGGATCAAACTTGCCACCAGACATGCTGCAATCAACCAAAACTTTTTCATTCTTTGACGCCTCCTTTGCGCTTGGGAATTGATGGTAACCCCATACCAGAAAAAAAAAGGCTTTACAACCGTCGAATCCGAAGATTGTCCATAAAAGCATCAGGGAGCATGGAATGCGTTCAGGAAAGGTCATGCATGCGTCATGGTTTTCCGCAAGACGCAAGGCAATCTTTATTAAGGGCTCCGGGATAATCAGGGAAACGGAACGGCGCCGTGACGAAGGACGACGGGCGCCTCCCCGGTGATGTCGAGAATCGTCGAGCCCTTGCCGCCGGGGGTTGCCCCGCCGTCGATGATCAGATCCAGATCGCTTCCGATCCTGTCCAACACCTCCCGGGCGGTGACGCATTCCGTTTCCCCGGAGCGGTTGGCGCTGGTGGAGGTAAGGGGGCCAGCCAGGCCGTGGGCCAGAAGACGCGCCACGGGATGGCTTGAGACGCGGACCCCTATTTTCCCGGTCCCCGCCGTCAGTCGCGGTGAAACGGCGGGGGCGCTCCGCAGGACGAGGGTCAGCGGGCCGGGCCAGAAACGGGAGATCAATTCTTTCGCCGTCTGGGGAATCTCCATGGCGATGCGGGGCAAAACTCCGGCATCGCCGACGATAACGGGAACGGGATTGCGGAAATCGCGTCCCTTCACAGCGAAGAGGCGCGCCACGGCGTTTTCGTTTTTCGCGTCTACTCCCAGGCCGTAAAAGGTTTCCGTGGGGTAGGCGATCACGCCTCCCTCCCGCAGGATTTCCACCGCCTGCGAGAGGAGATCAGGCTCCGGATTGACTGGATCGATTTTCAGAACCAGGGCCATTGCGTTTTATGATGCCTGCAGGGTTGTAAGGTTTTCGTGTTTCCGTTCCACATCCTGGGCCAGCTTTTCGATGTAGGCGTCCAGCCTCTTCTTGATATCCCTGTCCTCCAGGGCGAGAATCCGCACTGCCATCAGGGCGGCGTTCTTCGCCCCCCCCTTGCCGATGGCCATGGTCGCCACGGGGATGCCCCCGGGCATCTGAACGGTCGACAGCAGGGCGTCCATTCCCCCCAGGGGGGTGGCGTCGATGGGAACGCCGATCACGGGCAATGGGGTCTGGGAGGCGATGACACCCGCCAGGTGCGCCGCTGCGCCCGCGCCGACAATGATGATCTTGACGCCCCGCTCGGCCGCGCCCCGGGCGAAATTCATGGTACGTTCCGGCGCCCGGTGGGCTGAGGTCAGATAGACTTCATAGGGTATGTCGAATTCCCGCAGAATGTTGACGGTTTCCGCCATGATCGGGACGTCGGAATCGCTGCCCATGGCGACACTGACAAGAACTTCCTTGTTTTCCTTCATAATAACCTCCTCATCGTTTCGTGGTTCAGGAACCCTTCCAGGGTTATATTGTCATTCCGTGCAAGGGTCGTGCAACACGGAATTCAGTCCGTTCAGTGAGCGATGGATGCCGGATCAGGCGGCAGTGTCATAATGATGTTCAATTTATTTTCGTTGTCATCCTGAACGAAGTGAGGAATCTAATCGTTTCGATATTATTAGAGAATAAGATTCTTCGGCTGGTGCCTCAGAATGACATTTCAATAAAACCGCCAAGTCCGGCATGACATCGGTGCCGTTTAGTGTTTGAAATGCCTTTGCCCCGTAAAGATCATGGTGATGCCGTGTTCGTCCGCCGCCTGGATCGCTTCCTCGTCGCGGACGGATCCGCCCGGCTGGATGATGGCCGTGACGCCGGCCTCGGCGGCCATATCGATGCCGTCCCGGAAGGGGAAAAAGGCGTCGGATCCCAGTACCGACCCCCTGGTCGGCAGAAGCGCCTTCATGGAGGCGATCCTGACCGAATCCACGCGGCTCATCTGCCCGGCCCCCACGCCGACCAACTGGTGCTTCGTGGCGAAAACGATGGCGTTCGACTTGACGTGTTTCACGATGCGCCAGGCGAAGTCCAGGGCGGCGTATTCCTCCTCCGTGGGTTTGCGCTTGGTCACGACTTGGGCCTTCCGGATGTCGAAATCCGTTCTGTCGCGATCCTGTACCAGGAGCCCGCCGACAACGCGGCGGAAATCGTATCCGGAGTCGCGCCCGCCCGCCTGGGGGATGATGAGAACCCGGACATTCTTTTTCGACTCCAGTACCGCCGCCGCATCGGCGTCAATTCCGGGGGCGATGATCACCTCTAGGAAAATCTTGGCCAGTTCGTCCGCGGTTTTCTTGTCGATGGTCCGGTTGAAGGCGACGATGCCGCCGAAGGCGGAAACAGGGTCCGTCTCCAGGGCCTTCAGGTAGACATCGACGAGGTTCCCTTCAAATGCGGCGGCGCCGCAGGGATTAGCATGTTTCATGATGACTGCGGCGGGCAGGGTGAAGTCGTAGACGGCCTGCCAGGCGGCGTCGCTGTCCATGATGTTGTTGTAGGACAGTTCCTTGCCCTGTATCTGCTTCGCGTTGGAGATGGCCGGAATGGTCGGATCGGTTTCGCGGTAGAAAACGGCCTTCTGGTGGGGGTTCTCCCCGTAGCGGAGATCCTGGGCCTTGGCGAACTGCATGGTGAAGGTGTCCGGAAAATCACGGCTCTCGCCGCCGTAGGGGGCAAGTTTCCCCAGGTAATTGGAAATGGCGCCGTCGTAACGGGCCGTCGTCTGGAAGGTCTTGACGGCCAGGGCGAAGTTGGTCGCCTCGGAAATTCTGCCGCCGGTCTCTTTCATCTCGGCGATGATTTTACCGTAATCATCCGGGTCCGTCACGACGGTGACAAAGCGGTAGTTCTTGGAGGCGGCCCGGAGCATCGTCGGTCCGCCGATATCGATGTTCTCGATGGCGTGATCCAGGGAACACCCCTCCTGGGCTACGGTCTTTTCAAACTCGTAGAGATTGATAACGACCATGTCGATGAGGTCGATGCCGTGCTCGGCCAGGGCCTGCATGTGGCTCTCGTTGTTCCGCAGGGCCAGCAGCCCTCCGTGGATTTTCGGGTGCAGGGTCTTCAGGCGACCGTCCATCATTTCGGGAAAGCCCGTGTAATCGGACACGTCGCGCACGGCAATGCCGCTGTTGCGAATCTGCGCCGCCGTTCCCCCCGTGGACAAAATCTCGACGTTGAACGCGGCCAGTTCTTTGGCGAAATCAACAATGCCCTTCTTGTCCGTGACGCTGATCAGGACCCGCTTGATGGTATTCATGTTCATGTGCGCTCTTCTCCTTTGGTAAGCATCATTTTGTATTTCATTTGCTGTTAAATTAAAGGTTTTGGCCGTTTCCGATGACGCCTGGCGGCGATGGGACCTCCGTTACTCCCTGATCTCTTTCATATGCCGGATCCTTTTTTCGATCAGGGTGGCCGTGCCGATATCGGGCCGGTGTGAAACCGGACCGGCTATGGCGGAAACGGCGTTTTCAGCCGTTTTTTCGGCTTCCGCCAGGGAGTCGGCGATTCCGACAACGCCGATGGCCCGGGATGTGGTCATGTACAGGCCGTCGGCTCTTTTGTCCACGGAGGAATAATAGAGGCGGGCCTTGCCCACCTCGCCGACTTCAATCTTGGCCGAGGTGGTTTTCGCATCCGGGTGATCCTGCGGAAGGCCATAGCCCTTGGGTACGATGTATTTGCACACGGTGGCTTTATGTTCGAATTCAACATGCAGATGATCCAGTGTGCCGTCGATGACGGCCCGGCACAAATCGACAAAATCCGTCTTCAGAAGCGGCAGGATATTCATCGCCTCGGGGTCGCCGAAGCGGGCATTGTACTCCATCAGTTTGACGCCGCTTTTGGTGGCCATGAAGCCTCCGTACAGGATGCCTTTGTAGGGCGCCCCGGTTTCTTTCCACAGGGCCTGGGCGACCTGCCGGGTAATCGCCAGGCCTTCGGCGATATCTTCCGGTTTCAGGAAGGGCAGAAGGTGATTGCTGTCCGAATAGGAACCCATGCCGCCCGTGTTCGGGCCCTTGTCGTCAACAAACCGGCGTTTGTGATCCTGTACAGGAGGCGTGGCAATGACGGTCCGGCCATCGGAAATGCACTGGAGCGAAAATTCCTCCCCCTCCATTTTTTCTTCGACGGTGATGGAGGGATGTTCCCCGAGGATTTCCAGGCACAGGGAAAGCGCCTCGCCCTTGGTCCGGAAATGATCTCCCTGGACCATCACACCCTTGCCGCCGGTCAGGCCGTCGGGTTTCAGGACAATGCCGTCCAGCGTATCAAGAAACGCCTCGATGCCGTCGCCGGTGGTGAAATTCTGAAAGCGGGGGTTTCCGGGGATGCCGTATTGGGCGACGAGATTCCGGGTAAAGGACTTGGACGTTTCCAGACGGGCGAGACTTTTGGTCGGTCCGACTGCGGGGATGCCGACCTTTTCCAGGGCATCCACCACGCCCTTGTCGAGGGGGTCTTCCGGACCGACGACGGCAAAGTCAATCGCCCATGCCCGTGCTTTCGTGCAGATGGTTTCCAGGTCGGCATAGCTGCCGGATTCCGTCTCCGCGCAGAGACCGGCGATCCCGGGGTTGTTGCTTTTCATGAAGGCATAAAGCCGGGGTTGGTAACGGGAACGGGCAATCGCTTCCGCCATGGCGTGTTCCCTGGCTCCGTTTCCGATCAGCAGAACATTCATTTCTTATCACCTCAAGAATCTGGCTGCCTTTGCTTGCGCCCGCCGCCCTGTAGCGATCAGGAAGCCCGCGACGCTCCAAATCCTGTGACATATGTGCGGAGGGGGAGAGCTTTGAGCGTTGTAATCATATGGTTGTGGCGGCGGAACGTCGAAAGGAGCGCGAAAAAACCGCATTCTTCATATCGAAAAAGCGATCCGGAGTCAATGAAATTGGTGGTGGATCATTCGTCCCGGGGGGACCGATTGACGATACCGATGCAGAGGGCGTTGCGCCAATCTGAGGGGCAGGCATCCCCTCCTTGACAGCTTTGGGCTTTGTTGATAGAGCGCCGGAGAAAGGGAGGCGGTGCAAGTCCGAAGGTGCCGCACAGGAGATAGAATAGAAAACCATGCGGGTGATGATAAAGAAGGCGGATTTTAAGACCTTGATTCTGGCGGCGGGAAAAGGGACCCGAATGGGTTCCGACCTGGCCAAGGTGCTGCACGCAATCCGCGGACGCCCGATTCTGGATTACGTGATTGATGTTGCCAAGGCCGCAGGATCGGAAGAGATTGTGGTCATCGTCGGTCACCAGGCGGAGCTGGTTCGTGAGACCTTCGCGGGTCGCGATTTGATTTTTGTTGAACAGCGGGAGCAACTGGGCACGGGGCATGCCGTCCTTCAGGCTCGGGAGGCCTTTGCGGAGTATGACGGCGATGTGCTGATCCTTTGCGGGGATGTGCCGCTGTTGCCCCTTGCAACGATTAAGCGGCTGGGGGATGAACACGCCGCATCAGGGGCCGTGGTGTCCGTTCTGACCGCAGAGGTGGAAAACCCCGGAGGGTACGGCCGTATCGTCATGGATCAGGAAGGTAACCTGCGGAAAATTGTCGAGGAGCGGGACGCAACGGATGAAGAACGGCGGATCAGGGAGATCAATACCGGCATTTATCTGGTCAGGGCGTCGTTTCTTTTCGATGCCGTCAGCCGGATCGACAACCGGAACAGCCAGCAGGAATACTATCTGACGGATATCGTGGCAATCGCCCAACGTCAGGGACTTGCCGTTCGGGCCTGCCTGGCCGAAGATACCCGGTCGGTGATGGGAATCAACACGCCCAAGGAGTTGGCCGAGGCGGCGAAATACCACCGGAATCGCAAAGCTGAGGGAAATCTTTGAGAATCGG
>CAYPKE010000058.1:0-13443 GCA_964411235.1 uncultured Syntrophales bacterium
AGAAAAAGTCATCTCGTCACCGATGATCGGTGTGAAGGCAATTTACAATAACGGTGAACTTATTTACGCAGATCCGGCGGCTCTTTCAATATTGGAGGGCGTACGGGCCGTGCACGAAGATCCGCATAAAGCGGAATATGGAGACAACGCTCCGGGAAGCCGGCATCATCATGATGGTGTCGGGGTGAGGAGGCATGGTACATCATAAGAGGTTTCAGATCAGGTCAAAAAAGGATGCCGGGCGTCTTGCCGAGGATGTCAGAAACGGAAAAGATTTACAGTACTTTCTGCCCCTGATGGGTGTCAATGGAGGGATAATGGAGATTCATTGGAATCATGATACGGGACGATACAAGGTATCGGCAAGCTGCCCCGGATGGCTGAGCCGGAAAGACGCCTCTCTATGTGATATCGTAGACTATATATGGAACGACCGGAAGGCCATCAATTCTCATTTCCGTGATGCGGCGAATGAACGTCCGGCTGTGTTTGATACCGGTCATCACGCGAATGTTTCATAATTGTTGATGTAGTGATCAGGCTGAAGGCAGTATGTCCGATGTGACCGTTATGAACAGTAAGAGAGTGAACGAAACCGAATCGGTAATGCCTGCGGTGGTATATGAAAGAGAATGTTTGTCGAGGAAGCTGCATGCCTTGACAGGCAGAGAGGTGTTAAAAGAAATACTCGACAGTCATGACCCGGGAGCGCTGATCCGGGAGCTCCCCTGTGAAGATTTCTTCTGGTTGATCAAAAAAGTCGGAGCGGATGACTCCATGGCCATTCTTTCATCGGCGACAACCGACCAGTGGCAGTATCTCCTTGATCTGGAATTATGGAAGAAAGACCGTCTCGATATATCCCATACATTTCATTGGTTGAATCTTTTCCGTCAGGCCGACCGTCAAAAACTCGCCCGGTGGCTTCTGGGCGAGGGTGAATATCTCGCCTGTTATTACTTGTTCAAAACCGCTGAGGTGATGGAAATCAACAATGAGGATGATCTCCTTGATCTCCCGGAGGGGTTTTTCAGCATCGACGGGGTCTTCCATATACGGGCAGTTGACCGGGAATACAGGGAAAGCATTGAAGATATTATCAGCGCACTGGCGCGTGAAGATTCTCAGCGGTATGCGAGTCTCATCTGCCGACTCGGGGGTACAATCCCTGCCGAACTGGAAGAAGAGATGTACCGGCTGAAAAGTGTGCGTCTTGCGGAGCACGGATTCCTGCCATATGAGGAAGCCCTCGCCGTATACGCTCCCCTGGATGCCGCCGTTCTCGTAACGGACGGGCCGGGCGTTTCCGGCTCAGCCCATGATGAAGCAATCATCGGACCGGTTCCTGCTATTCCGCTTGCCCAGGCCGGGACAAGAAATCTGTTCACGGAAGCTGTGAGCTGTATCGGAGACCCTCCGCTTCTGGACCGGTTGAAGCTGGAATTCGCAGGCCTTGCCAACCAGATCCTCTCGGCGGACGGATGTATGACGCCGGAACACGAAGATTTGATGCAGGCTAGTAAGAGAGCGGCCTGCATAATCAATCTGGGCATTGAAGCGGCCTGCGGTCATGATCATGCGTCGGCGGTGAAGCTTCTGGAGCGTCATCACCTCGTAACACTGTTCCGGGTGGGGTACGGTGTTGTCGATGCATTGCGGTGTGAAGCGGAGGCCCGGATAAAGGCAAGTTGGTTCCATCGTCAGGGCTTCAAATCAGATTTCTGGGGAGAATACTGGGAACATATCCTGTCGGGCCTTGTGGCGCAGAGACCGCAGTACTATGTCGGATCATCGGAAAAGGAAGAATACCGAGACTTTCAGTGGCTCTCCGATATCAATAAATGCCGTACGGCACTTCAAGAGATGATGGCGCTGGATGGCCTGCTTGCGAAACTTGCCGCATCATATCCGCAGAAAGAGTGGGTCGCGCACTTTCCCGAGGCAACCTGCCGTCGTTTCATTTTTACCTTCTGGGCCCGTAGGGTGTTACAGATGGAACCGGCTTTTGCAGGCATATCTCTGGAGCAGACCCGGGAGTTTTTTTCCGCAATAAGGGGAGAAGACGAAAAGCCGCCATACGGGATGAACGGCTTTAAAGAGATCTTCATGGGCGATTTTGCCGCTCATTCAGGGGATTACGACCCGGACGCAGCGTTTGCGTTGAAAAATGCCCTGTCGTTATTATGGGGCGAATTCCGAGAGGAATATCAACAGGTATCAGCCGGAGATATTGACCGGAACCATATGAATTTCCTCATGATAAAGGATCGGCAATGAAACAGCTCCATGAAAAATACTTGAACATATCGGTGAATTTGATAAAGATGTCGATTTCATGTTCGATAAAGTCTTTCTTATGGAACGGGGGATGATGCGGAAGAAAAGGAATGGAGAGGATAATGATGATCAACGTTGAGTCTCTGACACGGCGGTACGGCGAGCTGATTGCCGTCAATGATGTCTCTTTTCAAATCGGTACCGGTGAAATCGTCGGTCTTCTCGGTCACAACGGCGCCGGCAAGACAACGATCCTGAAAATGCTCACGGGCTGTTTGGAACCCTCCGGCGGCAGAATTGCCATCGACGGGCTGGACATGGAAACCGACCGCAGTGCAATTCAGCAGCTGATAGGGTATTTGCCGGAAAACTGTCCGCTGTACCACGACATGACCGTCATCGGCTTTCTGGACTATGCGGCGTCGCTGCATGGCATTCCGGAGCGCAGGAGGATCGACATGCTTCGTGACGTCATCGGACGAACCGAACTGGAGACCAAGGCCACGGAGCGCATCAGCACGCTCTCGAAGGGCTACCGGCAGCGAGTCGGTGTGGCCCAGGCGATTCTGCATGCGCCCAAAATCATCATTCTTGATGAACCTACCAGCGGCCTGGACCCGAGCCAGATTTTCCAGATGCGGAGCCTCATCAGGGACCTTGCCCAAACGGCCACGGTTATTCTGTCGACCCATATACTCCAGGAAGTGCAGGCGATCTGCAATCGTGTCATCATTCTTCGCAATGGAAAGAAATACCTTGATTCGCCGCTTGAGGACCTCCGTCGCGTGAATCGCCTCGTCATTGCCACGGATGTCGAACCCGATCGGGCCGGATCGATATTCAACGCCATTTCAGGCATCGAGGGTTTCGAGGTTCTGCCCGGCGACAACAGTTCGTTCCGATACGCCCTTACTGCCGATGGGGACGGTCGTGCCGTTCATACAGCGCCTGCTGTGGCGAAAGCAGTGATCGATCACGGCGCACGTCTTTTCTCACTGTATCCTGAAAGCCGGGATCTTGAGACAATATTCGGTGACATGTCCATACAGGAGGGGAGGGCGAAATCATGAAACAGAGTCTGCATGTTGCCCGAAAGGAAATATCCACGTTTTTTTCGTCTGCCACGGCCTTCATTTTTCTGGGAGCCTTTCTGTCAATAACGTTTTTTATCTTCTTCTGGGTCGAAACTTTTTTCAGCCGTAATATTGCCGATGTTCGTCCCCTTTTTGAATGGATGCCGATCCTGGTGATCTTTCTTTCCGCGGCCATTACCATGCGCATGTGGTCCGAGGAGCGACGTTCCGGCACCCTGGAGTTCTTGCTCGCATCGCCCGCTCCGCCGTTTCATCTGGTTATGGGCAAATTTCTTGCCTGTCTCTGTCTTGTGTTGGTGGCACTGGCGCTGACCCTGCCGCTGCCGGTTACGGTTTCGTTCATCGGCTCACTCGACTGGGGTCCCGTGGCCGGTGGTTACCTGGCCACCCTGTTCCTGGCGGCGGCATATATCTCTATCGGACTGTTTGTCAGCGCCAGGTCTGAAAATCAAATCGTCAGCCTCATGATCACCACGCTCATCGGCGGCATATTGTATATCATCGGGTCAGATGCACTGACGGGCCTCTTCGACGGCAGAATATCGGAGATGCTTAAGCTTGTGGGATCGGGGTCACGGTTTGAATCCATCACCCGCGGTATTATCGATATCAGGGATTTGTATTTTTACCTGTGCGTCATGGGCATATTTCTAACCCTTAACATATTCGAGCTTGAACGGCGGCGATGGGCCGGCAATGAAACGAACAGACGCCATCGCCAGTGGGGACTGCTGACGGCGCTGCTGATTGCCAACTTCCTGGCGGCGAACCTGTGGCTGGCGCCGGTGGGTCAGGCACGGGTGGACATCACCAGGGGCACTATCTACTCCATATCCGACGCCACACGGAGCTATCTTACACGGCTCCATGAACCGTTGCTGATCCGCGGCTATTTCAGCGCCAGGACCCACCCGCTGCTGGCGCCGCTTGTTCCGAGACTGCATGACCTGTTGAAGGAATATGCACTGGCGGGCAGTGGTCGCGTCAGGGTCGAGTTTATTGATCCCGTGGAGGAACCGGATCTGGAGCAGGAGGCTGGTCAGAAATACGGGATCAGGCCCGTTCCCTTTCAGGTAGCCAGCAAATACCAGTCATCGGTGGTCAACTCCTATTTCGATATCCTTGTGAAGTATGGAGACCAGTTTGAAACGCTCGGATTTCAGGACCTCATCGAGGTGAAAGTCCGCAGCGAATCGGATCTGAGTGTTGATCTGCGAAATCCCGAATACGATATTACCCGCGCCATAAAGAAGGTGCTGTATGCATACCAGGGGGCGGGTGATCTTTTTTCCACGATTTCACATCCCGTGACATTCACGGGATATATTTCGGCCGACAATAAATTGCCGAAACAACTCGCTGAGTTAAAGATGAATCTTCAGGATGTGCTTGAAGAGATCGGAAAAAGGTCCGGCGGGCAATTGATTGTTGAAATCAAGGATCCCGACGCCGACGGCGGCGACCTGGCCCAGAAGATTCAATCGGAATACGGATTCCGGCCCATGGCGTCAGGCATTTTTTCTCGGGACACATTCTGGTTCTACATGGTGCTTGAGGGTGGCAACCGACTTGTCCAGGTGCCCCTGCCGGAGGATCTCGGCAGGGAAAATGTCAAACGCAGCATTGAAGCGGGGCTCAAACGTTTTTCCACGGGGTTTCTCAAAACCGTGGCGCTGCATACGCCGCCCCCTCCGGACTATGGGAGGCCCGTCAGTGGACCAGGCTTTTCATGGCTCAGAAATGCCCTTGGGGAAGAGCATCGGGTTGAATCGGTCGATCTGAAAAACGGATGGGTTCCGGAGGAAACGGACCTACTGATGATATTAGCGCCGGAACGGCTTGATACCAGGCAGTTATTTGCCATGGATCAGTTTTTGATGCGCGGGGGTACGGTGGTCCTGGCGATGTCGCCGTTTTCGGTAAATCTGCAGGACCGGCTGTCCGCCGCGAAAAAGGATTCCGGCCTCGCCGAGTGGCTGGACCACCACGGTATCAATGTTGAAAACAAGCTGGTTCTGGATCCGCAGAACGCCGCGTTTCCCATTCCTGTGGAACGACGTGTGGCGGGGTTTTCAGTCAGAGAGACCCGCATGGTCGAGTATCCCTACTTTGTGGATATCCGTGCCGACGGAATGGATCGGCAAAGCGGCATTGCCGCCGGGATAGACCAGGTAACCCTGAACTGGGCTTCGCCGATTGCCGTTGATCCCGACAAAAACAAGGATCGCAACATTCTTCGCCTGCTCCAGAGTTCGCCGCAGGCCTGGACATCCGAGGAAACGAATCTGCAGCCCGATTTCAGCGCTCACGGCGCATTGGGATTCCCCACCGGGGATGATGCAGGCAGAAAGCTCCTGGCACTCGTGATCGAGGGACGCTTTTCATCCTATTTCACGGACAGGCCGTTTTCGCTTATTGACGACAGGGAGGAAAAGGAAGATGTCAACCGGAAGAAAGCCGCGACGAAAGACGAGAATGAAGGGGAAACACCGGTGATCGAGAGGCTGATTGACCGTTCCCCCGAATCGGCCCGCATTGTTCTCTTCGCGTCAGACAGCTTTGTCTCCGACACCATGATGCACCTTGCCTCAGGCGGGATGGGAACGCAATATATCAACCCGGTGAACCTGGTAAAAAATGTGGTCGACTGGTCCCTGGAGGACCGTGATCTGCTCGGTATCCGCGGACGCACGCACTTCTCTAGAACATTAATCCCCCTGGACCGTACCGCCCAGGTCTTCTGGGAGTATCTGAATTACAGCCTGGCCGGGCTGGGACTTTTTGTTGTGTGGATGATACGGCGCTGGACAATTCTAAGAACTCGGCAACGGTATAACCTGATACTGAGTGAAGGAGTGAGATCATGAAACGATGGATCATCTCTCTCGGAATATTTCTGGCTTTTCAACTGGTGGTGGCGGCAGGAACAGCACTGGTAACAACCGATTACGGCACGTTTATTCCTACGGAAAAGATTCTCGACGCTGACTTTGAGATGATGGACGGCATCCTCATACAGCGGAACGACAGCGAAAATCGTGTAGTGCTGAAAAAGCAGGAAGGCGGATGGATCGTAGCTTCCGTGGACGCATTTCCCGCCGACCGCGAAAAGGTCGGTGGGTTTTTTGAAAGGCTGGCGGAGATGAAGAAAGGCTGGCCCGTTGCCACTACGAAAGGAGCGGCTGAGCGTTTCAGGGTTGCTGAGACCGACTATGAGAGAAAGATTACCCTCTCAAGCAACGGAAAGACAATCGACGAGCTGTTTATCGGCACATCACCTACATATCGAAAGGTCCACATGCGCCGAGCCGGGGACGATACGGTCTATGCCGTTGATTTCAACGTCTATGAGGCGGGCACGAAGCCTGAAGAGTGGATAGACAAAGGGGTACTGAAACATGAGGTCTCGAAAATCGCCCGTATTCAACTGCCCGGTTTTGCCCTGTCACGCCGGGATGGAAATCTCATTGTTGAGGGGTTAAACGAAAACGAGGAAGAAACGATTGCGGAAGAGGCGGACCGCCTGGCACGGAGAATCGCCGATCTTCGAATCCGTGACGTTCTCGGCCCGGATGCTCAGGCTCATGTAAACGGTGACGATTCTCATTTCGCGTACACCCTGACCTTGTCATCGGGCGATACGGAGACATATGTATTTTCAAAACCGAAAGATGAGCACTATTATGTCCTGAAACCATCACACCGGAAGGAATATTTTAAAGTGGACCAATGGATTATCGACGGTATCAAAGAAATAGATCGTTCGAAGCTCCTGCGGAAAACGGAGAAACGGGAATGATATTCAGGGTAATCGCGGATCTTGCGCGATACTTTCGATATCTTCGTTATTCTGCCCTCGGCACCGGACGGAGAGCCGCCTTGTAGTTTCGTACCTGCTCCTCCAGTCGATTCAGCAGGTCGGGATCGGTCAGATGTTCCTCGATTGTCCGTTCAAAGGCGCTGCCGATGACGACGCCGTCGACATATGGCGCCAGAATCTGCGCATCGGCGGGACTGTTGACGCCGAAGCCGACGCAGATGGGCAGGTCTGTAACGCCTCGCAGATCGGCAATATGATTCCGGACGGATTGAACATCCAGCCCGGAGCTTCCCGTTACCCCGGTTTTCGAAATCAGGTAGAGAAATCCCGATGCATTTTCTGCGATCGTTCTCATCCGGACTGTCGGCGTTGTCGGCGCCAACAGTCGGATCAGAGCGAAGGCGTCGTCTTCATCCCAGCAACCGGTCAGCTCCCGGGATTCTTCGTGGGGAAGATCCACGATGAGCACGCCGTCTGCGCCCGAGGCGCGGGCGTCACGGTAGAATGACTCCACGCCGTAGGAAAATATGGGGTTGTAATAACTGAAAAGGATGATGGGAATGTCGGTTATGGTTCGCAAGGTCGCCGTCATTTCCAATGCGTTTGCAAGACTGGCGCCGTGCTTCAACGCCCGTGACGACGCCCGCTGAATGACGGGACCGTCAGCGGTCGGATCGGAAAAGGGAATGCCCAGTTCCAGAATATCAAGACCGGCGCGGCACATGGCTATGATGAGTTCGAGAGAAACCGATGGAGTCGGATCGCCCGACGCGACGAATCCGACCAGGGCCTTTTCATTTCTTTTTTTCAGTGCGGCAAATTGTGTATCGATTCTATTCATTGCTTGACGGATCCTTTCTTGTCTTCATAGTCTGAAACGATTCCCAGGTCTTTGTCTCCCCTGCCGGAGAGGTTCACCACGATAACCGAATCACTGGACATCTTTGGGGCAGCGTGCAGGCAATATGCGACGGCGTGGGAACTTTCCAGAGCCGGAATGATTCCTTCCAGCCGGCACAGGAGATGAAATGCTTCCATCGCCTCGTCATCGTCGGCGGAAACATAGCGGGCCCTGCCGGCGTCTTTAAGGAGCGAGTGTTCGGGGCCGACTCCGGGATAGTCAAGCCCGGCGGAGATGGAGTGGGCCTCCATGATCTGACCGTTTTCATCCTGGAGCACGTATGATTTTGATCCGTGGAGCACCCCAGGCGAACCCTCGCCGAGCGTCGCGGCGTGTTTTCCTGACGTGATGCCGCTGCCCGCAGCCTCCACTCCCACCAGTTCAATCGGCGTGTCGATAAAGGGATAGAAAAGTCCCATGGCATTGCTTCCGCCGCCGACGCACGCCACGAGCATATCCGGCTGACGGCCCAGAGCGGTCTGCATCTGTTCCCGTACCTCTTCGCCGATGATCTTTTGAAAGTCCCTCACCATCATGGGATAGGGATGAGGCCCTGCCACCGAACCGATTATGTAATGCGTGTCTTCCACCGAGCCCACCCAGTGCCGCATGGCTTCGTTCATGGCATCTTTCAATGTTCCCGCGCCGGAGTCGACGGGCATGACGTCCGCGCCGAGGAGCTTCATTCTCAGTACATTGGGAGACTGACGCCGGATGTCCTCAACTCCCATGAAGATTCTGCATCCCATTCCGAAGAGGGCCGCCACTGTTGCAGTGGCGACACCGTGCTGACCGGCGCCGGTTTCGGCGATGACTTTTCCCTTGCCCATCCAGTGGGCGAGGAGCGCCTGTCCCAGGGTGTTGTTGATCTTGTGGGCTCCGGTATGGGTCAGATCCTCACGTTTCAGGTAGATCCGGGCACCGCCGAGGTGATCGCTCAACCGGCCGGCATAGTACAGGGGAGTGGGACGGCCTGCATAGTCCGCCAGCAATCTTCCCAGTTCTTCTCTGAACCCGGGACGGCCTGAAATCTCCCGGTAGGCGCGTTCAAGCTCAAGGAGTGCCGCCATCAGCGTCTCCGCTACGTAGCGCCCGCCGTGAGGACCGAAATGGCCGGCCTCGTCCGGCATGGTCCCCGTATATGGCGTCCGTATTTCTTTTGTATTATTTGATCGTTCCTGCATGGACTCATTCTCCTTTTCATCCCGCATACGGCGGTGATGACCCGCCTGCGGGGGTCCTGACCGGTCATTTCCGGCCGCACTAAAAAAGGGGCAATGGATTTTACCACGCCCCTTTCTGTCAGACAAAAAAAGGACCGTGGGCAGCGGGTACTGCCGACGGTCCCAATATGTGTAGTATCTTATGTTACTTAATCATTCATGGGAATTTACGCTGACAGACCCTTCTATGTCGGCCTGCCACCACCAGAGCTGCATGTTTGTTTTATGAGATGTCCGATGTTCCATTTTTCCTGAAGGCATTCGTGTTCTCCCTGAATTTGCAATCCATTTACCTCGAATATCCGGTTCCTGTCAAGTATTTTCCGCGAAAGTCACTCTCCTTCAGTAAATGTGCGGTGATCACTGCACATTGAGACAGAAGGGGAATCCGTTGTTCACTGCACTGCATTCTTCAGGAGGGATTCGATTGGCTTTAATCTCAGCTCCTCAAGATATTTCTTGTTCAGCTGTGTAATGCCTTCCGTCCCGCCCCCACCTGTGGCCACATGCGCAACAGGCATTGAAAAAAGTTTCGAATCCATCTCTTCTTACCTGCTACCGTCATCCGGTTACCGATTTTCAATAAGTAACTTGAATTTATCTTCCCATCGGAGTATAAAAACGTCAAACATTTCAGAGGAAAGCAGTCAATCACTCTTGCCGGTTTGGAGGTTTCGCGACTCCTGAAAATAAGTTGTTTTCTCTATGCCGGCTTTCTGCATGGAGAACGGGGTTGGGCGGCGAAGAAAGGGTACCGGCCACCGAAACAAAAAAAAGAAAAAGGGAACAAACCAACTCAAATTCATCTTAAACCCGGAAGCTTGCGCGATTTCCGGGCACAGAACGCAAACAGCCGGACACTGAAAAAGGGAAAAGAAACGGAAACTGCTGCGGGGCGATTCATACCCGCGCTTCAAGGAATCAAGACCTGCTCTTACACAGACAAGATAACACCCCCGATAAATGGACATTATCTCTATATGTGTTTGATAATCAGCTGGATATTGTTTTGACCTTCAGGTGTTTTCGAAGGGTTTTATAGTGCGGATTTGCAGCACAGAGGTTTTTATCAGGATCCGTATACAACCTTCCATGTCAGGAGGTAATTGCCAAATGGATATATACAAAATCAGGTTAATCGCCGGCATAGTTCCCCACACTGTATCGTTGGTCTTACTATTTACCGGAGCAGGCATCGCGTTCTTATACAAACGAAAATATCCTCTGAATTGTTGCCTTGTGCTTGCCGCATTATGCTTGTTGTCAGCAGAACTATTATCGGGCATTTATGTCCAGGAACAGGCAATGATCCTCGGACACGAAGACGGTTGGAGCCAGATGCAAATCGGGACTTATCTAGCGACATTCGGGGTCGCGCGACAATTCCTCTTTAATGCGTCATTGGCTCTATTTCTCGTTGCAATATTCAGCAAACGTTATCCGATTCCAATGGTTGCTCCTCAAACGCAGAGCTCAGGACAATCAGGCACGCTTAATTCCCCGCAACATGGCGGTTTCTGGAGGCGTTTCGCAGCACTCGTTCTGGACTCCTTCATTGTTAATGGAATTGTAATATTTATAGTCGGCATTCTTGCCTTGTCCCTGGGGCCTGATTTATTCAACAACGCATCGCTCATGACTGCTCTCGTAATTGTGATAGTGACCTTGATAATCATCTTTTCTTGGATCTATTTCGCGGCTATGGAAAGTTCGACTCGGCAAAGAACGCTCGGCAAGATGGCGTTGGGAATCCGGGTTGTTGACTTGGCATATAATCGAATCGGATTTTGGAAAGCAAGCGGACGGCACTTCGGGAAATTTGTTTCCGGAGCTATTCCTCTGTTTATCGGCTTTGCGATGGCTGGTTTCACAAAGAGAAAGCAAGCCTTACACGATCTCATGTCCGGGTGTTTGGTAATATGTGACGAGAAAGAGTCCTGACAATCGGGAGAAACCCGGATCAGACCGTGACCATTGCTGGACGCCCCATTTGGGGATAGTCGGTGGCTCACTTGGGTTCGTAATCTTCACAATCTTCGGAGCGTTACGTGTTGTGATTGGAAAGCTGGTACGGGGCAAAGGCTGACACGAAGAAAAAATACAACAACCAGTCGCTGGAACCGATCGCGGCCTCGTGGGCTGCTCCGGCTCAGCTGCTCGTTGGCGTAAAACAAAAGGCAAGCAATATGAATACAAAAACTGATGAAAAGGACACAAGAACAACTCCATTGATCTCGATCCAGCGCAAGCGACCGATGGTGAGTGGTGCGAAGGTCGGACTGGTGGTGCTTTGCCTGTGGCTGGCTTTCTTTGGATTTGTGATTTTCGCCTTAAATTCACCGTTCCGCTCCCTTGAAGCCATGATCATGGACATTCCGGATGTCATTGAAGAGCGTGATGAACCGCTGGTGATCATTTTCTTCGCGCCCCCCGATGTCCTCTCAGGTCTTTTCACGCTGGCGAACTACGATGAGAGGGAACCCGACAATGTCATCGCTCCCTTCGGCGCCGGTTGCGGCACGATCGTGCATCACCCCTGCAGGGAACTCACATCCGATCGGCCCCGCGCGGTGATGGGCATGTTTGATGTCTCCGCCCGGCCGTGTGTTCCCCCGAACGTGCTCAGTTTTGCCGTTCCATGGCCGAAATTCGTTCGAATGGTAGATAATATGGAAGAAAGCTTCCTGATTACAAAGTCCTGGGGGAAGGTGAAAAAAAGAATAAAAACGTGATGGAGCCCCGCGCGGGGTCTTTCAGTATGGCATCCGGCGCAATCACGTGCCGCCGTGTCACTGACGGCATGATACGACGCGGCGGGCGCCGGTGGAAAATCGTCCCTTGCGGTTATGGTCGTGCGATGACGTGTTTGAACGATTCCGATCCTTTATTGTGCACGGATATGATCTTCAACCCCGACTTTTCAATGTTCTCCACGGTACGTCGATTAATATTGGGTCCTATAAGCGAACGGACCATCGGATTGAAGAAATCCATGACTCTTCCCAGAAACTTTTTTTCGCTTCGTACATGTTCCAGAAAGAGGGCGAATCCATTTGGCTTCAAGACTCGTTTGATTTCACGGAGCCCCTGCAGGGGGCGGGAAACGGAACAGAATACGAATGTAGAAACGACGAAGTCGAATGAGAAATCCGAAAAAGACATGTCTTCCACGTTCATGACCATGAGATCGAGGCTGTGTCCGATTTCTGCGGCTTTCATCTGAGCCTTGCGCATCATTCGGGAACTGATGTCAATACCCGTCAGTTGTATTCCCGGCGGATAGTAACGAAGATTTTTCCCTGTTCCGATTCCTACTTCCAGAACTTTCCCGCTCACGGAGGCGAGGAGTTCCTTTCGCCATTTTGCAAAGAACATGAATTCCATGTGACATTCCATGACATCGTATAACCCTGCGATCCTGTCGTATGCCCGCTTTGTAGTATTGCCACTCATATCTGCCTTCCTATTCTGGTTTCTTACTCACGACCCACGCTTTACTCCTCACTCTGAGAGTTTCGGATGCCTTGCGTACGGACATTTTTGGACAGCCTGTGGCATACCGCCTCATAAAGGTTCCCGGTGTCCGACGTTTTCTCATGTCGTCGGTTTCCGTCTGTTCTTCAAATAGTGCATGCCGTACAGGAGGGGATGCCGGATGAACATGCGAGGACCGGCATAGCGCATCACTGCTTTGATTCTCTCTCTCATGTCAGGCTTGTAGCAGTGTACCGGGCACTCGGAACACCGCGGTTTATCGTACCGGAACGGACATTTTTCAAGGCGCATGCCGGCGTATTCCAGAAGTTCACGGCATTCGGCGCACAACCCCGATTTCCTGCCATGGTTTCCACGGCAGAAGATCCGAATCATCGCTTCAAGCGTCCTGTGTTCCGTGGTCAAGCTTGGATGATCGTCGGCCATGACAGATAGTGTTCCCTCCGGGTATACAGGAGGACGGTATGCCCCTGAACGGTAATGATGTTCGTCACCTTTCATCGTAATAAATTGTTTTGTGAAAAAGTCAACATCCATCCTTCCGTAATAAATTTATTTTTTCAGTTATTGATGAAATGAAACTAGAGTTTAGAGTCTCCCCGTAAAATAATGGTTAAAATTTATAAAAAATAC
>CAYPKE010000059.1:0-13397 GCA_964411235.1 uncultured Syntrophales bacterium
AGGACACGCGAACACCGCAAATCGGAAGACGCGCCCCGAAGGGGAGGGCAAATCCGGCGACGGGGGGCTGTCCGCAGCCCGGGATATTTCCGGTCATCCCCTGAGCCGATACATCGAGGATGTCTCCGCTTACCGTATTGCCGGGTTGGATAATTATCCGGATGGAACATTCCGCCCGGGAGAGTACGTCAATCGTGGGGCGTACGCCATGATGATGGCGGATTTAATCGTGATGTTGCGTGGAAAAAAGGGAGAAGCGGCGGATGACTCCGCGGCGGCGACCAACATTCTGCCTCAGGATGTCGCGCCCGAAAGCCCGTATTATGACGCCATCATGACAGTGACATCCCGTGAAATCATGGGTTTTAAAGATGAGAACAGGGGGGTATTCGCCCCTCTTACGCCGGTTTCGGGGCTGGAGGCCCTGACGGTGATCCGCAAATTCAAAGAGGATCTGCGCATATAACTACCGAAATCCGAGAGCATACCGGAGACAAAACAACCCTCCGCTTAGAGGAAGATCCCACGGCTCCCTCTGCATCCGCCTGGCGGCGTCGATGACAGGGGGATAGATTTTTAGGGCGCTTTTCCCGGAGGACCCGCAAGACAATCAGGAGCAGCTAATGGGATACGAAGAACTCTCTAAAAATTTCGACCCGAAACAGGCGGAGGAACACTGGTACGCTTACTGGCTTGAAAATCATTTTTTCAGGGCCGAAGATGTCAGCGACAAACCCCCTTTCGCCATTGTCATTCCCCCGCCCAACGTAACGGGTATTCTGCACATGGGGCACGCCCTCAACAACACCCTGCAGGATATCATCATCCGGTATAAGAGAATGCAGGGGTTCAACGCCCTGTGGATGCCCGGGACCGATCATGCAGGGATCGCCACCCAGAACGTGGTCGAAATGGAATTGGCCAGAGAAGGCGTTTCGCGGCACGACCTGGGACGGGAGAAATTCATCGAACGCGTCTGGGAGTGGCGTGCCAAATATGGCGGCGCCATAATCAACCAGTTGAAACGCCTCGGCAGCTCCTGCGACTGGGAGCGCGAACGCTTTACGATGGATGAGGGATTGAGCCGCGCGGTACGGGAAGTTTTCGTCCGTCTCTATGAAGACGGATTGATCTATCAGGGCGACTATATCGTCAACTGGTGTCCGCGCTGCCATACGGCCATTTCCGACCTAGAGGTCGAATATCTTCAGGAGAACAGCTATCTGTGGAACATACGCTATCCTTATGCCGAAGGGAAGGGAGGTATTGTCGTGGCGACAACCCGGCCCGAAACCATGCTGGGCGACACCGCCGTAGCGGTGCATCCCGATGACGAACGATACCGGGAGAAGATCGGCAAGGAGGTGATCCTTCCCCTGGTCAATCGACGGATTCCGATCATCGCCGACGAATATGTTACCATGGAATTCGGTTCCGGTGCCGTGAAGATTACCCCGGCTTCCGACCCCAACGACTTTGCCATGGCGGAACGCCATGATCTTGAAATCATCAAGATCATGGATGGGAAGGGCGTGATCAACGAAAACGGTGGTCCTTATTTCGGGCAGGACCGTTACACCTGCCGCGAAAACGTCGTTCGAGACCTGACGGAACAGGGTTATCTCATAAACACTGAGCCATATACGCATAACGTCGGGAAATGTTACCGCTGTAAAACGGACATTGAGCCGATGGTGTCAAAGCAATGGTTTGTCAAGGTTGCGCCTTTGGCGAGGGAAGCCGTTGCCGCTGTCGTCAAGGGCAACACACGGATCATCCCCCCGACATGGGAGGCGACCTATTTTGACTGGATGAATAACATACGGGATTGGTGTATCTCCCGCCAGATCTGGTGGGGGCACCGCATTCCCGTATGGTATTGTGACGACTGCGGCGAGGTGATCGTGGCCAGGACCGATCCTGACCGGTGCCCCGCGTGTGGCAGCACAGCAATTCGCCAGGAGGAAGACGTTCTGGATACCTGGTTCAGCTCCGCTCTCTGGCCCTTTTCGACATTGGGTTGGCCCGGAAAGACGGACGCCCTGAAGACTTTTTATCCCACTGCCCTCCTGATTACGGGATTTGATATTCTCTTTTTCTGGGTTGCCCGGATGATGATGATGGGTCTTTACGTCATGAAAGATGTTCCTTTCCGCGACGTCTACCTGCACGCCCTGGTTCGTGACGAAAAGGGGGATAAGATGAGCAAGTCGAAGGGCAACATCATCGACCCCCTGCATATGATCGACAAGTACGGTGCCGATGCCTTCCGTTTCACCCTGGCCGCATTTACCGCCCAGGGGCGCGACGTGCGCATGTCGGAGGATCGCGTGGAGGGCTACAAATTCTTTATCAACAAAATATGGAATGCCACCCGTTTTGCCATGATGAATCTGGAGGGAATTCAGGCCAATGGTGATAACGAAGGTGCCGGCTGCGCCCTCCTGCCGGACCGCTGGATTCTTGCCCGCCTGAACAGGACCATCGATGACGTAACAGGATACCTTGATGCGTACCGCTTTAACGATGCCGCGGCAAGTCTGTATCAGTTTATCTGGCATGAGTTCTGCGATTGGTATCTGGAACTGATCAAGCCCACTCTCTACGCCAAGGATGACGATGCCCCAAAAGAAGAGGTTCGCCGTACGCTCCACGTGGTTTTGAGAACTTCCTTGAAGCTGCTTCATCCGTTTATGCCGTTTCTGACGGAGGAGATATGGCAGAAGTTCGTCCATGACGGCACCTCGATCATGGCAAACCGGTTTCCGCAATATGACAAGTCGCGGCAGGACCTGTCGGCTGAAAAGGAAATGTCCCTGCTGATGGAAGTTATCACGAAAATTCGCAATATACGCGGCGAGATGAACGTTCCGCCGTCCAGAAAAATCACGGTCGCCATCTCCGCTCCGGATCCGGGGCTGCGTATGTTCATGATGCGGGATCGCGACTATATTATCAACCTGGCCAATCTGGACCAGTTGAATATCGCCGGCGATATGGACGAGCCAAGAGGCGTTGCTGCAGGTGTCGTGTCGGGAATGCGGATTTTCGTCTTTCTTGAAGGAGTGGTTGATATTTCCGCGGAAAAGCATCGACTTCAAAAGGAAATGGGAAAGATATCGAAAGACATCAAGCTGGTATCTAACAAGCTCGCTAATCAGGATTTTCTGGCCAAGGCGGCTCCTGAGGTTGTCGAAAAGGAAGAGTTGAAGTTCAAAGGGCTTCGGGATAAACTGGACATCCTTGAGAAATTGTATCACAAATTCGAAGAGATAACGGGCTGACCCCTGAATAATCCGCTTGACGTTTGCATAAATGCTATAAACGATGCTGACACAACAATATAAAGAACTCATTCAACAAGCGCTGAAAGAAGACCTCGCGTGGGGGGACATCACGACGGCATCAGTCCTGTCCGGTGGCGAAGAGGGATCCGCCATCGCCGTGGCGAAATCCGACCTGATGGTCGCAGGCAGCCGGATTTTCATGGAGGTATTTCGCCAGGTTGACGGCAATTTGCAGGTCGAACACCGCAAAGAGGATGGCGAATTTGCCGTTCCCGGTGAAACCCTGACGGAGATTTCGGGCAATCTTGCCGCAATTCTCAAAGCGGAACGCACGGCGCTGAATATTTTCCAGAGGCTTTGCGGAATCGCCACCGAAACGCGGCGTTTCGTCGACGCCGTGGACGGTACCCGTGCGGCTGTAACCGATACGCGAAAAACCCTTCCGGGTTTTCGCATGCTGGATAAATATGCCGTTTCCGTAGGCGGGGGTAAAAACCATCGTTTCTGTCTGAGTGACGGCGTCCTGATCAAGGATAACCACATCGATGCGGCCGGAGGTATCGATGTGTGCGTTTGCCGCTGCCGGGAACGGATCCATCATCTGATGAAGATCGAGGTGGAATGCCGAACGTTGGAAGATGTCCGGGAGGCTTTGCGGGCAGGGGCCGATGTGCTGATGCTGGACAATATGTCTTTGGGAGAAATGGGAAAAGCGGTTGAAATCATCAAGGGACGGGCGGTTGTCGAGGCATCGGGGAATGTTTCCCTCCAAAATATCCGTGAAATTGCGGAAACAGGCGTCGATCTGATCTCGGTCGGGTCAATCACCCATTCCGTTAAAAGCGCCGATATTTCCCTGCTCATCAGAAAAAAGGGGACGCCGGTCGCGAGCTGAAAACATATTGATAGCGAGGAAGTGATCATGCTGCTGGTAATCGATGTGGGAAATACCAATACAGTTTTGGGTGTGTATGACGGTGACGTGCTGGTGCACGACTGGCGGATCCGGACAGTCATCGATCATACGGTGGATGAGTACGGCCTGCTGATTTATTCCCTTTACAAATCAAGCCGCATCAGCTCCAAGCAAATTGAAGACATCATCATTTCCTGCGTGGTTCCGCCGATGCTGAACATCCTGGAACCGGTATGCCAGAAATATTTCCATATTGCGCCGCTGATCGTCGGGCCGGGCGTCAAAACGGGAATGCCGATTTTTTACGACAATCCCCGTGAAATCGGTGCGGACAGGATTGTAAACGCCGTGGCTGCCTATGAAAAATTAAAGAAAGACCTTATTGTGGTCGATTTCGGCACCGCCACCACCTTCGACTACATTTCCCCCAAAGGCGAATACATGGGTGGCTGCATTACACCGGGGATCGTCATTTCCAGCGAGGCGCTTTTCCGGAGGGCGGCGAAATTGCCCCGCGTTGAGTTTACCAAGCCCAAGGCGATCATCGCCAAGGACACCATCAGCGGCATGCAGGCGGGCATCATTTACGGGTACGCGGGCCTGGTTGACGGGATCGTCGAAAGGATGAAATCCGAATCCAAGTCAAACCCCTATGTCATCGCCACGGGCGGACTGGCTGCGACCGTAGCCACGGAATCGAAGACCATTGATGAGGTGGACGATATGCTAACCCTCGAAGGGCTGCGCATTATCTTTCAGCGTAATACGAGAAAATCAGAGTCCTGAAGTGCAACCCGTTATCGGGAAACCGCTCCGGAAGACGGTTTTTGCGTCTGCCGGGGCAATTCGAGCGCCATGGCCGAAAGAATCAGTACCATCCCTGCCAGCATGTAGATGTTGATGGATTCACCCAGGATAATCAGGGCAAGCACACTCGCCAGAACGGGCTTAAGAAAGAAGATCACGGCGCCGCGCTGTGCGGACGTTTTCGACAAACCGTAATAATAAAAAAGATAGGCCATACAGGTACCGAAGAGAGTCACGTAGCTGACGGGCCAAAAGGCATCCACCAGCCCTCCGATCCCTTGAGAATTGGTTTGCAGGAGAACAAGGGGCAAGAGAATCAGGCTGCCTGCAAGGGAAGAGAACCCCATCAGGGCAGTCGCTCCGTAGCGTGGAACGACGCGACGGGAAACGCACAGGCTAAGGGCGAAGAAAAAAGCCGACAGCACCATGAGGAAAAGCCCCCCCAGGGAGTTCCACGCAAAAGCTCCGGATTCGAACGCGAAGCAAAGGACGCCGCATGCGCCGAGAGCTGTGCCGACCCATCTCGAGGTGCGCCAGGGCTCGTCATTAATGTACCGGGCGACGATCATGACGAATACGGGGTTGATACAAAAAATGACCGCCGCCGAAGCCGCCTTGTCCAGGGCTACGATGGCGGAGTGGAAAAGGCTCAGGGCCAGTGTGACGCCGACAAGGCCGTTCAGGAGAAAAACAGCATAATCCCTCATGGTCAAAGGGTGTTCCGAATTCCGTAACGACGGCAGCGCCATCCCGGTCAGCAACAGACCTGTCACGAAGAAGCGAATGAAGTTCAGGGTAAGCGGATCCACCCTTTCTCCGATCATCTTGCTGGCAATTTCCACGGTACTGAAGAGGGCAACGCCGCCCAACAGGCTCAGCGTTCCGATTTTATGATCCCTCGTACCTCGTAATCACGATCATTATCCTTTTTGTTCCTTCCACTCTGCAAAACATACGGGAATGACAGCTTCCTGATCGACGCTTCTATGTTTTATTAGTTCGCCTGTCAACCTTTGGGTCGCGTGGCATTTTTTCTTTGCCCTTAAGAATCGCCCTGTGATAATAGCCGGGCATGCTGAACGTAGGACTGACGGGGGGAATATCGACCGGGAAAACAACTGTGGCCGGCCTGCTGGTGGAAAAAGGCGCCTATTTGATCGACTTTGATGAACTGGCACACCAGGTACAGCTTCCCGGAACAGAGGTCTGGCAAGCCATCCTGGCCGCTTTCGGATCCGAGGTCATCGGTTCCGGTCAAAAAATCGACCGCGACAAACTTGGGGCAATCGTCTTTTCCGATCCGGCAAAGTTGAGGTGCCTGAACCGGATTGTCCATCCTGCCGTTTTTCAAGCCTGGAAAAAACGTCTGGGCGAGATCGAAGCCGAAAGGCCTGATGCCATCGTCCTGTCGGATGTTCCGCTGCTGATTGAAATCGGGGCCCAGAAAATGTTCGACCTGGTGCTGCTGGTCTACGTTACCCGTGCAGAGCAGCTCGAACGCCTGATACAGAGAAACGGATACAGCCGCGAATATGCGGAAAAGCGGATCGGCGTACAGATGCCGATCGAAGAGAAGCTGTCCTATGCACAGATTGTGGTCAGCAACTGCGGGACCCTCGCCGAGACGAGGAGGCGGGTTGACGAAATCTGGACCGATCTGGTCGCATACGAACGTGAAAAACATTATCTGCAAACACTGAATAGGAGGGAGCATATGATTCACAGCAATGTTATAACCGATTTTTCCGCAGTCGAAAGCGCACCCGTGATCGACGCCACCGCATATGTCCACCCGCTGGGATGCGTCATCGGGAATGTCTTGCTGGGGAAAAACGTCATGGTGGCACCGTTCGCCTGTGTACGCGGCGATGAAGGACAGCCGCTTCATGTCGGGGACGATTCGAATGTCCAGGACGGTGTCGTCATTCATGCCCTGGAAACGGAGGAACACGGCAAACCGGTTGAGAAAAACCTTATGGCGGTTGAAGGGAAAAAGTATGCCGTATACATCGGAAAACGTGTTTCCCTTGCCCATCAGGTGCAGATTCACGGTCCCTCCGTGGTGCTTGACGACTCGTTTATCGGTATGCAGGCCCTGGTCTTCAAGTCCTTCGTCAACAAGCGCTGTGTGGTGGAGCCGGGTTGCATCCTCATGGGAGTGACCGTCCCCGAAGGCCGTTATGTGCCCGCCGGAACGGTGCTTCGGAGCCAGGAACAGGCGGACGCCCTGCCGGTGATCGGTCAGGACTATCCCTTGAAAGATCTGAACAAAGGTGTGGTTCATGTCAACACGTCGCTGGCGGCGGCTTATCTGAAAAAAGGCGACAGCGTGTGCTGCGGATAACCGGAACCTGATCTAAAAGACAGCGCATATGGAATTGCAGGCCATATCCTTGTGCAGAGAAAGGCATGTCGTGCAAAGACGGGATGAAGGCCTGGTCCCCCAAAAGCCTAGTGATACGAACTGGTAGGTCCGCGATGGACGGCAAAAACCGGATAATAACTGGGGCTGGAAAATTCCTACTCCGGAAGGACCCGCTTCAACTCATCCAGAGAATTGAGGTTTGAAAACATCCTGCCTTCCGGATCGTATTTGACCAGCACCTCCGGCGGAATCTTGTGGATCGTGTAGCCGGGATAAAAGCCGATGATTTTCAGCTTGTCCCGGGCAAAAAGTTTTTCGATTACCGGCAGGCATTTGCGGGAGTACACCGCATGAAGCGGCTGCAAGCCGTCGGGCGGATTGGGAACGACGATGTCATAGCGGTCGGACAAGTCGATCATGGCTTTGATAAATTCCTCGTTCAGAAAGGGCATGTCACAGGCGGCGAAAAACGCGCGCTCGCAGGTGGCGTGAAAAAGGCCGGCGTGAATTCCCCCCAGGGCACCTTTGTCCTTGTAAAGGTCAGCCACCATCATGACGTCCTGGTCAAGATAGTCCAGAGGTGAATTCGTCACGAGAATGACTTCGGAAAACAGGTTTTTGAACAGGCGCACGCTCCGGTCGATCAGGCGCTCTCCCGCAAATTTGATGAAGGCCTTGTTGCGGCCTCCCATGCGGGTATTTTTCCCGCCGGAGAGAATTATCCCCGAAACCTGATTCGTATAAGCTGACGCCGTTTCCATGTTGTTCTTCCTTTCACGAGTCTATATGCCATAAAGCTGGGAAATGTGACAAGGTTAATCTGAAGAAGTTGGCCGGGCGAAGCCTTCTGACGCGCAGCAAGAAGACCTTTCTCCGCCAGAGAATTCGCTTGCCAAAAAGGATGGCGAGTTGTAGAAGATGGCCAGTTGATTCATCCAGGGAGGGCATCCATGTATTGGGAAAAGGACATCGAAACGATTCATATCGATCAACTGCGGGTTATGCAGCTGGAACGGCTGCAAAGGACGGTCGACCTTGCTGCCCGTTCGTCATTTTATGGCAAAGCATTCAAGGCGCAGGGACTCTTTCCCGACGACATCAGGACGCTTTCTGATTTGTCGAAAATCCCCATGACGACGAAGGACGATCTGCGAGAGGAGTGGCCCTATGGCTTCCTGGCGGCGCCGAAGGACGACATCGTCCGTATGCATTCTTCATCCGGCACGACAGGCCGTGCGACAGTCATCTTCCACACCCAGCGTGATATCGACAACTGGACCAATCAGCTGGCCCGCTGTATGTACATGGCGGGGATGAGAAAAAGCGATGTGTTCCAGAACATGATGACCTACGCCCTTTTTACCGGCGGCCTGGGTTTTCATTACGGCGCGGAGAGGCTTGGCGCCATGGTCATTCCGGCGGGACCGGGAAACAGCAAGCGGCAGATTCAACTGATCCAGGATTTTGATACGACAGCCATTCACATCATTCCCAGTTACGCCCTGCATCTGACCCAGGTATTCGAGGAAGTCGGCGTCGATCCGAAGAAGGACACGCGACTGCGCATGGCCTTTATCGGAGCAGAGCCGCACTCGGAGAAGATGCGTAAACGCATCGAGGACTTCTACGGCGTCAAGGCCTTCAATTCCTATGGTTTGTCCGAAATGAGCGGGCCCGGCGTTGCCTTCGAGTGTCCCGAACAAAACGGCCTACATATCTGGGAAGATGCCTATCTTGTCGAAATCATCGATCCGGTTACGTTAGAGCCTGTTCCCGACGGGGAAGAAGGGGAGCTCGTCATGACGACGCTGAACCGTTACGGGATGCCGATCCTCCGCTATCGCACGAAGGACCTGACCCGGATCATTCCCGGCAATTGTCCCTGCGGCAGAACACACCGGCGCATTGAACGCATCAAGGGCCGTACGGATGACATGATGATCCTCAAGGGCGTCAATATTTTCCCCATTCAGATAGAAAAGAAGCTGATGGAAATCGAGGGGGTCGGCAACAATTTCCAGATCATTCTGGAACGGAAGGATTTCAATGACGACATGATCGTGAAGGTCGAGGTGCAGCGTGAGTATTTCTCCGGCGACCTCAAGCAACTGGAAGGCTTGCGAAAAACGATCGTTAACGAATTGAAGAGCGATATTCTGATTACCCCGCGGGTCGATCTGGTCGAGCCGGACAGCCTGCCCCGGACGGAAGGAAAGGCCAAGCGGGTGATCGACAACCGGGAAGACTGAATGTGTTTTCAGGGAAGGAGCATACCATGATCGCGCAGCAGATTTCGATTTTTGCGGAAAACAAGCCGGGACGCCTGGCGGCGGCAACCCATATCCTGGCCAAGGAAAAAATCAATATCCGGGCTACGACCATTTCCACGTCGGACACATTCGGCGTGATCAATCTGCTTGTAGACGATCCGAAGAAAGCGCAAAAAGCCCTGACGGCGGCCGGCATGATGGTCCAGATGCGAAATGTTCTGGCGGTCGAGCTGGAAGATAAACCGGGCGGGCTGGATCGCCTGACCCAGTTGCTTTACAAGGAGAATATCAACGTCAACAACGCTTACGGCTTTGTCGTCGAAAGTTACGAACGGGCGATTTTCGTGGTCGACGTGGACCAGATCGACAAAGCGGAGAAGCTTCTGGAGAAGAACGGCTTTAAAACCCTCGACACGGAAGAGCTGTCTTCCGTCGAGCCCTTTCATTATACGAAATATTAGCGAGGTGAGAATGACCCATCAGGACAAGGGACACTACGCTGCGAAACACCCGGTGGGAACCCAAATGGATGAAGAGATCGTCCGGCTGATCAGGCAAAAGGCTAAGGACAATGTCATTACCTGCGCCGAGGCCGTGTCGATTGCCGGAGAAACCGGTCAGCCCATCGGTAAAATCGGAAAGAATCTGGACCTTCTGGAGGCAAGAATCAGCTTCTGCCAGATGGGTCTGTTCGGTTTTAGTCCGGATAAACGTGTCGTCAGGGCGGCTGCGGTCGTCGACGAGGCCCTGAAAAAAGCCATCGAGGCGAAGGTTGTGGAGGGGCGTTTGTCCTGTGCGGTTTCCTGGGAAATTGCCGACGCATTACAGCTCACGCGCATGGCCGTTTCCGAAGCCTGCGAGGCTTTGAAGATAAAGATCAAGCCTTGTCAGCTTGGCGCATTCTGACCCGGAATCGTTCAAGGCACAGGGTGATGAGCCGGCCGATGCCGGCGGCGCTTTGCCTGGCCCGGCTGCGAATCGCCGCATCTTCCAGAATTTCATTCCCGATGCCGTGGGCGTAGTTGTCGATGGAACAGACGGCGGCGAAAGCCATTCCGAATTCCTCGGCCAGGACGGCTTCACTGGCCATCGTCATGCCGACAAGATCGGCAACCCCCGCCATCATCCGGATTTCGGACTTGGTTTCCAGGCGCGGCCCGGCCGTCTGCCAGTAGACGCCCCCGTCTCTCACAGAGATTTCGACATCCTCCGCAGCCCGGATCAGGTCCTGCCGCAGGCCTTTATCGAGGGCGGGCGTGATGTGGTGGGGCCGATCGGACACCGATGTCGGCATCGGGTAAAGGCAGATGAAATCATCGGGAACCACCAGTGTTCCCGGCGGCAGGAAATCCCGGAGGGACCCCGTGGAATAGACGCCGATCACCTGTGTCACACCCATCCGGAAAAGAAGATGGAAATGACCGAGATGGTTTATGAGATGGGGAGGGGCAAAGACGGAGTCCGTGAATCCATGGCGGGGCAGGAAAACAAAGTCGTCGGCAACAAGAATCTCGATCTCCCAAGAATCGACGGCAACCCGCCTTCTTTCCAATTTGGCGAAAAGGTCTTGTTCGGCCAGAGGCAGGGTGCCCGAAACGATGGCAAGTTTTTCCATAGATTGAATGCCCTTTATTATTTTTGAAGTCTTATCATGGCTATGCGCCGATGTCAAAAAGGCCTGAACCGGGCGTCTATTTAGCGTTTGACTTCGCAAGCGTAATTATGTCATAAGCGAAAAAAATATAAAGAACAAACCGGAGGAATGGACATGTCAGATGAAAAAATATTGATCCATGTAACCGACGAAACTTTTGAAGACGAAATTATCAAATCGGAAATACCGGCAATCGTCGATTTCTGGGCGAATTGGTGCGGCCCCTGTCGCGCCCTGGGGCCGATCCTTGAAGAAGTGGCGGATTTCTACCGGAATCGCGTGAAGGTTTCCAAAATTAACATTGATGATAACCCCAATGTCACCGCCCGCTACGGGGTGATGAGCATTCCTACTATGATTCTTTTCAGGGACGGCAAACCGATTGAAAGGCTCGTGGGGCTCGTAGCCAAGGAGCGCCTGGAAGAGTTTGTCAAAAAGGCGCTTTAAAAACACGCTGCAGGAGTCGCCATGAAACGTTGTATCTATATTCTTATTTCCATTTTGCTGATAACCTTTATACAAGGATGCGCCTGGTTCAACTGGATGCAGGATAAGAGCATGACCCGGGCGACGCCGCTCGGAATGTATCAGCAGGCAAGCGAGCTCTATCAGAAAAAAAAATACGACAAGGCCATCAGGATCTTTCAGCGACTAAAAGACGAATATCCCCTGGAAGATCTGGCCGTTCTGGCGGAAATCGGCATCGCCGACGCCAACTTCAGCAAGAAGGCCTATGTCGAGGCTTATATTGCGTACGACGACTTCGTGAATCGCTACCCGACAGACGAAAACGCGCCCTATGCCCTCTACCAGATGGGAATGTCCCGATATCGCCTGACCGATACGATCGACCGCGACCAGACGGAAACCTGGAAGGCCAAATCTGACTTCGAACGGTTGATTTCCCGTTTTCCCGACAGCCAGTTTGCCGTCATGGGGGAAAAAATGCTCGCGGACGTAAAGCATAAGCTTGCGGAGCACGAATTTTATGTCGGCGAATTCTATTTCAAGCAGAAAAAATACAAGGCGGCCCTGAATCGATTCGAAGGCATCGCCCGCGATTTCTCCGGTATCGGGCTGGATTACAAGGTGGCCTATTACATCAAGGAAACGCGCCGTTTGATCCTTGAAGAGGAATACAATAAAAAAGAAAGACGTGTAAAACAGGACACGGTTCCGAACCTATAACGTTCCGTCCGCGCTCTGTTCTCCCATCCTCAAAAAAGACAGGGCGCGCTGCACGATTGCCGTTCGTTCCCCCTCCGTGTCCAGCCGCAGATGAACCGTCTCGGGAAATTCGGTAATGGCATCGAAGTCTTCCCTTTGGGCGGTCAGGATTTCCGGGCGGCCGTCCGACACCTCAGTGTCGTCCTTGATGCGAAGCGCAAGCCTTGCGCGTGAACAGTCCTCCGAGCAGGTGCATTCCAGGACAAAGAAATCCGCACGGCAGTTTGCCGCCAGATCACGGGCAGCGCTTCGATATGCCCGCTTCTTGAAAGAGGCGTCGATGAAAACAGAGCCGCCCGTAGCCAGAATCTCCTCCGCCCGCTCAAAAGCCTTTTTGTAAACCTCGGCCGTCTTTTCCGGCGTGTAAATTCCGGTGCCGAAATCGTCCAGGCGATGTTCCATGGAAGAAGCGGCGAGGATTTCCTTCCGGAGGCGGTCCATCAGGATCATCACGGACCCGGTCAGGGGCGCGAGCGCCCCTGAGACGACGCTTTTTCCCGACCCCATCAATCCTGACATGATAACCAGAGTCGGTTTCTCAAAGCCGGCAGCGTAATGCAGGGCAAGATCGAAATAGCGGCGTGCCGTTCCGATGACGTTTTCTTTCTCTTCTGCTGAGAGATCAGGCTGTTGAATGCGGAATCCTGTCACCTTTCCGCGTACGAAAGCGTAGTAGCATTTGTAGAACGGAATCAGCGACGGAAGCATTCCGTCGCCGGAACGGGACGTGTAGCTGCAGACGAACCTGGCCGCCAGGTCTGGGTACCCGTTGAAGTCAAGGTCCATGGCCAGAAAGGCAACTTCCGCCGCAACATCGGCGTAGCGGAACCGTTCGTTGAACTCGATGCAGTCGAAGATGATTATATCGTCG
>CAYPKE010000060.1:0-13348 GCA_964411235.1 uncultured Syntrophales bacterium
TATTGAAGATTGACTTGGGAAAAGGATTGGGTTTTTGAAACACCATGCCGATCTTTTTGCGGATTTCCACCGGATCCACACGGGAATCGTAAATATCGCTATCTTCGAAAACCACCCGCCCTTCGACCCGCGCATCGGGAATCAAATCGTTCATTCGATTCAGCAGGCGCAACAGGGTGGATTTGCCGCATCCCGAGGGACCGATCAGGGCCGTCACCCGGTTCTTTTGAAAATCCATGGAAATATCGGTCAGGGCCTTGAACTTGCCGTAGAAGAAATTAACCTGGCTGACCTCGATAATATTATCTTGCCTCACTTTCACCACCTTTTCTTTCTTCTCATAACACTGCGGATCACGATCGCAAAAAGGTTGATACCCAAAACCAGAAAAACCAGCACCAGAACCGTTCCATACTGCAGGGGTCTTGTCTGCTCGATGAACGTTCCCGCAGTGGCGAGGACGTAGATGTGGTAGGGAAGCGCCATCACTTCATCGAAGATCGATCCCGGCAGCTTCGCCGTGAAAAAGGCCGCCGCCGTAAACATGATCGGCGCTGTCTCCCCGGCGGCACGGCCGATACCCAGAATCGATCCGGTCAAAATTCCCGGTAAAGCCGACGGCAGGACCACCTTCCAGATCGTGAGCCATTTCGATACACCCAGGGCCAGGGACGCTTCCCTGAAATTCTGCGGCACCGCCTTCAGCGCCTCCTCGGTGGCGCCGATGATGGTCGGCAGAATCAGAATCCCCAGGGTCAGGGCCCCCGAAAGGATACAGGAACCGAACTGGAGAAAGACGACGAAAAAGCCCAGGCCAAAAAGGCCGAAGACCACGGAAGGCACGCCGGCCAGGCAATTGACGCCGACGCGAATCAGGCGGATGATACGCCCCTGCTCGGCGTATTCCGTCAAATAAATGGCCGAGACGATTCCCAGCGGCAGGGATACGCAAACCGCCCCGAGCGTGAGGTACAAAGTCCCCAGGATCGCGGGCATAATTCCGCCCTTTGTCATGGAGTCCCTCGGCGGTTGCGTTAAAAATTCCCACGTAATGGCCTGGTATCCATGGATAAAGATGTAGGTCAGCAAGCCGCCCAGAGAAAGAATCAACAAGCCGGCCGACAGGCTGATGACGGAAAAGAAAAGCTTCTGTTTGAAGTAGCGCCATCTCATCGTTTTTTTTCTTTCGTCGCCATCGCGCATGTCCGCTTAGAGTGTGCCGGACCCTTCTTCCTTGAACTTGTTCGATACATAATCGGCAATCAAATTAAAAAACAGGGTCATGAAGAAAAGAACCATTCCCGTGGCAAAAAGGGCATGGTAATGGCCGCTGCGGAAGGGCGCTTCGCCCATCTCCGCGGCAATGCTGGCCGGCATGGGCCTGACCGAATCGAACAGGGATTCCGGTATGGCCGCCGCTCCCCCCGAAACCATGAGGACAACCATGGTTTCTCCGATGGCCCGGGCCATTCCCAGGATGACCGCCGTCGTGATGCCGGAAAAGGCCGTGGGGACGATGACCCTGACGATGGTTTCATATTTGGTTGCTCCCAGCGCATAAGACGCCTCCTTGAATTCACGTGGCACCGCATAGAGAGCGTCTTCCGATATACTGGAAATGGTCGGTACGGCCATCAGGGCCAGAATAATGGAGGCATTGACGATATTGAGTCCCGTCGGGAGGTCAAACGTTTCCTGGAGCCAGGGGGCCACAACGACCATGCCGAAGAAACCGAGAACGACCGAGGGCAATCCTGCAAGAAGTTCGATGGCCGCCTTCAGGATATCTTTGATCGTCGCCGGGGCAATCTCGGAAATATAGACGGCGGACATCACCCCGATCGGCACGGCAATCAATGAAGAGAAAAACGTGACGACAAGGGAGCCGACGATCAGGGGCCAGATTCCGTATGAAGGCGGATCGTAGGTCGGATACCATTCCCTGCCGAAAAGAAAATCCCAGAGCGTCACCTCGCGAAAAATGGGGAGACCCTCGCGGAAAAGGAAAACGACGATCAGAAAAAGAACCATCAGGGAAATGAGGGAAAAAAAGAAAAAAAGATACTTGATCAGGATTTCTTTCTGTCGGCGTGTCATGCTGTTTTCCTTTCCCGAACCGGCATATTTCCTGCTATTTCTTTCTTACGGGAACGAAACCGGTTTGCTCGACAATGCGCTGTCCGGCACTGCTCAGCGCAAATTCGATGAATCCGGCGGCGCTGCCTTGAGGTTTTCCGGCAGTTACCATGTAGAGGGGCCGGGAAATGGGAAAGGCTTTAGAGAGCGCGGTTTCCACCGTCGCTTCGATTCCGTTCACCTTGAGGGGTTTGACCGATGGGTTGATGTAGCCGAGGCCGATGTAACCGATGGCATAACGGTTCCGGGAAACAGCCTGAACGATGGCGCCGTTGGAAGCCTGCATCTGTGCCCGGGGCGTTACTCTTGAGCCGTGCAGAACCAGTTCTCCCCAGGACTCGAAGGTGCCGGAGCTGCTGTCCCGGGAGATGACGACAATGACCATGTCATCACCGCCCACATCCTTCCAGTTCCGGATCCGGCCCTGATAGATCTGGCTCAACTGGTCTATGCTGAGATTTCCCACCCGGTTGCGTGGATGCACAATGGGAACGATCGTATCGACGGCAACAGGATGAACCATAGGCTTCACCCCTCTCCTCCCCGCGAGGGTGATTTCCTCGGATTTAAGTTCCCGAGATGAATTGGCGATATCGGTTGTCTTGTCGATCAGGGCTTTGACCCCTTCTCCGGAACCCCCTCCGGACAAGGAGATATTCAGGCCGGGATTTTTTTTAAGATAGGCTTCTGTCAATACCTGTGCAACGGGCAAGACGGTCGTCGATCCTTTGATCACCAAGGTTGACGAGGCCGCAGCCGGTTGCGGAATGACAAGAAAAGACATGATGAGCAGGGTAAGTAAACTCAAATGCTTCATGGTTATTCCTCCTGAGATTTGTGACAGTCATACAGGGGAATTGTTACAGAATTGTGACGGATTGGTTAAAATTTGGAAATGATCAGTCAAGATCAGCCAATTTGTAGCCCACACCACGGACCGTAAGAATAAGCTGCGGCTTGTCCTTATCCTTTTCGATAATCGCACGCAGCCGGCTGATGAGAACGTCCACGGTGCGAGGCTCCACGAACACTTCGTCGCCCCAGACATGGTCGAGCAGTTCATCCCGGGAATAAACCCGGCCGGGACGTTTCATCAGAAAAGCAAGCAGCTTGATCTCCCGGGGGGTCAGATCAACGGGACGGTCATCGACGGTGATCCGATAGGAGCGCAAATCGAAACGAACATTCCGGTAAGTTAGAACAGGCGGCGGCGCTTCGTCCAGGCCTGCATCAGAACGGCGCAGGAGGGCATGAATCCTCGCGACAAGTTCCCGGACGTGGAACGGTTTCGTCAGGTAGTCGTCAGCCCCCATTTCCAGACCGAGGATTTTATCCACCGTGTCGGTCCTTGCCGTCAGCATGATCACGGGCATGCGGCGCGTGGCGGGATCCTGCCGGATACGCCGGCACACTTCAAGGCCGTCCATACCCGGCATCATCCAGTCCAGCACCAGAAGGTCCGGATGTTTCTGCCGGACAAGCTCCAGAACCTGCGGACCGTCCTCGGCCACAAGAATGACAAAACCTTCCTTCTCCAAATTGTAGGTCAAAAGATCGATGATGTCCTTTTCGTCATCTGCAACCAGGATGGTCCGCTGCATTCATGCCCCTTTTCGACCAATGATTACCTTGCCGTTCCGGACGACCCGGGTCCCGAACGCCGGATATGATGCCGTTCCTGCTGCATGAAGGTTTTCGTGCCGCATGCGCGATAGAGTCCACTCTGGTGAATGTAAGCAGACACCTTATCCGGCACAAGGTAGCGGAACGATCTCCCTTGTGCCGCCCGTTGCCTGATATCGCTGGACGAAATGTCCAGGAAGGTGACTCCCCGGAAAAAGACGGCATGACCGGTCGATCCGCGGAATGCCTCCTCCTGCGCATCATACCGATAGACGCCGGCCAGCGGGGCGGGCAGAATCTCCGCCGGCTCCCGGTTCCCGTAACCGGGCCGTGTCATGACGACGAAATGGCACATGCTGAGCAGCCGTTCCCAGTTCTTCCAGGTTTGAATGTCCAGAAATGCATCCTGACCGACCAGGAAAAACAGCTCCCCTTTGCCGGAAATTCGCCTTCGAAATGATGCAACGGTGTCGATGGAATAGGATTTGCCGGGCCTTCGGTTCTCCAAATCGGACACATCGAAAAAGGCGTTGTCCTGGATTGCCAGCCGTACCATTTGTATCCGCTGGTCAAAGGAAGTAATGTCGGCACCGGACTTGTGAGGGGGGTGGGAAGCGGGAATAAAAATGACCCGGTCGAGTTCGAACATCTCCCGGACCTCCTCCGCACAGCGCAGATGGCCGGTGTGAACCGGATCGAAAGTGCCTCCGAAGAGTCCCCATCTCACGTTCTTACCTGTCCATTGCCGTAGATGATGAATTTCTGTGTGGTCAGTTCTTCCAGCCCCATGGGTCCGTATGCATGGAGCTTGGTGGTGCTGATGCCGATTTCGGCGCCCAATCCCAGTTCGAAGCCGTCGCTGAAGCGGGTTGAGGCGTTCACGAGAACCGTCGAGGAATTGACCTCGCTCAAAAACCGCTGGGCGTGGGCATAGTTCTGTGTCACAATTGCTTCCGTGTGCAGGGATCCGTACCGCTCGATATGGGTCATGGCGTCATCCAGATCGTCAACGACACGAATCGCCAGAATAAGGTCGGTGTACTCTTCGAACCAGTCCCTTTCCTCTGCAGTATCCATCCAGGGAACGATTTGCCGCGCCTGGGGACAGCCACGCATCACCACACCGGCGGCGTGATACTTTTCCGCCATTTCCGGTAGAAAAGAAGGGGCTATATCCCGATGCACCAGCAGAGTCTCCATGGCATTGCAAACGGCTGGACGCTGCGTCTTCGCATTCATGCAAATGCTCAAGGCCATGTCCGGATCGGCGTCGGCATCGACAAAGACATGGCATACCCCCTTATAGTGCTTGATGACGGGAATTTTCGACTGGCTGACGACAGCGCGGATAAGATCTTCACCTCCGCGGGGAATGATGAGGTCGATCAGTTCGTCCAGTTGCAGCATTTCATAAACCGCCGCTCGGTCCGTCATGGGTATCACCTGGACGGCCGCCTCGGGGAGGCCGTTCCGGATTAAGCAATCCTGCAGAATCCGGGCAATCGCCAAATTTGAGTGGATCGCTTCGGAACCGCCCCGGAGAATGACGGCATTGCCGGACTTCAGGCACAGGGCGGCGGCATCGGCGGTCACGTTGGGCCGGGACTCATAAATGATGCCGATCACCCCCAGAGGGATGCGCATGCGGCCTACAAGCAGCCCGTTGGGCCTTTTCCACATGGAGGTGACTTTCCCCACCGGGTCCGGCAGGGCGGCCACTTCCCTGAGTCCTGCCGCCATGGCGGCGATGGTGGCATCCTTGAGGGTCAGGCGGTCCATCATGGCTGCGGAAAGACCCTGAGTTCGGGCGTAGTCCAGATCCTTCTTGTTTTCCTCGATCAATGACGCTTTTCGATTCTCCAGGGCATCCGCCATGTCCAGCAAGGCCCGGTCCTTTTCCCGCGCCGACAGCCGGGACAACACCCCGGAGGACATTTTGGCATTTACGGTCAGACGGATGATTTCGTTTTTCAAGTCCATTCTTCGTTATCCTTCCCGTTGTTGAAAGCGTGCTTCGTGACAGGGGCTGTCACTCACAATGCCATTGACAACACGCCCCGCCGTTGTGTATGGTCCTTCGTTCCGAGGGAAACAGAACGTATGGATGAGGCGCTGACGTCACGCCCAACGCACTCGGAAACCGTCTCCCCTGATGGTGGCGGAGAGAAGAGACCGTCTGCGTGCAGGACATAAATGTACAAAAGGGCCTCCCATGTGTCAAGGTGTTTGATGCCGCCGGAAGAAACCCTATGAAATCACGAAAAGGGGACTGGGCCATCCTGTGATCGATGATCTTATTATCAGAGCGGGCAGACATATCCTGGGCATGATCCGGGACGGCGGCTTTGACTGGAGACGGATCGGCGTTTACTACGGCTCTGCTTGCGGACCGCGTTGGCTTGTCAACAGCGGTTTCGACCTGACCCTGTTGGAAAAGGGATGTCTCGGACAAGGCCGTTCGGTTCTGCTCGTCGGAGCCTCCTCCGGCGCCTGGCGCCTAGCCGCCTGGACGCAACCCGAACCGGCCGAATCCTACCGGACGTTGCGCGAAGCCTATATCGAAGCCGTCTACCGTCGCGGCGAAACGCCCCTGTCGATCCGGCAAGCCCTGAGCGGTATCATCGACCGCTACCTTGAACAGGACGCCCTTCCTTTTGCCATCGCCAACCGTACTTACCGCCTTGCCGTCATCACAGCCCGGGCCAGGCATCTCGCGGCATCGGAACGATCCTGGCTGCAGAAAGCGGGCCTGGCGCTATGCTTTGCCGGAAATTTTCTTCATCAGCAAGCCATCCATCGTTTCTTCGAGCGGGTCGTTTTTTATACCGGTCCCAAACCTCCCGGCTTCTGCCTGCAGGACTCCTTTCAGGGACGCTTCCTCCCCTTTAGCCCCTATAATTTCAAACCTGCCGTCCTGGCATCCGGGGCGATCCCCCTCGCCGTGGCGGGCGTCAGGGATATCTTCGGCGCTCCCCGGGGCGTTTATCGGGACGGCGGGCTGGTCGATTATCACATCAACCAACGCTATACAAACAGTGCGAACGACATAACGCTTTTTTTCCATCATCAGGAACACAGCAGACCGACCTGGATGGACAAGAACGTCCAGTCACGTCACACGCCGCATGAGTTTCTGGGAAATGTCCTGATGCTCCATCCCTCTCCTTCTTTCGTCGCCGGCCTGCCGGACGGGAAAATCCCGGACCGGACGGATTTGGTGACTTATGCGGACGATCAGCGCACCAGAATCAAAAACTGGCGGCGCGCCGTGGAGCAATCGGCTCATCTGGGAGAATCTTTCCTCGAACTGGTGGAAAGCGGTCAAATCAGACATGCCGTCCAGCCGCTTTAAGGACGGTCTTAAAAGAAAGGAGCCAAAACATGGAAAAACTCTCACCATGCACGCCGGCCGTCGGTCCGATGGAGGCGCTGCTTTGGGAATGCCGTCTCTGTCCGCATCGCTGCGGCGCGAACCGCACGGCGGGCGAGACAGGTGTGTGCGGATTGGGAAGCGGGATCACCCTCGCCCGGGCGCTGCCGCACCACGGAGAGGAGCCGCCGATTTCTGGCACCCGGGGCGCAGGCACCCTCTTTTTTTCCTCATGCAATCTACGCTGCCGGTTCTGCCAAAATCATCAGATCAGTCATGACATCCGCGGCGAAGCCCTGACCCCGCAAGAACTCGCCCTGCGGATGCTCTCCCTGCAGGATCAGGGCTGTCACAACATCGAGGCCGTAACCCCGACCCCCCAGCTGCCGCAGCTGATTGATGCCCTGCAGCTTGCCTGGGAAGGGGGATTGAATCTGCCGCTGGTTTATAATTGCGGGGGCTATGAAAATCCCGAAGTCATCCGGATGATCGACGGCCTGGTAGACATTTATCTGCCGGACTTCAAGTACGGCAACGAGGACGATGCCTTCCGGTTTTCCGGTGTCCGGAATTACGTTCCCTTTGCCTTGCAATCGATCAGGGAAATGATTGACCAGGTTGGAGCCGGCCTGAATCTGGACGATAAAGACATCGCCACACGCGGCATCATCATCCGCCATCTGGTCCTGCCGGGACGGGTCGAAAACACCCTGCAGGTTCTTTCCCTGATCCGGGAAAATCTTTCCCTTGATATTCCCTTGAGCCTCATGTCGCAATACACGCCAACGGCCCCGGTTGCGGAAGATCCCCTCCTGAACCGTCGCATTACAGCCGGGGAATATGAAGAAGTGGTCAACCGGGCTTTGGAAATGGGGTTTGAACAGCTTTTTGTGCAGAAGGTCGATGACCGGAACCTCTGTCCCGATTTTGAAGACCGGGACCCCTTTGATTGGTCAAAGGAGGACGGCCCGTGCCGTTGATGGCCCAATTGGGAAAATTCCTGATCCTTGCAGGCCTTGTCCTGGCCGTTTTGGGCATTTTCCTGATGCTTTCCGGGAAAGTCCCCTGGCTGGGGCGACTGCCGGGGGATTTCTATTTCCGCGGGAAAAACGTCTCATTCTATTTTCCCCTGACCACGAGCCTTCTGATCAGCGTCGCCCTGACCCTGCTCTTCTGGCTGATCGGCAAGAAGTAGCGTCGGTTTGAACCGGTCCGGCACGTATCCGGCTCCCCCCGATGCCTCTGCCGAACTAAACAGATGTAATCGGCATCCAGACCGACCTATCCCCAGAATACCAGCGCCGGCTCCACCTTGGAGGCCAGGCGTGGGTGATGCGGCATGACGCGGACACCGTAAGAAAATGGGCCGTTGCTGCGGATCGAATATTCGACGGAGAAAACCAGCCGGGCAGGATTCTCCTTATTTTTAAGGACCAGGGACACGCATTCCGTATCGGTCAGCATCCCGTCTTTCCCATTCTTACCGATGATCAGTTCGACGTAAATCTCTTCCGGACTCATTTTTCCCGCATCAATATGAACGGTGACGCTCAGGGACTCGCCCACGTGGATCATGTCCCCGTGAAATCCCTCAACCACGAAATCGATCAGCCGCAGGGACGCAAAACGCATCGGCAGGGTACCTTTCCATTCGGCCAGTTCCTTTGCCAGGGCGTATGAGTCCTCCTTGAGTTCCTTCGCCCTTCCGGCCGTCGGCAGGTACATGTCGTTGGCATACTCGATCAGCATTCTTTCCGTGTTGAATCGGGGACAGAGGCTGATCATCGCCTGCTTGATCATTTCGATCCATTTATTGGGAAGCCCGGATGTGTCCCGATCATAGAACATCGGGATCACCGTGTTTTCGAGGAGGTTATAGAGGGACTGACAATCTTCCTCATCCGCACCGACCGACTCGCCCGTATAATCGGTCACCAGAGGACCGATTGTCCATCCGTTCGTCCCGTCAAAGCCTTCGGGCCACCATCCGTCGGCGATACTCAGATTCAGGACACCGTTTGCAACGACCTTCTGGCCGCTGGTGCCGCTTGCCTCGTAGGGCCTGCGCGGCGTGTTCAGCCAAAGATCAACCCCCTGCACCAGGTGCCTTGCCACCCGAATATTGTAATCCTCGATAAAGAAGATCTTTCCCCGAAACCTCTCATCACGGCAGACATCGATCACTTTCTTCACAAGGCTCTTTCCCATCTCGTCATTGGGATGCGCCTTCCCGGAAAAGACAATGTGCACCGGCCGGGTCTTGTGATTCAGGATCCGGTCCAGCCGGTCGAGATCGGAAAAGAGCATGTCGGCCCTCTTGTACGGAGCGAAGCGGCGGGCAAACCCGATCAGCAGGGCAGTCGGATTGATGCGGGAAAAAATTTCCTCCTGCCACGTCTTGGAAAAACCGTATTCGGCATACTGCTTTGAGATTTGATCCCGAAGAAAACTGATGGCCCGCTGCTTGATCTCATACCGGGTCCGCCACAGCAGGCTGTCCGGAATGTCCTCGACCTTCCGCCAACGCTCGGCATCCGTCAGGTTCTGATCCCAATCCAATCCCAAAAAGCCGTCCAGAAGCTCCTTCATCCGGGGGGCCAGGTAAGTCATCACATGGATGCCGTTGGTGATATGGCCGATCGGGATGTCCGTGTCGTGAAATCCTTTCCAGACGTCCTTCCACATATGCCGGGAAATCTGTCCATGGATCGCGCTGACGGCATTGCTCATATGAGTCAGTTTCAGGGCCAGAATCGTCATGAAGAACGGCTTGTCGTCTCCGGCTTCCTTCCGTCCCAATTCCCAGAACTGCGACCATGAGATACCAGTCTTGCGCACGTAGCCGGAAAAATAATGTTCCATCAGTTCCTTGCTGAATCTTTCATTGCCGGCTTCCACGGGGGTGTGCGTCGTAAAGATACTGCTGCCGCGGACGACCTCGGAAGCCTCCATAAACGAAAGCCCCTCCTCCATCATGAGCATGGATATACGCTCCAGCAAAAGGAACGCCGAATGCCCTTCATTGATGTGAAAAACACGGGGCCGGTACCCCAGTTTCCGCAGAAGTTTGACCCCGCCCATGCCCAGGAGAATTTCCTGTTCAATACGCGTACGCTGTTCGGCCGCATAGAGTCGGTCGGTGATGCGCCGGTCCTGTGCGGTATTGCGGGGGACGTCCGTATTGAGAAGATAAAGGCTCACCCGGCCGACCTTGATTTCCCAGATATTGGCGTAAAGGGTCCGACCCGGGAGATCAAGCGATATTTGCACTTCGTTGCCGAGATCGTCCTGGATGCGCCGAATCGGCATGTTCGTTAAATCAGTTTCCGGATACTCCGCCAGCTGGATGCCGTTCTGATCAATGACCTGACGGAAATAACCGTTTTTGTAAAGCAGGCCCACACCGACCAGCGGGATATTCAAGTCGCTTGCCGTTTTCAGGTGATCCCCGGACAGGGTGCCCAGGCCACCCGAATAGATAGGCAGCGTTTCGTGGAGACCGTATTCCGTGGAAAAGTACGCTACGGGGTGGGTAGCGTTGATTTCCGGACAGGGCAGAATCTTCTTGTGAACGCTTTTGTCCTCCATATAGTGGTCAAAAAGTTTAAAATTCAGCTTATAGCGTTCCATGTAAAAGGAATTATCCGCTGCGTCCTCAAGTTTTTCCGGTGAAATGATCTCCAGCATCTTCACGGGATTGTTCAGCATTTCATTCCACATCTTGGGGTCGAGGGGTGCGAAGAGATCAAATACCCGGGGATTCCAGGCCCACCAGATATTGTGAGCCATTTCGCGCAGCCGGCTGATTTTGCGGGGCAAATGCGCCACGGCGGTAAAGGCTCGAAAATGAGGCTGCGTGGAAATGCTGCCGGCAAACGTGTGCCTCAACTCCACAACGGTTTCCCTTGCCGCCAGTTGCCGGGAACGTTCGCGCACCTTGGTGACGGCCTTTTCATAGCCTTCCTGGTAATAAACAAAAAAATGCTCCCATGTGGCACGTTCCGCCACATCACGGGCGTTCTTCCGCAGTTCCTGCAACGCGCCCTGATCCTGCGACGTGAACGTCTGGAGTATCCCGTGGAGGTTGTCGACGATTGACGGCATCGCCTGACCCTTTCTGCGGAGCAGGATGATCCCCGTTGCGTCCTCAGCCGTCTCCTGGACCCAGACGCCGAATCCGGCCTGGTCGGTGGTGACGGTGGGAACCGCAAAAGCCGCGCTCTCATGGGGCGTATACCCCCAAGGTTCATAATAGGACGGGAAAACACCGAGGTCGCATCCCGAAAGGGCCTCGTAATACGGCATGTTGATCAAACCATCATAACCGTCAAGATATGCGGGAACAAAAATGATCAGGACCTTGTTTTGCGGGCCATTGCGAAAGTCCAGACGATTGCACGTCTGAAGGATGGGATCGGATGCCTCGTAATTCAGGCGGTGCGTCGCAATCGGGCTTGAAGACGCATCGCATTTCGTAAGATCGCTCTGAAGGCGCGGGTTTAAGTCCGCATGCCCGGCCAAAACCGCAAGGAACACCAGGATCGTTTCTCTTTCAACAAGCTCCTTCTCCAGACGCGCCAGGGCATCCAGGAAAACATCGATGCCCTTGTTCCGGAACTCATATCGCCCGGATATCATCAATATCTTCGTGTTCTGGGGGAAGTCCCTCCGCAGAAACCGGGACGCCCCTTCGAGAAGCTTCGCCCTGGCTTTCAGCGCGGGTGTCCTGTTCTCGGACAAGTCCGGGATGTTCTCGATATCCAGACCATTGGGTGTGATAAGATCGGGCTGTTTGCCGAGAAAATTGAGGGCTTCGACGGCAGTGATGTTGCTCACCGTGGTGAAACAATCGGCCGATCGGGCCGAGGCGGCTTCCATCGAGTATTTTGCGGTGATGTTATGTGCGCTGGCCTCACGCTGTGGAGAAATATGCTCCATGTTCGCATAGATATCCATGCCGGAACCTGCCAGAGAACGTCCTAGGATGGTCGCATGGGTTGTAAAGACTGTCGCCACCTCGGGCACTTTCGTCTTGAGATACAAAAGACCGGCGCCGCACATCCATTCGTGAAAATGGGCAACAGCCGGTTCATCATAGGGGCGGGCGACGATATTGCATATCGTTTCAATGACCTCGCCACAGGCATAGCTGAACATGACGGGTTCAATGTAATCCCAGCCGCCGGCAATGGAATCGACGCCATGTTCCTCCCACAGGGTGTAAAGGAGTTGGTCCTTGTTGTATTTCTTGCCCGCGCTGACCAGAATCACCTTGGGTTCACCGGGGAGCTTCCATCGGCCGAAGCGACAGGCGATATCTTTCATGGCCGTTGTTTCCCGTATGCGTGTCCAGCAGTCTTCATCCGTTTCCTCGAAATCGGCATTGGTCTTCAAATCCGGCCCGAGAAGAAAATAGTTTTCTCCGTAGGCGGCGACGGCTTCGCGCAGCTTGCTCGTGATCACGGTGTAAATGCCGCCTACCTTGTTGCAAACCTCCCAACTGACTTCGAAAAGATAACCCTTCCCCTGCTCCGACATGCGTTCTCTCCTTTATTTTCCAATTTGGCGGTCAAAATCATCCAGGATGTTCATATAGCTTATATAGGCGTCGTAAGGCGATTCCCAGGGATTGAAGTAGGTATGCACATCGCCGTCATCGAACCACTTCGTGCACATGTAATAAAAATGATCCGAAGTCTGAAGCATGCGCCAAGTCTTTATTAACGCTTCATCCCCCGACCGCACAATTCTGTCCTCCAGCCCGTAAAGGGTCTGAAGGGCGTCGCGCTGCATCCCGTTTCCTGTCCAGGCCGTGAGATCCCGTTCCGTATCCGCCCAGGAAATGGTCCGCTCTACGTCCAACAGCGGTGCATAGGTCGGATCCGGAATGACCTGCATCGGCGTGCGAAAACGCAGATCCGGGTATCTCAGTATCTCCCCGGGGAGCTCTCCCAGGAAATCGAAAATTCCCGTTTCAGCCCACTGGTGTTCACCAAAGGTTTCATAGTCTATGGACAGATTAATGACCTCCGACTTGCTTTTCCTGCTCAGCCAGCGGGCGAATTTATGCGCCGTCAACGGATATTCGTACCAGTCGGATGCGGAAAAACGGAAGGCAATATCATCGGACAGACGATAATGTCGCAGGAGAACCGCCAGTGTGGGACAGGAAACGGACCGGCAGGAGACCCCCTTCCTGCCGTCTGGCAAGATGCCGTC
>CAYPKE010000061.1:0-13326 GCA_964411235.1 uncultured Syntrophales bacterium
CTCATGCCAGGGCACGCCAATCACCAGGACCGACGCGAGAAAACACAGGGGAATCCCTGGAAGGCTGATCACATCAGGAATAATCTGATGGTCGATATCGATAAATGTTATGACAATCAAGGCGCTCGCGAAAATAAAAGCGCAGAGCCACGGCAGGGAAAAGCCATATTTCCAGTAGAGAAGCGCAGCCAGCAGCGCGGTAAGGACCTCTACCAGAGGGTAGCGAACCGAGATGGCTTCGCCGCAATCCCGGCAGCGCCCGCGCAGGATCAGCCAACTGATGACGGGAATATTGTCAAAAAGACGGATGGGGTGCGAACATGCGGGGCAATGCGACGCGGGAAAGACGATCGATTCTTCCCGGGGTATCCGCCAGATGCAGACATTGAGAAAACTGCCGACGATTGCGCCGAGAACGGCCACAATGATCAGCCCCGCTGCATCCATTCATATCCTTTCATAATAGGTCCCGTTCGCACAGGCCCTGCAAAGCGCCACACCGTCACGATAGACTTCACGCAGATCCTGGACATGCTCACCACAACAGGCACACTGGATGCGGCGCAGGGGACGACCCGGCATATCCTCGGGCGGGACGGTTACCCGCACCGGCATGACATCGAACAGCTCTTCATCGGACATCATCATGTAGGTCCGCATCTGAGCCTCATAACGATCCTTCATTTCGGGAAACAATTCCTTGGCCTTTTCCCGCGTATCTTCACGCGCGATGATCCGCACCGCTTCGCCGGTTTCGATATTCAAAAACGTTGCCGCCATTTTGCCGTAATCCAGGAACTTCATCGTCCGGTGACCCAGGCTGCACCCGGAAACGGATTGAACAGCGTCGGTGGCGCATCGATCCATTTCAACATAAACGATCAGATTCCGGGGCCGCTCCTCTTCCTGCCGCGTCACTCCGACCAGCTTCATTCCGAGGATTGTCATTTTCACTCCAAGCACCTGGCCCGGGCAAAGGTGACCGTGTATCATTACGGATTTTTCCAAAAGTGATTCGAAATTCATTTGCTTCATTGACCGGAGTGAAATCCCCTTAAAAAGCGCAGCATCTTTTTCGGACTTGCCCCTCTTAACTGCGGCTTTCCGCCCCGGTCTTCTCCTTCCTAATTCAAAAAGCTGAGAGGGGTTTCTAACATCGAACCTGCCCGTCGTCAAGGTTGTTTTCCTGAATTTTTTTGCTCCCTTTTCTCGCGGTTCGTGCTATAAGCCTTGGAAATTTTCAGGCAGCAGGCTGATTCTCCCCAACCGGATTTTGTCAATTATTGCGAATCCTCTTCGGAGAATTCCCTTACGGAAGTGCCTTTCGTATCAGGATCGGAATGTTGTGCGATAATTTATGCATAGACAGCATAATCGAGCAAAAGGATTCTTATTATATTTATGACAGACGACAAAAATTATCCAATCACATCCTTGGAAGAAGGCGAGGAGGGGATCGTCCAACTTATCGCCGGCGGCGGATCCCTGCTCAGCAGGCTGGCCGGAATGGGCATTGCACAGGCCGTCCGCATCAGGGTGCTGCGCAACAGTTCGAATCTCTTCATCGTTCAGGTAGCGGAAACCAGGATCGCCCTTGGCAGAGGTGAAGCGTCCAAAATCCTGGTCAAAAAGATGCCCCTGACGGCCGAACCCGGCGAGCCGGGCGAGAACCAGTTCCTTCTTGCTCTGGCGGGCCAACCGAATGTCGGCAAGTCAACGGTTTTCAACATTTTGACGGGCCTTTCACAACATGTAGGAAATTGGCCTGGGAAAACCGTTGAAAAAAAACAGGGCGTCCACGCTTCAGGAGAAACCAGTGCCCGCATTGTCGATCTCCCGGGCACTTACAGCCTGACAGCGTTCTCTGATGAGGAACGAGTCTCCCGGGATTTCATTCTCAAAGAACACCCCGACGCGATCATCCTGCTGATGAATGCCGCCGCTCTGGAGAGAAGCCTTTACCTGCTGTCGGAACTGCTGCTGCTGGGCCCTCCCATCATCGCCGCCGTCAACATGACCGATGTGGCGGAAAATCAGGGAATCCAGATCGACATCGAAAAACTGGAAAAAGAGGTCGGTATTCCGGTGGTTCCCATGATCGCAACCCGAAACAAGGGCATCGATAAGCTTTTTTCCCGGGCCATCGAACTAGTAAAGGGAAAATTTCCCTACCAACCGTGCATTCCCGAAGTGGCGGAGGACCATCGGGATGTCTTTCTGAAGCTGAGCAACCTGATCACCCCGTGTGTGCCCCTTCGCTACCCGATCCCCTGGATTGCCACAAAAATTATGGAAGGGGACCCTGAAATCATCGACATGATGATCACCCTCATGCCCCAGGAGGCGTGGAATGAAATCCAGGCGGAGCTTTCTGCCCATGAAGATTCGCTGCGGGCGGTCGTCGGCGGCCGCTACCAGTGGATCGAAAGGATAACCCGTTCCTGTGTTTCCCGCTTCAAAATGGGGCAGGTTGTCATGACAGACCGTATCGATCATATTCTGACACGTCCCGTGTACGGCATTCCGATTCTCCTGGCCATCCTCGGCATGGTCTTTTTCCTGACCTATACCGTGGGCGCACCGTTGCAGGCCCTCATGGAACAGGGGATTCATGCCGTCACGCGGGTTCTGGAACCCAGCCTGGCAGGTCTGCCGTCATGGAGCCGGCTCCTCCTTCTCGATGGCATGATCGGCGGTGCCGGTTATGTTTTGACGTTTCTGCCCATCCTCCTGATATTCTTTGCCGCCATGGCCTTTCTGGAGGACGTTGGCTACATGGCCCGGGCGGCTTTCGTCATGGACCGTTACATGCACCTGATCGGACTGCACGGGAAGAGTTTCATTCCCATGTGCCTTGGTTTCGGCTGCAATGTTCCCGCTGTTCTGGGAAGCCGCATCATCGAATCAAAGAAAGCCCGGCTGCTGACGATCTTTCTCGCGCCGTTCGTTCCTTGTACGGGAAGAATCGCCGTCCTGGTCTTCATGACGGCAGCCATCTTTGCAGAGAAGGCCCCTCTGGTCATGTGGTCTCTCATGGCCCTCAACATGGTGGTCCTGGGCTTGACGGGCATGTTCATTAAGGCAACCCTCTTCAAGGAAGAATCCATGCCGTTCATCATGGAACTCCCCCTTTACCACGAGCCCCGGCTTAAAACGATTTTCATGGCCGTATGGTATAATCTGGTGGCCTTCGTCAAGAAAGCGGGTACGATCATTCTGGCCATGTCCGTCATCGTCTGGGTTTTTTCCTACCTGCCGCATGGCGATGTCGAAACAAGCCTGCTGGCCATGGCGGGACGCCTGATCGAACCGGCGGGCATCCCTCTGGGGCTTGACTGGAAGATGATCACCGCGCTCTTTTCAAGCCTGGTTGCCAAAGAGACCTCCATTGCCACCCTGGGCGTTCTGTACGGGTTCGGAGAGGAAGGCATCGGCCAGCTCAGCCGTTTCATGCCTGCCCCGTCGGCCCTGTCCTTTCTGGTGGTTCAGATGCTCTTTTTGCCCTGTGTGGCAACCATCGGCGTCATGAAGCAGGAGATGGGAAACTGGAAGTGGTTTCTCTCCGCCCTGGGGCTGACCCTGCTGCTGTCATACACGATCGGTGCCTTGGCTTATCGGACGGCTCTCTGGCTTGGCTTCTGAGTTTCATCGCGCAAGGTCAGGGTCGGTCCCGGTGGAAGTTTTGACGGCGCTTCCTGACCCGAAAAGTAGGCGTCTATAATCTTCCCGGCAATCGGCGCCGCCACGGCGCCGCCACTGCCGCCGTGTTCCACTATCACCGAAACAACGATTTCCGGATTGCGGTATGGCGCATACCCGACGAAAAGGGCATGGTTGCGGTGCCGGTCGGCCAGAATGACGGCACGCCTTGCCTTCTCATCCTCCGGCAATCCCACAACCTGGGACGTACCCGTTTTTCCGCAGACATCATGCCCGGGTCTTCTGGCCGCGTACCCCGTACCGCCTGTTTCGTTGACGGCGCCCCAGAGGGCACGGTTCAGGACAGCAAGATTTTCCGGCCGGATGGGAATCCGTGTCCGCTTCTCGGGAACAGAATTCCATAATACACGTCCATCAGGCCCTTCGACACGGTCCACCAGACGTGGCCGGTACAGATTGCCCCCATTGGCCAGGGCCGAGTAAAATACGGCCAGTTGCAACGGTGTCGCGAGGTTGAAGCCCTGACCGATGGCCACGGAAATGGTTTCCCCAGCCTGCCAGGCTTGCCGTGTACGGGACTTCTTCCACTCCTTTGTCGGGACGAGACCTTTTTTCTCTCCGCCCAGGATGACACCGGTCGGGACACCGAACCCGAAAGCACGGGCGTAATGGGCGAGTTTATCCACCCCCAGCTGTCGGCCCAGGTGATAAAAATAGACGTCGCAGGATTCAACGATTGCCCGGTGGAGATTTACACGACCGTGCCCTTCCTTCTTCCAGCAGCGGAACATCCGGTTTCCCATGTGAAAGGTTCCATCGCAATGATAAGCGGTTTCGGGAGTGACGATCCCTTCCTCCAGCGCCGCCGCCGCCAGAACAAGCTTGTAGGTAGATCCGGGCGGGTACTGTCCCGATATGGCCCGGTTTTCCATCGGATAAAACGGATTGGTCGAAAGGCTTCGCCAATCCTTTAATGATATCCCGCCGTTGAAAAGGTTTGGATCAAAGGAAGGAGAACTCACCATCGCCAGAACATCCCCCGTCCTGACATCCATGGCGACCGCCGCACCGCGTTTCCCCGCAAAAGCTTCCCAAGCACTTTGCTGGAGACGGGCATCGATCGTCAGCCGGAGGCTGTGTCCCTGCCGCGGATCAACCTTACGCAACAGCTTGACTTTCTTCCCCAAAGCGTTGACCTCAACTTCCTCCGCTCCGTTTTCCCCCTTGAGGTGTTCATCGAAGGCCTTTTCCAGACCGTACTTGCCCACCATGTCCCCCGGCTCATATCCCCTGTGGGCAGCCTTTTCGAGTTCGGAGCCGCTGATCTCACCGACATAGCCGATCAGATGAGCCATCATCTCGGCATAAAGATATTGCCGGATAGGAACGACATCGATCCCAACACCGGGCAGGTCCAGAGACCTCGTTTCCACCAGGGCCAGTTTGCGCAGATCCACGTTACGATCCAGGCGCACGGGAGCAAAGGCGCCGGCCCGCTCGATTTGCCCCCAATCATCCGCAAACGGAAGTGACTGCTCACGGTAGAAGGATTGCAGCCTTGCGGCAACCGTATCCAGGTCCCTGTTTCTGTCGGGAATGAAGACCACATCGTAGGAGGGCTGGTTGTCGACCAGAACAGTCCCGTGACGGTCGGTAATCAACCCGCGAAGAGGCCTGATCTTGCAGACCCGGATGCTGTTTGTCTCGGATCGCTGTGTCAACTCGTCACCCTTGATCACCTGCAGATACCACATTCTCAAGACCAGGATAAACAGAGCAAGACAGATGATGACAAATACCCGTTTAAATCTCTGCCGGTAGAGGCCGGGGTCATGGTCGTTAACGCGGCTGGACAACTTGGGCATGAACCAACACCTCGAAATTTCTGCAGGCACGAAAAAAAAGGGGGCTGCCGAGCCCCAATATCAGGACTTGCGGAAGCATGGCCTGGAGAGTGGTATAGAAAGCGGGCGCCCCCAGGAGATACCGGTTGATCAAAACCAACATCATCCCCTCAAGCACGGCGCAGAGGACCGTAAATAGAATGATGAAAAAAGGTTCTTCAATATAGACCCGGTTGGAAACGAGGTATGCAAAACCATGCATCACAACATAGACAAACATGAACAGCCCGGTCACGGTCCCCGTCAGGGTGCTTACAAGAAATCCCGCCAGCAGCGTCAAGGCAGCTCCCTTGAAAAAGGACATATATAAGCCGGCGTAAATAACAAACAGAAGGGATAATTCCAGGCTCAACCAATGCAGGGAAAGCATACCCGGAATCAGGTTCTGCAAAACCGTCATAAGAAACAAGACGGGAACCCAGGCGAAAAACGCTACCATGGTCGTTACCACTTGCCCGTGATGACGAGGACTTCCTCCATCTTCCGGAAATCCACAAAGGGCCCCACTTCAATATGCTGGAACATGCCCGCCGGACTTTGTTCAACCGCCGTGACCACACCCAGCACCAATTCACGGGGAAACACGCCCCCAAGGCCTGAGGTCAGAACGATGTCCCCCTTTTCTACCGGTTCCGTCTTGACGATGTATTTCAGGCGACAGCCCCCCACCCCTGTCCCCTGCAGAATGCCGTGGGCTCTGGTGCGCTGGATCAGGGCATCCACATTGCTGCCCCCGTCTATTAGAAGCAGTATCCGCGACGCATGCCAGGTGGTTTCAATGACCCGGCCCACCAGCCCCCTTTCCACCATAACCGGCTGCCCCTTCCGGATGCCGTCGTTTTCACCCCGGTTGATCATCAGGGTTTTCATGATACCCGCCGTGTCCCGGCGGATGATGCGGGCCGCCGTTGTTTCGTATTCCAGTTTCTCCTTGAACGCCAGCAGACCACGGAGGCGGATGTTTTCAAGATAGGCCTCCCGATATGCAATGACTTTTCGCGCCAGGCGGTCATTTTCCTGGCGCAGCCGCTTGTTCTCATCGGACAACCCGTAAAGGAAAAGGTAGCGCCGCCACATCTCTGCGGTACCGGCGGCAGCGTCACGCACCAGCGCCTCCAGGGGCGAGGCGGCTTCCAGAACGATCTTCCGAAACAGGCCATGCGAAGGGGACGTATTCAACTGATAGGAAAAAAAACCCAGGACCACGATGAAAATCAGAGCCAGCAGGATCAGGGCGTATTTCTTTTTCGGCAGCCGCATCAGATATAAGGTATCCGTTCCCGTTGAAAAGCGCCGCGAACGGCGATTTCTCCCTCCTGTCGACGGTTCGCCCTTCAAGATCCGGGACAAGACAGGCAGCCACCCCGGCCGCAAGCAAGCCCCAAAGCGCCGCTAGACCTGGAAGGTGACTTCCTTGAGAATATCCAACTGATCGAGGGCCATGCCCGCCCCCCTGGCTACCGCGGAAAGCGGATCATCTGCGACCATGATGGGCAGTCCCGTTTCTTCCTTGACCAGCACATCGATATTTCGCAACAGAGCGCCGCCCCCTGTCAGGACAATGCCCCTGTCCACGATATCTCCGGCCAGCTCGGGCGGTGAATTTTCCAGGGCGTCCTTGATAGCGTCCACGATCAGCCGGATCGGTTCCTGAATGGCCTCCCGCACTTCCTCAGAATTGATCTCGACTATCTTGGGAATGCCGGAAATCAGATCGCGGCCCTTCACATCAACCTTCCGCAATTCATCCTCGGGATAGCAGCAGCCGATCGTCATCTTGATCATTTCTCCCGACCGCTCACCGATCAGCAGCCCGTATTTGCGTTTCATGTACTGGACGATTTCCTCGTCGATCTTGTCCCCGGCAACCCGCACCGACTGGGAATAGACTATCCCCGCCAGGGAAATCACGGCGACTTCCGTTGTCCCGCCGCCGATATCGACAATCATGGAACTGATCGGTTCCGTAATGGGAAGCCCGGCGCCGATAGCCGCCGCCATGGGCTCCTCGATCAGATAAATCTCACGGGCGCCCGCAGATTCAACGGTTTCCCGGACGGCCCGGCGCTCCACCTGCGTGATGCCCGACGGCACGGAAACGATAATACGCGGCCGAACCAAGGCGCGACGGTTATGCACACTCAGGATGAAATGACGCAACATGGCCTCAGTAATGTCGAAATCCGCGATGACCCCATCCCGCATGGGACGGATGGCCGAAATATTTCCCGGCGTCCGGCCGAGCATTTTCTTGGCCTCGGCCCCGACCGCCAGCACCTTTTTCATGCCCCGCGAATCCATATGCACGGCGACCACGGACGGTTCACTCAAAACGATTCCTTTACCTTTCACGTAAACCAGCGTGTTGGCCGTGCCCAGATCAATGGCCAGATCATTGGAAAATTTTCCTAAAACAAAATCAAACAGCAAGGGGCGCCTCCTCCAAACAGAATTCGTATATACCGAATTATTTCAGCAAAATGAGCATTTCCGGCTATTTAAACGATTTTTGCATATACCCTATTTCATAGGCCTAATCAACGAATATTTCCAAAAACCCGTTGCAATTTCACCCTGCCTATATTAATGCTTGCTGTCTAAATCGACGAGCGGGGTGTTCTATGCTGGAACTCATGCGGAAACATGCCAAGAGCTGGATCATGAAGCTCTTGCTGTTCATGATTATCATCGTTTTTGCTCTTTATTTCGGTTCCATGGGAGGGGAAAAAACCGCCGAGGCCGTGGCCACGGTGGACGGCAAAGCCATTTCCTATATGGATTTCCAAAGGGAATATCAGAACCTGTTGGAAACAGCCCGTCAACAATTCCAGGGGCAGTTCACCAACGAGATGATCAAAACGCTGAATCTCAGGCAGCAAGCGCTCGACAACCTGATCAATCGAGCGCTCATTCTGCGCAAGGCTGATGCGATGGGCATCAAGGTGACGGATGAAGAGTTGCGTCTTTCCATCCTCGCTTTCCCCGGTTTTCAGCGTGACGGGGTTTTCAGAGAATATCTGTACCATGACCTGTTGAGAATGAACCGGCTCACGCCGGAAGAGTTCGAGACCGTTCATCGAAAAAACATCCTGGTCGAGAAGGTCCGGGAGCTTCTCCAGCATGGCGTCTTCGTCACAGACCAGGAGGTGCTTGATCTTTACCGCATGCGCAACGAAAAGGTCAGCATCCGGTTCGCCAAAATCGAGGCGGCAGATCTGGTCAAGGGTATCAAACCCTCGACAGAGGATCTCGAGGCCTTCCTGAAAGAAAACGGCGAGAAATTCCGGGTTCCCGAACAGATACGTCTGAAATACCTCCTTTTCTCGCGTGACACTGCGGCGGCCGGCGTCGCTTTGACGGAAGATGACGTCGCGGGTTACCTGGAATCGCACCGGGAAGACTGGCTGAGAAGCGATGCCAAGCTGACCGAGTCGGCCCTGCGCAACCGCGCAACAGCCGAACTGAAGCGGATCAAGGGCATGCAGCATGCCGCCCGGCTGGCCAAGGATGCCCACGATACGATCTACCAGGAGGAAAATTTCGACCGGTTTGCCGAACAGAACGGCTACCCCGTCCACAAGACGGGATTCTTCCCGATATCCAGACCGCCGTCCGAATTTGCCGCAATTTCCGATTTTACCTCCAGGATCATTGATCTTCGCCAGGATGACATCAGCCGCGTCATGTCCGATGAAAACGGCTATTACCTGTTCCAGTTGCTGGAGAAAAAGGCGTCTCACATTCCCCCGCTGAAGGACGTGGAGGTGACTGTGCGGGACCTCTATTTTGCTGAACGCTCCCGGGAGCTTGCAGCGGAAATCGCGCTCAGGATGATCGACCGGTTGAAGAAGGGAGAGGATTGGCAAAAAGTCCTCGCCGAAAAGCAACTGGTCTCTTATGAAACAGGATATTTCTTACCCGGTGAAGACATTCCCAGGCTCGGACCGTCCGAAGAAATTTCTGACAGCCTGCTGCAATTGACATCCCATTCCCCCTACCCTGACAAGGCCTTCCGGGTGGGAGACGGCACCTTTGTCGTCATCCGGTTCATCGCCCGGGGGGACATCGATCCTGCTGACTACGAAACAAGAAAAGCAGCCCTGAAGCAGGGTCTCCTGCGTTTCAAACGGGAAGATGCGGTGCACGCCTGGCTTGAGGCAAACAAGGCCTCCCTGGTCAAGGCGGGAAAGCTGAAAATCCGCAAGGATGTGCAAGACCTTTAGAACGGGGCAAAGGACTTGCCCGGTTGATCCGGATCAGATGAGAGTGCCCCTGACCCGCCAGCGGTCCAGTTTCTCAAACGCATCGTTCACGGCCTTAAAGATGATCTCAAGCGACATGGGCTTGGTGAAGAAATCATCGAAGCCCGCCTCCCGGCATTCTTCTATTTCGTAAAGGGCGCTCCAGCCCGTCATGGCATAGATCAGACTGACAGGCTTGAACTTGCGTATCTGACGGCACAGTTCAATGCCGTTCATGCCGAAGAGCTTCAAATCCAGGAAGATGACGTTGACATCCTGCTTCTGAAGGATTTCCAGGGCATCCTCGCCGCCCTCGGCGAGCACCACTTCATATCCCGCATCGCTGAAGGCGGTCTGGAACAAATCCCGGACCGACTCGTCGTCGTCGACGACCAGTATTCTGTGGCTCATGGGGGTTCCGCTCCTCCGGCCGTTAAAATATGATACCGGCGGCATGGAAAGCCGCCGAACCACACATGTATAAAAGAAAAGAGGACCGATGTCAAACGTAACCTGCCAGCGCAAGCCCTGCGCATCACCCGCTCCCAGGCTCTCCCACTCTCGCTTCAGCCCTGTCGGGGAAAGAAACATTTGTGCCGCCGGGGGGGAATGTGTTACGTACTATCCGAATTGCCCGGCAAAACGAGCCCGGCTTTACGCCAAGGCAGTATCGGGATCGAAATGAAACCCTGCAAGACGACGCCGGCGGCAACGGCTCGAGCGGAAAACGGGCTTTTGATCAATCCTGCGGCGCAGGTGAAAGAAGGGCCCTGTCCCGGAGCGGACAACACACCCGGCGGTTTTTCATATCCATTAAAGATAAAAGGTTTTTGCATGATCGGTATTTCTAAACTTTACTGCGGCGCCGTCGAACCGGCTGACGTGCTTCGCTATAATCGGGACGGCAAGCACATGCCATCGCATTTGCTGCAGTTCGCGGCGATCAAACGTCCCGTCGTCGTCTGGAACATGACCCGCCGGTGCAACCTGAAATGTGTACATTGCTACTCGCAATCCAGGGATGAGGCCTATCCGGATGAACTAACCACTGCAGAAGGCAAGGCCCTCATCGATGATCTTGCCGCATTCTCCTGCCCCGTTATTCTCTTCTCGGGAGGCGAGCCCCTGATGCGGCCCGATCTGCCCGAACTGGTCAGGCACGCCGCGAATCGGGGTGTCCGGGCGGTCATCTCAACGAACGGCACGCTGATCACCGGGGATTTTGCCCGCACCTTCAAAGAATTCGGCCTGTCGTATGTGGGTGTGAGCCTCGACGGCCTGCGGGAAACGCATGACCGTTTCCGCGGCGTTGCGGGCGCCTACGACAAAGCCTTGGCCGGCATCCGTACCTGCCTGGCTGAAGGCATCAAAGTAGGCATCCGGTTTACGATCAACCGCCGGAACACCGCCGACATCCCCGCCATCTTCGATCTGATCGAGGAGGAAGGCATTCCCCGTGCCTGCTTTTACCATCTTGTTTATACCGGCCGGGGTTCCAGGCTGATCACGGAAGACCTAAGCCATGCAGAAGCGCGGGAAGTGCTCGATCTGATCATGGACCGGACCCGGCGCCTTTTCGACCGGGGGCTGGAGAAGGAGATCCTCACCGTCGACAACCACGCTGACGGTCCCTATGTGTATCTGCGTCTCCTCCGGGAAAACCCCGCGCGGGCGGCTGAAGTGCTTGAGCTCCTGAAAATGAACGAGGGCAACAGTTCCGGCCACGGTATCGGCTGCATCAGCTGGGACGGCGAAGTTCATCCCGACCAGTTCTGGCGGGCCGTATCCTTCGGGAATATCCGGAAGCGCCCGTTCAGCGAAATCTGGACCGACACTTCGCACGACCTCATGGCCCGGTTGAAGGACAAAAAGCGTCACGTCACAGGACGCTGCGCCCGCTGCCGCTGGCTCGAAGTCTGTGGCGGCAATTTTCGCGCCCGTGCTGAAGCGGCAACCGGCGATGCCTGGGCCCCCGACCCGGCCTGTTATCTCACGGACAGAGAAATCGGCATTACGGATTGAACCGTACATACAATTCCACAAACGGCCCCGGCCAGGCCCGGACCGGAGCTTTTAAACTGGAGGCAACCATGCAGTACCCCGAATACCGGCCCCGAAGGCTGCGGAAAAGCGACGCGTTCCGGAAACTGATCCGGGAGACCAGTCTGTCGGCAGACGATTTCATTTACCCTCTTTTCGTTGTTCCCGGAAAAGAGGTGAAGAAACCCATCTCCTCTATGCCGGGAATTTTTCAGCAGTCGGCGGACTTCCTGGTCAGGGATGCATTGAAGCTCCAGTCGCTGGGGATCCCCGCCATCCTTCTGTTCGGCATTCCGGAAAAAAAGGATGACACGGCATCCGGCGCCTTCGCCAAGGACGGCATCGTCCAGCGTGCGGTGCGCCGCATCAAGGAGAAGTGTCCCGATATGCTGGTCGTCACCGACGTATGCCTGTGCGAGTACACGATTCACGGCCACTGCGGCATCATCGAAAAGAACGATGTCGACAACGACGCCACCCTGGAAGTGCTTGCCGAAACGGCCCTCTCCCATGCCAGGGCCGGCGCCGACATGGTGGCCCCCTCGGCCATGATGGACGGCCAGGTGGGCGCCATCCGGGAAGCCCTGGATGAAAGCGGTTTCGATATCCTCCCGATTATGGCCTATGCCGCCAAATACGCATCGAGTCTCTACGGCCCCTTCCGGGAGGCCGCCGAAAGCAATCCCCGGTTCGGAAACCGCAAGACCTACCAGATGGACCCGGCCAACAGCGATGAAGCCGTCCGGGAAATGACCCTGGACGTGGGCGAGGGCGCCGACATCCTCATGATCAAGCCCGCCCTGCCCTACCTGGACATCATCCGCCGGGCAAAAGAAGAATTCGATCTGCCCGTCGCGGCCTACAACGTAAGCGGTGAATATGCCATGATCAAGGCCGCCGCCCAGATGGGATGGCTCGACGAAGAGGCCGCCATGATGGAAACCCTTACCTCAATCAAAAGGGCCGGCGCCGACATCCTCATTACCTATTTCGCGGCAGAGGCGGCGGAACTGCTGCGGAAAGGCGGCACGTGACAAAACCCAAGCTACTGCCCATCTTGCCGAACACCCTGCGCATGGTCGCCTGGGAAGTGACCCGGAGATGCAATCTGGCCTGCATCCACTGCCGGGCATCCTCCTTGTGCGGACCTTATCAGGGAGAGCTGGACACGGCCCAGTGTTTGCGTCTTCTCGATGAAATCACCGCCTTCAGCCAGCCGATCATCATCCTGACAGGGGGCGAACCGCTCCTGCGGGAGGATATCTTCGACATCGCCGACCACGGCAACCGGCTTGGGCTTCGGATGGTTCTCGCGACGAACGGCACGCTGCTGACGGAGGAGATGGTCGCCAAAATGCTGCGGGCCGGCATTCGCCGGGTCAGCGTAAGCTTGGACGGACCTGATCGCCGAAGTCACGACGCCTTCCGGGGTGTGCCCGGCGCCTTCGAAGCGGCCCTCCGGGGAATCGACCTGATGAAAA
>CAYPKE010000062.1:0-13077 GCA_964411235.1 uncultured Syntrophales bacterium
TCCGTTCGGCCGTGCCGCCGGGAACAGACATGGCGGATCGCGCAGCCTGGGAGCTCTCCGCCCTGCGGTCTGTGAATATGATGCGCTATTTCCTGGCCTATGGGCGGCTAAGCCCAGACCAGGTGAGTGCCGCCGGCGCGGTTGCCTCGGGTGACGCAACCGTTGAACCGGATCTGAACCGGGTCGAACTGCATTTGAGCGTCCTGCAATGAGCGGAGGGAAGGGATGAGCGGCGAGCGCTTTACCTACAGGAAAAAAACAACCGCCGTTACCGCAGGCGATGCCGGGGGAAGGTGGCTTTTAACCTTCAATGACATGATCACCCTGATCTTGACGTTCTTCGTCCTGATCCTGGCCATGTCCGACATGGATAAGCCCAGTATCGACCAGGTCTCCCAATCGGTCAGCGAAGCCTTCGGCCTCGGGGGTATCCGGAAGCCCCTGGTGACCCCCCGCACCGCCCAGCCGTCCATGGATATGGGGCAGATCAGGGCGGAGAGGCGGGCCGATATCTCCCGCATGGCCATTCAGATCGCATCCCTTCCGGGCATGGAGGCCCAGGAGGGTGCCGGAGGTGTCCGGATCACGGTGCCGGAAAAGACCCTCTTTGCCCCCGGAGCGGCTGACCTGGAAAATAATGGACTCGAAATCCTGATGCGGCTGGTTTCCGTATTACGGAAATCCGGCGTTTTCATTTCCGTGGAAGGGCATGCCGACAACCTGCCTATTGCCAACGACCGGTTTGTCTCCAACTGGGAGCTCTCGGCGGCACGCGCGGTTAGTGTGGTCACTTTTCTTGCCGGGGAGGGAGGGATTAACCCGGAACGGCTGTTCGCTGTCGGCTACGGTGATACGAGGCCCCTGGCGGCAAACGATACAGTAGAAAACCGGCAAAAAAACAGAAGGGTGGAAATAAACCTGAAATTCCAAGATTAGCGAGAGGGACGACATGGCAAGAGAAGACAAGGACAAGGGCAGGGACGAAGAGGTCCAGCAACCGGAACCGGAGATCAGGGGGAAAAGGGGCTTGGTGAAGTGGCTCATCATCAGCGTGGCGGCGCTTGTCTTTCTTGGTTTGGCTGCCGGCGGGGGAATGTACGCCTACAAGCAGATGATGGTGGAAAAGAAGCCCAAGGTGCCGCCGATCATAGGCAGCATCTGGGACCTCGACCCGTTTGTTGTTAACCTCATGGATAACAGCGGTGAACGGTACCTGAAAGTGGTCATGCAGTTCGAAGTGCCGGAACCGGCAATTATTAAAGAGCTGGAACTGGTAAAGCCGCGCGTGCGGGACAGCATCCTTGAGCTGCTTTCCTCCAAGTCCCTGGCGGACCTGGCGGATGCGCCGGGAAAACAGCGGTTAAGGGAGGAAATCATTCTGCGGGTCAACAATTCGATTTCCCGCGGACGCATCGCGAAGGTCTATTTCTCGGAATTCGTTATCCAGTGAAGGATAGTAAAGGGGTTCCTTTAGAAAGCGAGTAAGGAAGGATTCCATGTCACAGATATTGTCACAGGAAGAAGTGGATGCCCTGCTCCGGGGAATCGCCGGGGGGGAGATCGAGACGGAAATCGAGGACATCCCCGATCCGTCGGCCGTGACCCTCTATGATCTGACCAGTCAGGACCGGATCATCCGCGGGCGGATGCCGACTCTCGAAATGACCAACGAGAAGTTCGCCCGGATGTTCCGCACGACCCTCTCCTCGCTGATGCGCAAGGTCATCAGCGTGAATTCCATGTCGATCAACATGCTTAAATTCGGGGAGTTCCTCAAAACGCTTCCGGTGCCGACAAGCCTGCACCTGTTTCGGATGGAGCCTCTCCGGGGTAACGCGATATTCGTCATGGAGTCCAAGATCATCTTTACCCTGGTGGATATCCTCTTCGGGGGAACCGGGAAGGAATTCTTCAAGGTTGAAGGCCGGGAATTCACGGCCATCGAGAACAGCCTGATCAAGAAGGTGGTGCTGAACGCCCTGGTGGATCTCGAAAAGGCCTGGAAGATGCTTCTGGACGTCAAGATGGTGTACCAGCGGTCGGAAATAAATCCCCAGTTCGCCCAGATCGTTCCCCTCACGGATGTGGTGGTCGTGGTGAATTTCGAGATCGAAGTCGAATACAATACGGGCATCATGTCCCTGTGCATCCCCTACGCCAGCCTGGAGCCGATCCGGGAGAAACTGCAGGCCGGTTTTCAGAGTGAGCAGATGGAGATAGACAAGGTGTGGGCGGAGCGGTTCAAACAGAACCTGACCCTTTCGAAAGTCGATATCGTGGTGGAACTGGGCAAGGCGAACCTGCGCAGCCGTGAAGTCATCGAACTCAAGAAGGGAGACGTGATTCCCCTGGATCGTTTTGCATCGGATTCCCTGTTTGTCCTGGTGGAGGGGATGCCTAAATTTCTGTGCGTGCCCGGCATTTCCAAGGGGAGCCAGGCCGTCCAGATATCGCATGTCATTAATCGCAACGAGGTTATAGATTATGGAACAGAATGAAATCGACGCATTGATGAAGGAAATGGATGAGGGCGGCGGGGCCGGAACGGCGGAACCGTTGGCGGGGGAAGAAGAGAACCTGAGCTGGGACGACGTGCAGGAGGAAATGGATGCCTCGCGAAAGGAAGAACCGAAGACGGAGGTTTCCGGTGTGAACTTCAACGAACTCAGTGCCGGCGCCGTGCCCCGGGGCAATCTCGATCTCGATTTCATCCTCGATATTCCCCTGACTTTGACGGTGGAGCTCGGGCGGAGCAAGATGCTGATCAGCGAACTCCTGCAACTCGGGCAGGGGTCGGTGCTGGAGTTGACGAAGCTCGCGGGGGAGCCCATGGATATCTTCATTAATCAGCGCCTGATCGCCCGGGGCGAGGTGGTCGTCGTCAACGAGAAGTTCGGCGTCCGCCTGACGGATATCGTTTCCCCGGCCGAACGGGTCAACCGGCTCCGCTAGAAGATTGCGAGGCAAGGATGGAAACGGTTTCTTTTTTCCCGGCGCTCTTGAAAATGATTTCCGCTTTGGCGGTGGTGCTGGGCGTGATGGTCGGATTGGCTTTTCTCGTCCGCCGCTTCTTTCCCCAGACGGGCATGGGTGGCGCCGACGGCGCACCCATCCAGATTCTGGCCGTCAGGCACCTGGGACACAAAAGCAGCATCATGATCGTGGACATCCTGGGACAGGCCGTGGTGATCGGCGTGTCCAACCAGCAGATGTCCTACATCACGACCATCGATGATGCGGCCTCCCTGGAGAAGCTGGCGGCCCTGAGTCCGAAGCGGACCTCTCCGGCGGCATCTGTGCCGCTCGACCGTTACAGGGAAATCGTCAAGTCCCTCATCGGGACAAAACAGGACGGGAAACGCCCATGAATTGGTTCAAGCGCTGCGCAACGCCTGTGATGGCGGCAGGCCTTTTGGCTGCGGCTGCGGTTTTTTTTCTGCCCGCTTCACCGCTTTACGGGGCGCCTCTCGGTCTGCCGAACGTCAGCCTGAGCATCGGTGGCGCCGATCAGCCGGGCCAGATGTCGGGGGTGCTGCAGTTGATGATCATCCTGACGCTCCTGACGCTGGCGCCGGCCATTCTGTTGATGGTGACGTCCTTTACCCGGATCGTCGTGGTCCTTTCTCTGGTGCGCAACGCCATGGGTACGCAGCAGATGCCCCCCAACCAGGTCATCGTCGGCCTGGCGCTTTTCCTGACCTTGTTCGTCATGGCGCCCGTCTGGTCTAAAATCAACAGCGAAGCCCTGCAGCCTTACATGGAGGAGCAGATTTCCGGGGAGCAGGCCTTCGCCCTGGGTGCGGCCCCCCTGAAGGATTTTATGCTCAAGCAGACCCGCGAAAAGGACCTGGCCCTTTTCATCAAGCTGTCACGGGAGAAGCGCCCGGAAAAACCGGAGGACGTTTCCCTGACCGTGCTGATTCCGGCCTTTGTCATCAGCGAACTGAAGACGGCCTTTCAGATCGGATTCATGATCTATCTGCCCTTCATGATCATCGACATGGTGATTGCCAGCATCCTCCTGTCCATGGGCATGATGATGCTGCCCCCGATCATCATGAGCCTTCCTTTCAAGCTGCTCCTTTTTGTCCTCGTGGACGGCTGGTACCTGATTGTGGGGTCCCTCGTCCAGAGCTTCCGCTAATCCCGGCGAACACGCGACATCCCGGTTCCCATTGTGAGAAAGCCGGTAATGAAATCATGATCCGGCGCCATGTTGGCATGCGTTTTTCATACAGAAGAGAAAAGACGGTGCGCCAAGGTATCGGCGCAACCCGCTTCCGCCCCGCTTACACCGGGCGGCTAGGTTTTAGGGCGGAGGTATCGGCGCGCCAAAGGAGTCATTGTTATGACGGTAGATCTTGTTGTCAGTATCATGACGGAGGCCATCAAGGTGACCATTCTGGTGGCTGCCCCGGTGCTGATCGTCGGCCTGATTGTCGGCGTGGCGATCAGCCTTTTCCAGGCGGTAACCCAGATACAGGAAATGACCCTGGTGTTCGTACCCAAGATCATCGCGGTGATGCTGATGCTCATCGCAGCCCTGCCCTGGATGATCAGCCTCCTGATGACCTTCACCCATAATCTGTTTACCAATATTCCGGCCTATGTCCGGTGATGACCCTGCGCTGAGCAAGACACGCGGTGTCAAGGGAGGCCCGGCTTGGATTTTCCGGTCATATCTCAGGATTCGGTGATTGCTTTTACGCTCGTTCTGCTGCGGGTGGGCTCCCTGGTCGGGACGATGCCGCTCTTCGGGGAGGGGATCGTGCCCGTTCGGGCCAAGGTGGGATTGTCCCTGTTGATTGCGCTTCTGCTGTTCCCGACGGTTTCGCCGGGATTGCCCGCTGTCCCGGAACCATCCATCCCTCTGCTTTTCCGGATGGTTTCTGAGATTCTGATCGGCGTCACCCTGGGATTCGCCGCCCGCCTTGTCTTCGCGGCGGCCCAGGTGGCAGGCGAAATGATCGGCTTCAAGATCGGTTTTTCCGTGGCCAATGTCATCGATCCCATATCCAGTATCCAGATTTCCCTGATCGGGCAGTTTCAATATCTGCTGGCGGTGCTCATTTTCCTGGTCACCAATTCCCACCATGTTTTCTTTGCCGCCATTGCCGACAGTTTCCGGATCGTGCCCCTATTCACTTTTCACCTGTCGGGAGATTTGATGAAGATCATCCTGGATCTGAGCCGGGACATGTTTGTCCTGGCCGTGAAAATCTGCATTCCCGTAGTTGCGGCCATCATGTTTACCAATGTGGGCCTCGGCATCGTGGCCCGGACGGTGCCGCAGATCAATGTGCTCATTGTTGGTTTCCCGCTGCAGATCATGATCGGCCTGGTTTTTTTCGGTCTGTCGATGCCCCTGTTTGCCTCGCTGCTGCAGCAGGCGTTCGGGCGTCTCGGACATTCCGTTTACAGCCTCCTGAAGGTGATGTGAGGCATTCGCGCCCGGCTCGGCCAGGGGACGCTTTGATGTCGGGATAATTGACGCCAACGTCAGAAAACGGATAGGAGACCGCATCCCATGGCGGAAGAAGGTCAGGGACAGGAACGAACCGAACAAGCAACACCCAAGCGCCGGGAAGAGGCGCGCAAAAAGGGACAGGTTGCTGTCAGCCGGGAAGTCGGATCGGCCGTTGTACTGGGAGTCTCTCTGATCTTTTTTTATTTCGGGAGCGGTCGCTTGCTGGACGGAATCACGGAAATCATGAAGACGGCGTTTCGTGATGCCGGTCAGGTGGTCCTCGATCCCCAGTATGTCCAAACGCTGGCTTTCGGGGTTGTATCCAAGGTCTTTCTGCTTATTTTTCCCTTGCTGCTGGCGGTTGTCGTTGCCGGTTTTCTCGCCAGTGTCCTGCAGGTCGGATTTCTCGTTTCCTGGGAAGCCGCCCAGCCCAAGCTCTCGAAAATCAGTCCCGCCAAGGGATTCAAACGCCTGTTCTCCCTGCGGTCGCTGGTCGAGCTGGCCAAAAGCCTCCTCAAGATTTCCGTGGTCGGGTTGATTGCCTATCTGGTGATCGCGGCGGAGATCCCGGGTCTCTTCCCCCTGGCGTACCAGTCGAACTGGAGCATGCTGGCCTTCATCGGCCGCGTGGCCTTCAAGATTACCCTGATGACCTGTATTGTGCTACTGATCCTGGCGCTTCTGGATTACTTTTACCAGCGTTGGGAATTTGAAAAGAGCATCAAGATGTCGCGCCAGGAGATCAAGGACGAATTCAAGCACACCGAGGGCGATCCCCTGATCAAGTCCCGCATCCGGCGCCTCCAGCGTGATATTGCCCGCAAGCGGATGATGGCGAGCGTGCCCAAGGCGGACGTGGTCATCACGAACCCGACGCACCTGGCCGTGGCGATCCGTTACGATCAGGAAAACATGAACGCCCCCGTGGTTGTTGCGAAGGGTGCCGGTTATCTGGCGGAGAAAATCCGTGAAATTGCGACGGAACATCAAATTCCCATTGTGGAGAACAAGCCTGTGGCACAGGTATTGTATAAGATAGCCAATATAGGGGACATGATTCCCGCGGATCTGTATCGGGCGGTGGCGGAAATTCTGGCTTACGTGTACCGCCTGAAGGAAAAGAGTGCGATGGTGTAGCATGGCCGCAGAAACCACACAAAATACCTACAACTGGGACTGGCTGAAGAGCAACAGCGCCATCATGGCGCTGGCCGTGATCGGGATTCTGGCCATCATGGTGGTCCCCCTGCCGAAGGCGGTTCTCGATATTCTTCTTTCGTTCAATATCACCGTCGCCATGATTATCCTGCTCATGGCGATGTTTGTGCTGAAGCCCCTCGATTTTTCAGCGTTTCCCTCGGTGCTGCTCATCGCCACCCTGTTCCGCCTGGCATTGAACGTGGCCTCCACGCGCCTGATTCTGCTGCAGGGGGCCGAGGGAGCGGATGCAGCGGGACAGGTAATCAAGGCCTTCGGCACGTTCGTCGTCGGCGGGAATTTTGTCGTCGGGCTGATCGTTTTCGCGGTCCTCGTGCTGATCAACTTTGTCGTGATCACCAAGGGTGCCACCCGCATTGCCGAAGTGGCCGCCCGGTTCACCCTTGATGCCATGCCCGGCAAGCAGATGAGCATCGACGCGGACTTGAATGCGGGCATGATTTCGGAAACGGAAGCACGCCGCCGGCGCGGCGATGTCGAAAAGGAAGCGAATTTCTACGGCGCCATGGACGGTGCGAGCAAGTTCGTCCGGGGCGACGCCGTTGCCGGGATCATCATCGTGCTGATCAATATCATCGGCGGCCTGATCGTCGGGATCCTGCAGAATGGCATGACCGCCGGCGAGGCGGCAAGGGCCTATACCCTGTTGACGGTGGGCGATGGTCTGGTGACGCAGGTTCCGGCCCTGATCGTGTCGACCGCCGCCGGTATGCTTGTGACGCGCAACACCGCGTCGACCGACCTGGGGACCGAGCTTCAGGCCCAGTTGTTCATGCATCCCCGGGCCATTGCCACGGCGGCGGGCATGCTCTTCATTTTCGCCCTGATTCCCGGAATGCCGAAGCTGGCCTTCTTCACCATCGCCCTGGTGATGGGCGGTCTGGCCTTCAAACTTTACCGGGCGAAGGCGGCTGTTCCGGAAATCGAGGAGGAAGCGCCGCCGCCGGAGCCGTCGGACACGCAGGATCTCTTTGTTCCGCTCGATCCCCTGGGGCTGGAGGTGGGTTACGGGCTCATTTCCCTGGTGGATGCTTCGCAGGGCGGCGAACTCCTTCAGCGGATCAAGATGCTTCGGAAGCAGTTGGCCATGGAGATGGGATTCGTCATGCCGGCGATCCACATCCGTGACAACCTGCAGCTGAAGACGAACGAATACTCCTTTTTGATGAAAGGTGTCGAAATCGCCCGGGGAGAGTTGATGCCCGGACATCACCTGGTGATTCTGTCCGATGACAAGGGTCCGAAGATAAGGGGCATTGAAACCAAGGAACCCGCCTTTGGTCTTCCCGCTGTTTGGATTCCCGATCGGGAAAAGGAAGGTGTGCAGGCGAAGGGACTGATCGTCGTGGATCCCGCCACGGTGATTACCACCCATGTGACTGAAATCGTCAAATCCCATGCCGATGAGCTGCTGGGACGTCAGGAAGTGCAATCGATGCTGGATCAGCTGGGCCAGACCTATCCCAAGATTGTCGAGGAGCTGGTGCCGAAGGTAGTCCCCCTGGGGGTGCTGCAGAAGGTGCTCCAGCGGCTGCTGCGCGAGCGGATTTCTATCCGCAGCCTCCTGACGATTATCGAGATGCTGGCGGATTATGTGACCATCACGAAGAACGTCGATATTCTGACGGGCTATGTCCGGCAGGCCCTGGCTCGAACCATAACCAAGCAGTACGAGGATGCCGAGGGGAACATCAACGTCATGATGGTTTCTCCGGAAATCGAGGACATCATCAACCGTTCGATTCAGCATACGGAGTATGAATCTTTCGTGTCGCCGGACCCCAACACGGTGCGCCAGGTCGTCGCCAACCTCCAGAAGGGAATCGGCACCTTTACCTCCCAGGGACTGCAGCCGATCGTCCTGTGTTCTCCGGGGGTGCGTATCCATCTGCGCAATATCTTGGAGCGTTTTTTCCCCAACATGGTGGTGCTGTCCCACAATGAAATTTCCCGGGAGGCAAGCATCCGTTCACTAGGAATGGTGGAGTTGTAGCATGCAGATCAAGCGTTACGAAGCAAGAAACATTCAGGAAGCCCTGGGGCGTATCAGAAAGGAGTTGGGGGCGGACGCCATCATTTTGTCGAGCAAGGAATATGAAGGGCCCAAAGGCCCCCAGGTGGAAGTGGTGGCGGCCAAGGACGGGGATGCGGCCACCGGCCGCCGTCCGGGCGTCCTGCGGCTTGCCGCGGGCGTAAAGGCCCCGGCGGCTGCCGTCGCGCCGCCGGAGGAGAAAGGACCCGAATGGGAATCCCTTAAGGAGGATATCGGCGAGCTCAAGGCGCTCCTGCGGAGGCTGAAGAAGCGGGATGCGCTGTTCGATGACTTCGGCGAGGTCAAGGAGCGGCTCAATATCCTGTTCGACCTTCTGGGCCTCAAGGACAAGGGGGGAAAACATCCCCTGTCGCAGGTCTATTCGCGTCTGGTTGCCCAGGGGGTTTCCAGGGAAAGCGCCTGCGTTCTCCTGGAGCTGCTGGGACGCGGCGGCATGGCGGACCGGATCGGCGCCCCGGAAGAGGGGATGAAGATGGTCGAAGACCTGATCCGTGGCCGTTTCAAGCGCAAACAGGGCTCCGGCAACAGGGGGAGAATCAAGATCCTGCTGGGGCCTACCGGGGTGGGCAAGACGACGACCATTGCGAAGCTGGCCGCGCATTACGCCCTGGGTGAAAAGCTTCGGGTGGGCCTGGCGACGACGGATACGTTCCGCATCGCCGCTCCCGAGCAGTTGAAAACCTACGCCCGCATCATGGACCTGCCGATGCAGGTTGCGGCGGATGCCGCCGCCATGGACCGGGCGCTGGAACAGTTCGCCGATCGCGATATCATCCTTGTCGACACGCCCGGCATGGGCCTGAACGACCGGAGTCATTTTGAAAGGGTGAAGGGACTGTTCGGCCCGAGGGAGGACACGGAGACAAGCCTTCTGCTGAGCCTTGCTTCCAGCCGGGAAAATCTCTTCGATACCCTGGCCTGTTTTGATGATCTGCGGATCGACCAGTTGATTCTGACCAAGGTGGACGAGTGCCGGCGCTTCGGGTTCCTCTTCGATCTGATGGATAAGGCCGGAAAGCCTGTTCCCTATGTGACGACAGGGCAGAATGTGCCGAAGGATATCTGTGCGGTGAACTCAGGCGATCTGGCCAGGCTGATTGTCGGGGGCACACTGCATTAACCTGAACGCCTTCAGGGCAGACCATAATATACATGACCGGAAAAGATGAGAGGATAAAAAAATTGGATCAGGCGTCTGCACTCAGGGAAATGAAAGACACGGTGGCCGCCGTCCGCGGCAGGGTCGCCGTCGCCTCCGCAGCGGAGAAAAGAGCGGGTTATCGCCCCAGCAACCGGGTTCGTGTGATTGCCGTGACCAGCGGGAAAGGCGGCGTCGGCAAGACGAATATTTCGGCCAACCTTGCCTATCTCCTGTGCCGAATGAAGAAAAAGGTCCTCGTCCTCGACGCCGATGCCGGGTTGGCCAACATCGATGTGATCCTGGGCCTGATGCCGAAATACAATCTTTATCATGTTCTTGCGGGGGAAAAGTCCTTGCAGGAAGTTCTTATCCAGGGGCCCGGCGGTTTCATGATTCTTCCTTCCGCCTCCGGGATTCAGGAGATGTCCGACCTTTCAAGAGGATGCAAGCTGACGCTTCTGGATGAGGTGAAATCCCTGCGGGAAAACCTGGATTTTATGCTGATCGACACGGGAGCCGGGATTGCCGGAAACGTGATGTACTTCAACATGGCGGCTCAGGAGATCATCGTCGTCACCACGCCTGAACCGACGGCGATGACCGATGCCTATGCCCTGATCAAGGTTCTCTGCCAGCGCCACGCGAAGGATCGCTTCCGGATTCTGGTGAACATGGTGAAAAGCGAAGAGGAAGCGAAGGAGGTCTTTGCCCGCCTGAACCAGGCCACGAACCATTTTCTGAACGTGTCCGTGGAGTATCTCGGTCATGTGATGCAGGATGGGCATATTTCGGATTCCGTACGCAAACAGAAACCTTTTGTTTCCCTTTTCCCGCATTCGCCGGCGGCCAGGTGCCTCCAGGGCCTGGCGGAAAAGATCAGCCGGGAAGAGCCGGATGTGGACACGACGGGCACCCTGGGCTTTTTCTGGGATGCCGTGTAAGGGCGACCGTGACGAAGAAAGAACGCGATCAACTGATCATGAAATATGTTCCTCTCGTGAAGAATGTGGTGGGTCGGATTACAGCCCGCTTACCCGCACACGTGGCCGATCGGGAGGACCTGATCCATGTCGGGATTATCGGCCTCATGTCGGCCCTGGAGAAGTACGACACAGGGCGGAACGTGCAGTTTGAGACCTACGCCCGCTTTCGGATCAGGGGGGCGGTGCTTGATGAAATGCGGGCCCGGGACTGGGTTCCGCGTTCCACGCGCAGCAAGGACAACAAGCTGGAGAACGCCTTTGCGAAGCTGCAGGCGAAGCTCGGGCGCAACCCCGAAGAGGAAGAGGTCGCCGCTTATCTGAAACTGACGATGGATGAGTATTACCAGCTTCTGGACGAATCCCGCTGCATCACCATGATCAGCAGCGAAGATCTGCCCGGGGACTATCTCGATCGCCTCAGCCGGGAAGAAATGCTGGATGCGGTGGAGAAGGGGAATCCCCTGGAGCTCCTGAAGAGCAGCGAACTGCAGGAGGGAATGAAAAATGCCGTCGACCGTCTGCCCGAGAAAGAAAGGCTGGTGCTGGCTCTTTACTATTACGAGGAGCTGACGATGAAGGAAATCGGAAAGGTCCTCGATCTGACCGAATCGCGGGTCTGTCAGCTCCATACGCAGGCCGTCCTTCGGCTCCGCGGCATGACGGTGCACCTGCATTGACCGGTTGTCATATCCGGCCGGCTGAAAAAAGATGATGAGAAAAGCGGAACTTGATAAAATGGACCTCCCTGAGCTTCAGGAGAAGGTTCCACCTCCGGAGGCAACGGAGCCGGAGACGGAAGCGGCCGCGCCGGGGGAATCTCCGGCGGGGTGGCTGGCTTCACGGGGAAGGCGCTTCCAACTGGTTCTCTTCGGGACAGCCGGATGCCTGCTTCTTGCCGGGATCGCCCTTGGAATATGGGGTGCCGTGGGCCTGTACCAGGAAAAGAAAGCGGCCCAGGCCCGGGAGAAGGCTGCGCAGGCCATGGTCGAGGCGGTGCCGCGCATCGTCTTCCGTGATTTTTCAGTACCCCTGCAAGACGGGAACGGTTATCGCGTGCTGCTGATCAGCTTTGTCGCGGAAATGGGGAACAAAAGGAAGCAGGCCGACCTGAACAGCAATGCCGGGGTTCGTCGCCAGGTCCTGAATGCCATCCGGATGCGAGGGGCCGATCTGGTGACCTCCGCCGAAGAGCGAGAGTTGCTGAAGCAGGATCTGGTCGTGCTGATCAACCAGATTCTCGGCGAAGGGGCGGTCACCAACGTTTATCTGACGGATTTCACACTGATATAGGCCATGATCGCGGCGTGTCCTGCTGCATCGGCCCTGGGGAAAAAGGAGGAAAGTGATGGAGAGAACGGAATGTTACCATGTCCTGCGGGAGCAATTCCTGTCAACCATGTATGAAGAGCTCATGCCGGGGATACTCCATAATTTCGCCAATCCCCTGAACGGCATCATGGGGCGCTCCAAGCTTCTCCAGCGCAGGCTCGATGATCACCTCCGCAAAATCAAGGAGCATTATCCCGATGTGGCCTTTGCCATGCGAGAGGATTATGAGAAACTCCAGAAGGACGTTGCATCCATCAACCAGGAGTCAGACAAGTTCTCCGACCTGTTCTGGGATGTTGCCAGAAAGTTTCAGGGGATTGCGGAGGAGCGACCGGAAAAGATCAATCTATCTCAGCTGCTCCAGGCGGAAATGCGCTTTACGGATTTTTATCTGGGGTTCAAGCACGAAGTGAAGAAAAGCCTGCATTTCGAGGAGGATTTGCCCGATGTGACGGGTCTGCTTGCCGATTATTCTTTGAGCCTTTTTGCCTTCATCCGCAGGGCCATGATGGCCATGAAAGGCGCTCCCGTCAAGGAGTTTTCTGTTGCCACGGGGCACGACGACCGGACGGTCCATGTCCGCCTGCGGGATACGGGGACCCCTTTTGCGGAGGAGAGCTTTCGCTTCATTGACTGCCTGAACGCCGGCGACGCCTGGACCGTGCCGCCGTCCCCGGAAGGGGGGGTGCTGCATGCCTGTGTGCTTCTCCGCCATTACGGGGGGCAGGTGCGTCTCGTTTCGGATCCATCATTCAACGAAGTGACGGTGACCGTTCCTTATCGCTAGGGGAGGCAGTGTGAGATGGCAGGGCAGAGCTTTTCAGGCAAGGATTCCCGGCGCGTGATGACGGAGCATCGTGCGGGAGAAGGGCATGATGCAGGGGGG
>CAYPKE010000063.1:0-11652 GCA_964411235.1 uncultured Syntrophales bacterium
GCCGTGACATGATGCCTGGTGCAGGCAAAAGCGCTCAAAGCCGCCATCACGATTAACAATCCGATGATCTTCTTCATGACTGTCTCCTGTTCGGTTTCCAAGGTTTTAACAAAATAGTCGTGATTCCATTATTGAGGTCCGTCATTGAAAGTCAAGCAAATCTTCGAGGGCCCGATCGATCGACTCCCCGCTGGTCATTTTGAAGCCGAGAACCCGGTTGATCAGTTCATCCAGATCATTGATGTTGAGAACCAGGGCTCCGATTTCCTGCGGCGGATCACCCTTGACCCCCCTGCCCCGCAATTCGACCCTTGCCGCCGTCTCCCTGCCGCGCCTTTTTAAGTCAACGGTCAGATAATGGTATTGAAAATCACGCAGAGCCTCCTCCATGCGCTCGGCCACGAGAGCAAGATAGGGATGACCGGCCATGGCCTCATTGATGTAGTACATGAGAGATTTCAGCCATTCCTCGTCCCGAATCCCCAAACGCCCGGTTCCCGGCAGGGCATGAACATACCCGGTGTCCAGCCGCACTTTTCCTTGCGCATAGGACAGGGGAATCCGTCCGTATACGAGACCGGAACCGCCGATCTTGCCGTCGGTCAGACGGGCAAGCAGCGCCACCAGATCGATCTTGTCCAGCAAAACCTCCACCTCTCCCTGTTGCGTCCCGAGATCAAAGCGTGCCGCCTGGGCGGTGAGCGTGCCTCCCTGCGGGAGGCTCCAATGCATCTTTTCCAGAAATAGCCGATCATGGTCTTCCAAGCGGAACGCCAAAAACCCTTTCTCCGCTTCCAGCGCCCCCAGGCGTAACCTGTCGACGGTCAAGACCTGATTACCCGGCGAGCTGAATGGAACAAGTCTTTCAACACGGACGGATCCCGACAGGCCGCTTACCTCCAGGTCTCTGCGGCGGCTCGTCACGGCAACATCGCGAAGTGACAGCGATACGTCCGGAATCAGCAGCGGCCCCTCCAGAGAGATGTTCGCCTTCAGCCTGCCCTGTCCCGCCAGATTCAGGTCATCAAAGTCCGGCGCCAGGCGGGCCAGCGCTTTCTGATCGGGCATTTCGAACCAGTCGGCTTCGGCCTGCAGCGATCCATTCAGCAGCGGTCCGCTCATGTCAAGAATCGCCTGAAACGCCAGCGGTATGGAGGAAAGAAACTGCCATCCCCCGTCGGCCGAAAGACGATTGTCATGGATAGCAATCCTCCCCGCGGGCCCCGGCAATTCGAGCCTGTCACGCAGGAGACGTCCGACGGAAAAATGACCACGCTCCGGGGAGCGTGTCCCCTTTGAGAAAGGAAGGCTGACCGTGATGTCCTCGACACGGAAAGAGTTTTCCGGCACCTCAAAAGAGCCTTTGCCGAGTTCGACGCAGCCCTGCCAGCGTAGCGGACCGTCCTTGGCCAACCAGGCCCGGCCTCCCAGGGAAAGGGTACCGGCGTGGAATTTCATGTTTTCGAGCCGGGCGGTAACGGGTTTTCGGAATACTGCGGCAGCTGATATTTCTTGCAGGCTTCCCGGCTTGGCGGAATACGACAGCAGGTTTCTCCCCCTGCGTGATCCGATTTCCAGCACCTCTACAACCGCCGGCCCGTTTTCATCGTGGCGAATAATTTTCCGCGCCCCCAGGACGGAGCCATCGTCAAGACACCCTTCCAAACCGGACCGGTCCATTTTGAACCGGCCTACGGCACGCAAAAAAGCTTGCTCGATGCGGATATTCTGTCCTGTCAGAAAAAACGGTGCTGGCCCCGCAAGGCTTTTCAGGACCTGCCCCTCAATACGCCAATCCGAACCCTCAGGTCTTAAAACGGCAAGGGTTCCCGAAGCCTGAACGGGGACACCAGAAACTGCAGCAATGTGAGCATCGGAAGAGCGTGAGACGAAGTCCGGTGGCACAAAGCCCTCCAAGGTGCACGCGAAACGCCCATCGAAAGTGTTGCCCTTCAGGAATTCGTTCACCCCGGTGTGCTTTCCGTCCGCGGTAACCGTCGCCCGAAGAGGCTCCTTCAGGCGTGCCCGGAGAGATGAGGCCCTGCCCTGCTTGCCCAGAGACAGGGTAAGCCCATCCAGTTCATATTCCTGGAAGCGCAGACCATCAATGTCGACGCTGCCGTCCAACTCCGAAAAAAGCAGGTCTTCATCGATCGCACAATGCAACGCAAAGGTCCCCTTGTCCAGTTTGGCCTGGAGACCTAAGGCGTCCCAGAAAAACTCTCTTATTTCCGTGGTGAAGTCAAATTTACCGTATCCCGCCGTACCGGCCGGACGGTGCCATCGTGCCTTGAAATCGACGGTGCCAACCGGCACCGCCTGCCTCCCCCCTCCTTCGGCCCAGATTCCCACATCCGCCGGACGCCCCGGAAAGCGGCCGTGAATCATCGCGTCGCTTGTCGCCAGGTTGCCTTGTCCTGTGATCAGAACGGGGATGCCGAAAGGTTCGGCAAGGAAATCAAGTTTCACCTCCTGACCATGATCGGCTTCGAGGAGCAAGCCCAGGGGAACCCTCAGGGAAAGGCCATCCCGGTGCAAAACAATGGAAGAGGATTTGACGGCAAGGGATTCAAAAGGCAGCTGCGGCGGATCGGAAGACGCTTCGTCCCGGTCAAACACCGGAAGCCCCAGATCGATTTCTCCGTCCCGGTAGATGATATGCCAGACAACGCCAACGGCAACGATTCGATCAATCTTTCCCCGTAAAAGACCCGCAGGCGAAAAGTGAACGGCGATGTAATCTGCACCAAGACGTCCTTGTTGACCACGGATATCGCTCAGTTGAAGGCGCCAGGGAGTCAGGGATTCCACCGTAACCTCGGGACTCTCAATCCCGGCCCGCACCATCAAAACCGCCAGACCCCGCTCCAGCAGAAAGGGGCCGGCCCAGGACAACGCCAGCAGGAACAACGAAAACAGGGCCAGCGTGCAGAATAAGAGCCTGCCGAATTTTCGGAGGGAGAGGAATATTCCTTCAAAGATGGCTTTTTTCTCCTTCACTGAATACCCGCACCGCTAGCTGTTGAAGATTGACGGCCCCGAACGTCCGGGAGAATCCATAAGATCGGAGTGCCCTGACCGGGCGGCGTGCTCAACGTGTGTTCGCCGGCCTGATCCAGGAAGCAAAGCATCCGTCGGCGCTTAAAGAAACCGGACTGTATCGACGGCAGCTTGCACAACATACACCCTTTCATTGTTGGTCTGATTGTCGGCAGGAATGACAAAGAAACCAGCACGCGTCGGCTCGTAACCCATGGTTGTTCCGACCAATCTTTCCCCGTCCTTGAAAAGGACTTCGATTTTCCTTCCCTGAACGGCCTGACCTTCGATGAAATGAAGCCGGTCCTGATGGGCGGCATTTCCGCCGAAATCCCTCACGAAGAAAACGGCCTTCAGATCCTTGACCAAGACGGTCACCGCCTCTCCCGATCCCTGATTCTGGGGCTGCAAATGAAAAATGTCCCGGTTGGGGAAGAAATCCAGCGTATTGCCCTTCAGGATTTTTCCGTCCTGATACCGCACCACCACTTTCACCGGAGCCATGAATCCCCCTTTACAAAACGGATTTTCTCCTCTTTCAAGAGGCTGCCTGTTCATACAGTTTTTATCATATCCGGCGAAGATCGCAACCGGGAACCGCAACGGGCAGCAACCTGTCCTTTCCCCTGTCTTGAGAAGCGATCCTTGCCGATCGGCATATTTTGCACAAAAAGAGAGCTTCAACCGGGTGTACCGGCTTCGGGAAATTCTCCGCAGCGTACGCCTGCGATTCGGCCTACCCGGCAGCAAAGAACCGACTCTCCGGAAGCCGCCGGGCCAAAACGAAAATCATCCCCGGAAGGCCTTAGGCAGGGCATGGTCATTTCCCCTTCTGAACTTTGACGATGGAACAAAAATCCTGCGCAAGGGAAATTGGCAGTCGACCGGAAAAGGATTTTCAAGTCCGGGCGCGACTTGAAACCAGCCAATAGGTTACACCCAATGCCAGAACGATTGCCCCGATTCCGTAGAGATAACTCGGATTGATCGTGTTCAGATCGAGGACGATCACCTTCCGGGCAATCGCCATTAGAGCCGTGGCAATTACCAGCCTGATATGGATCACATCATCCCGCAGATAAAGGGTGATGTTGGTAAATATCTCTATCGCAATCAGTACGGCCAGAAACGAGGCAAACACTACAAAAATATCGGTCAGATCGAGGAGGTACAGGGGAGGGCTTGCAAGCTTGGTGTACAATACCAAAACCACATCGGCGATACACCAAAGGATGACCAAAACCATCAAAATGGCGAGAACCCTGATCGCCTGGCGAATCAACACATTAAGGTGTGCGATCAATACGTCCTTGTGTTCCGTGTCCAAATGGCTTTCCTTTTTTCCGGTGTCGTGCTCATGAACTCTACTTTGCTTTCCGAAATGAAAATGAGCCTTTTCTCTCTTTTATATGACAATAAACTTGCACCAATAACTGTTTTTATGTCAAAAGAAATCCGCGGCCTTGTGGAGTGACTAAGTCGATAATCAAGTTTCCCGTCTGCGTTTAAGGGTCTGCTGCCGAAAATGATTCCCCATCCGTCCATAAAGGGAAAAGCGCTTGGGATGCTCATGCTCCTGTGGTTTTTGTGGTTCATGAACTTCAGCGTCAGAACGATCTTTTCCCCCCTCATGCCTCTGATCGAGGATGAATTTGCCATCCGTCATGCCCGGGCAAGCAGCTTTTTCATGTTCAACGCCCTGGGCTACGGCGCTGCGCTGCTGCTTGCGGGAACCTACGCCGGACAATACGGTTACAAGCGTTCGATCCTCGTTTCCATCATTCTTGCGGCCTGCGCTTTTTTCCTGATTCCCTTCGTCAACAGTTTCACCCTGCTCTGCGTCATATCCGTCGTCCTGGGGCTGGCCACGGGGATCTACCTTCCCTCCGTCATCCCGATGATTACGGCTTACTACAATCGCCGCACGTGGGGCAAAGCGATTGCCATCCATGATTCGGCCGCCTCCGTGAGCATCTTCGCCGCCCCTTTTATCGTTCTTTTTCTCATGCAGTATATTTCCTGGCGCCAGATATTCGACGTTTTTGGAGTCCTTTCGCTGGTCTGCGCCGGGCTTTTTTACATCGCCGCCCAAGAAGTCAAAGTGCCGCCCCCGGATCACCGCGTTCATGGAAACCTCTTTCGCAGCCTGTCCCTGTGGATGATTTCCCTGCTCTGGATCTTCGCTTCCGGGGCCAATCTGGGCGTTTATTTCATTCTCCCCCTGTATCTGGTCAAAGAACTGCATATGGACGGGGGCCATGCCAACGAGCTGTTCGGGTTTTCGAGAGTCGGCGGTGTATTCGTTGCCATTTTCGTCGGATTTGTCGTCGACCGGTTCAGCCTGAAAAAAACCATGTTCTGGCTGATGCTGACCACCGGCATCCTGACCGTCTGCCTGACATTCACCGGAGGCCGTGCACTGGAGATCTTTCTTTACCTCCAGGCGGCGGTGGGATTCGGATTTTTTCCCGTGGGGCTGGTTGCCCTGTCCCGTCTTTTCCCTGAGTCTTTGCGAGGCAGGGCAACGGGTTACGTCGTAACCCTGGGAGTCGTTTTCGGACTCGGTGTGATTCCATACCTTCTGGGTCTCGCCGGCGACCACTTCAGTTTTCGTTCCGGAATCTTGATCATGGGATTTCTGGCAATGCTGTCAAGCTTGCTGACGGTGTTTTTGCGGAACCTGGATTGACTTTCGGATCAGGCCATATCCGCCAAATCCATGATCAGCCTTTCCGAGTCAGGCCAGCCAAGACAGGGATCGGTGATGGATTTCCCGTAAATCCGGCCCCGGGGAGACTGGGCCCCTTCTTCGATGAAGCTTTCAATCATGAGTCCACAGATCATTTTCCGCAAATCCGGCGCATGCCTCCGGCTCTGCATGATTTCCGCGGCGATGCGCGGCTGTTCCTTGCAGACCTTGTTGGAGTTGGCATGGTTCGTATCCACGACAATCGAGGGGTTGTTCAAACCGCGCTTCAGGTAGGCCTCGGCGAAGGTCATCAGGTCTTCGTAATGGTAATTCGGCACGGCAATCCCGAGGTGATTGACGGCCCCGCGCAGAACCGCGTGTGTCAAAGGATTACCCGATGTCTTTACCTCCCAGCGGTTGTAAATGAACGTATGCGGCGTTTGGGACGCCTGAATGGAATTAAACGTCACCTGAATATCGCCGGACGTGGGATTCTTCATCCCCACGGGCACATCCAGGCCGCTGCAGGTCAAGCGGTGGGCCTGATTCTCGACGGACCTGGCGCCCACGGCGACGTAACTCAGAAGATCCTCCAAGTAGGGATAGTTGCCCGGATAGAGCATTTCGTCCGCTGCCGGCAAGCCGGATTCCTGAAGGGAACGGATATGCATCCGCCGAATTGCCTTGATCCCCCTGACCATATTCGGCGCCTCCTGCGGATCGGGCTGATGGGCCATGCCCTTGTACCCCATTCCGGTCGTCCGCGGCTTGTTGGTGTAAATTCTGGGTATGATGATGATCCGTTCTTTGACCCGTTCCTGCACCTTTGCCAGGCGCCCGATGTAATCGCAGACAGCCTCCTCGTCGTGGGCCGAACAGGGACCGATGATGAGGAGAAAGCGGTCGTCCTGCTTCGTGAAAACGGCTTCGATCTCAGAATCCCTGCTTCTTTTGATCCGATCCAGGTCCGAATTCAGCGGCATGTCGGCCAGAATATCGCCGGGCATCGGAATTTCCCGCACATAGACGAAACTCATATAAGTTCTCCCTTCCTTGCGCTCATCTTGTATGCATCGGGCGTAAGCTTGGTTTTTATTATAACAAAGCACCGCAAAAACATAATGGAAAAATTTTGTTCTGCCTGTGCGCCTGTGAAAAACAGCGTCTTGACACGAGCCGGCATCTGCGCTAATAAACCGAAAATTTTTCTGGAAAAGAGTTATGAAACAGGCCAGGCCACCCAGACTCTGTCGGGGTGGCTTTTTTTATTTGGAAGGACACATGCCCAAACTGCTTGTCATCGATAATTACGACTCCTTCACCTACAACCTCGTCCAGATGTTCAGGCGCCATGATCTGACCATCCGGGTTTGCCGGGCGGATAAGGTTACATTGGAAGAGATGGATGCCTGGAAACCGGATTACCTGGTCATCAGCCCCGGCCCGAAGGACCCGCAACATAGCGGTGTATCGGTACCGGCGGTCAGGCATTTCATCGGCGCCATTCCAATTCTGGGTGTCTGTCTCGGCATGCAGGCGCTCAACGAAGCCTTCGGCGGCCAAACAGTGCGGGCGGCACTGCCTGTCCACGGAAAGACAAGCGCCGTTTATCACCGGGGATCACACCTGTTCCGGGGTATCCCGTCGCCTTTCCGGGCCATGCGCTATCACTCCCTCTTGACCAGCGGGCCGGCTGCGTCCCTGCACATTACGGCAACGACATCCGATGGCCTTCTGATGGGCGTTTCCCATCATCGATATCCCGTACATGGTCTCCAATTTCACCCGGAGAGCTTCATGACGGAATGGGGTGACAGGATGATCCACAATTTTTTGAAGCCATGATGAAGCGGCTGCTTGATCTGACCGGACGCATTCATGCCGTCCGAACCGAGACGATAACCCTGAACCGGTCTTTTTCAGAGGTTTGCCGCGCTTTCTCCGACCTGCCGGGCACGGTCGTGCTGCTCAGCGGCGGCAATCTTGACTGTTCCCGCCACCACATTCTGGCAGCCCTGCCCTGGTTGACCGTCCGGGGCAAGGGAAGATTCCTGGAATTCTTCACCGGCGGGCAAACGCTGCGCCTCGAAGCCGACCCTTTTGATGCCCTGCGGGAATTGTCCGCCATGTTTCTCCTTGAAGGAGGCGTTCTGCCTGAGCCGGTTTGCACCGGCCTGTTCGGCTATCTCGCCTACGATCTGAAAGATCACCTTGAAACCTTGCCGAGGACATCCATGGATGATCTTTGCCTTCCCGATATGATGCTTTATGCTCCCTCTTTTATTCTCGTTCATGACCGCACGGAAGACAGAACCCGCCTGCATGCCATCGAGCGGGTGGCCACGGATGGAATAGCCATGCCGCCCGAAAGGGAACTTTTTCTTGATTTGTTCAACCGGAAAACCTGGCCCTGGGAAAAGTACTCTGTTCAATCCAGCCGCCTTCAGGCCAATTTCGGCAAAGCAGACTACATCGCCGCCATCGATCAAATCCGAGATTATATCGCCTCCGGAGACGTCTACCAGGTCAATCTGGCGCAGCGCTTTGAGATCCCCTTCCGGGGAAACCCCTACAGGTTTTTCCACGAGCTTTTCGCACACAACCCCGCGCCTTTCTTTTCCTACATCCACGCCGATGACCACGTCATCATTTCCTCCTCGCCGGAGCGGTTCCTCAAGAGATCAGGTCCCGCAGTCGAAACCAGGCCGATCAAGGGCACCCGGCCGCGGGGAATTGACGATCAACACGACCGGCGTCTGCGCGATGAACTTCTCCAAAGCCCAAAGGACGCTGCGGAACTGGCCATGATCGTCGATCTGCTTCGTAATGACCTGGGAAAAGTCTGCTGTGCCGGTTCGGTGAACGTCGTCGAGCACAGGCGCATCGAGGCCTATCACAATGTGTACCACCTCGTTTCCCGGATCGAAGGCAAACTCGAGGAAGACTGCGACAATATCGACCTTATCCGGGTGGCCTTTCCGGGAGGGTCGATCACGGGTTGCCCGAAGATCCGGGCCATGGAAATCATCGACGAACTGGAGCCGAACCGGCGCCATATCTACACGGGCGCGATCGGCTACATCGGTTTTCATGGCACCATGGACCTTGCAGTCGCCATCAGAACTGCAACCATCACAGGCGGCACCCTTCTTTTTTCCGTCGGCGGGGGGATCGTATATGATTCGCTCCCGGCGGACGAATACGAGGAAACCCTGCACAAGGGGAGAAGCCTGCGGGACGTGTTCGAAAACCATTCCCGGCATGGAGACCCTGACCCCCATGTCTGGATGAATGGCAGAATGATTCCCGCGAAAAAGGCGGCCGTATCCGTGGCCGACCCTTCGTTTCAGTATGGCTGGGGCCTGTTTGAAACCATCCGCGCTCAAAACGGCGTTCTTTTTTTTCTATCCGAACACATGGAGCGCTTCGATGCCTCCTGGCGCCACCTTTTCCAGACTTCGCCGCCGGATTTAATCTGGCAGGAGATCATGCTCAGAACCCTGCGCAAGAATGGCCTTGCCGACCGGGTTGCGGCGGTGAAAATCATGGCCGGCGCCAAAGCCGGCCGCCGCGACACTCTCCTGCCGGACCTGGCGGTCATGGTCCGTCCCTATCAGCACCGCCTAAACGAAAAAGTTGTCCGGGAAACAGCCGGGCTGGATATCCTGACCTATCCCCATCCGCGCCAATCGCCCCTGGCCGACCACAAGACCCTAAACCATCTTTTCTCCATCCTGGCGGGAAACTGGGCCAGGAGCCGGGGCGCCGACGAGGCGCTGATTCTCAATCCGGACGGCACGGTTTCAGAAACACATTCCGCCGGCCTGATGATCCGGGACGGCAAAACAATCATGCGACCGCACTCGCCGCATGTCCTGCCCAGCGTTATGACTGAAAAGGTCTGCCAGTACTTGCAACAAAGGGGTTACACCGTCGAAAGCAAGCCTGTCTTTGTTGCCTCCTTGTTAAAGGCCGAAGAGGTTCTGCTGGCCAATTCCCTGATGGGAGCCGTCCCCGCGGGCAGCCTTGACGGCAGGGCCATCGGAAAGGGCTCCCGGCTTTGGATCGAGATCAACGACCACCTTTTCCTGGGTGACTGTTGGAGACGGAATATCGATCTCATTGGGACGGTACTTTGAATGTGGCGTCTTTCTCTCGTTAAATCGGAACCATATATTCAGCCTCCCGTTCCCTGCGCCATTCTTTGCAATTGACACCCCGGTATGCTTTTTTTATACTTGAAACTCGAAAATAGGCGTTTTCGCTGCTTCATCACCCCATTTTCGCCTGCCGTTAAAGCGCTGCGAATTCGCGATAAACGGCGGGACATACATCCTTCAGGAGGCGCATTTGAAGATTGAAAAGCGGATCAGCGAGCTCCTCGCGCAGGACGACATGGTCTGTCTCGCAACCGTCATTGTATCCCCCCGGGCCGATCTGCCCCCCGGTACAAAAACCATTGTGCTGCGGGACGGAAAGATGGAGGGACTGCTGGCGCAGACGGATCTCGAAAACGAAGTCCATTCCCTGGCCCTTGAGGCCCTTGACGACCGGAAGAAGATTCTGATCGATTGCCAAGACGGCAGCAAAATTTTCTTGGATATTCTCACGTCCGATGTGAAGCTCGTCATCTGCGGCGCGGGACATATCGCCCTCCCCCTTGCCCGATATGCACGGGAAGCGGGTTTTTACGTCGTCGTTATTGATGACCGGCCGGATTTCGCCCAGCCCGCAAGATTCCCCGGCTGTGAAGTCATCGCGGAGGACTTTGTGGCAACCCTTCGGAGTATGCCCGTCACCCCCACGACGTACTGCGTGGTCATCACCCGCGGCCATGAGCACGACGCCGAATGCCTGGACGAAATCCTCCGCAAGGAAAATGAAGCGGCCTATGTGGGGCTCATCGGGAGCAAAAGACGGGTCGGTTTTGTCGTGGAAATGCTGGCACACCAGGGCATCCCCAAGGAGCGCCTCGACGCGTTGTTCACTCCCATCGGCATCCCTATCGGCGCCGAATCCCCTGCGGAAATCGCCGCCTCCATCCTCGCCGAATTGATCTGTGTCAGAAAAAAGGGCCCGGGACAGGCGCGCCTGCTTCGCCGGGCGGTGGGAGCAGGGTTATGACCAATCGGGAAATCTTCGAAAAACTGCAGGAATTGACGGAACAGGGAACACCCGTCTGCCTAGCCACCATCATCGAGGCCAAGGGATCGACGCCCCGTGAAGTCGGAGCCAAAATGCTCATCTTTGCCGACGGATCGACCTTCGGTTCGGTTGGCGGCGGCTGCGGTGAGAATCAGGTGCGCAGCGCCGCCTTCCGCTGCCTGCTGACGGAAAAAAAACCGGAAGTCATCGAAGTCGACCTGACGGATGACCTCGGCACCAAGGGCGGAGATGTCTGCGGCGGCAAAATGAAGATCTTCATCGAACCACACTTCTGAAAACAGCATCGGCCGGGCGATATGAGCGGATCCGTGCGCTTCAGAGCGACAGAACCGCTTTCCCGGCACTCCCAAAGACGTTCACGATTTTATGCTTGTAAAGCGCAACCAGGGCATCCCTCGCCGGACCCAGGTATTTCCGGGGATCGAATTCTGCGGGCTGTTCAAACAAAATCTTGCGGATTGTCGCAGTTAACGCCAGACGTCCGTCCGAATCGATGTTGATCTTGCAGACGGCGCATCGCGCCGCCCGGCGCAATTGCACTTCCGGGATACCCGCCGCATCTTCCAGTTTCCCTCCGTAGCGGTTTATTTCCTCGACGATCTGACGGGGAACCGAAGAGGCGCCGTGCAGAACAATCGGGAAGCCGGGAATCCTTTTTTCAATTTCTTCGAGGATGTCGAAGCGAAGCGGGAGAATCTCCTGTCCCGCCTTGATTTTAAATTTATAGGCTCCATGTGATGTGCCGATGGAAACGGCGA
>CAYPKE010000063.1:11662-13032 GCA_964411235.1 uncultured Syntrophales bacterium
CCACTCCTGTTCTGGCAACAAAATCGGCCGCTTCTTCGGGATCTGTGTAATGGCTCCGTTCCGCCTGCACCTCATCTTCCACCCCGGCCAGGACGCCCAATTCCCCTTCCACCGTGACCTCATGCCTGTGTGCAAAATCAACGACCTGTTTTGTCAGGGCAACATTCTCTTCATAGGCAAGGTGGGATCCGTCGATCATGACGGAAGAAAAACCCGTTTCAATGCAGGAGCGGGTCAGATCGAAAGAATCCCCGTGATCCAGGTGAAGCGCGATCGGAATCGCGCATCCCATTTCATGGGCCATCGCCACGGCCCCCCGGGCCAGGTATTGCAGAAGAGTCCGGTGCGCGTATTCCCGGGCCCCTTTGGAAACCTGCAGAATAACCGGTGAGGCGGTCTCAACGGCGGCGGTGATGATGGCCTGCAATTGTTCAAGGTTATTGAAATTAAAGGCGGGCACGGCGTATTGGCCGGCCATGGCCTGGCGGAGAAGGTCTTTGGTGTTTACCAGCCCCAGTTTTCGATAAGAAACCATGATTCCCCCTTCTTATCTTTTCTTCTTTTGGTGCAATCTTCACTCAAACACGCGGCCAGCTTACAGGTCTGCCGAGCGAAAAGATGAAGCAATCCATATTAACGGATTTATTCTGGATTATTTTATCCACCCCGTCAAGGCCAATGAAACGGGCTCCACTCGTTCGGATTCGCCTGCGTCCCGTTTACCGATCTCGGGGCGGGTGAACCGCCCGGGCTGCCACCACGAGCTGAGATGCCGGCATTGACAAAGGAATGTCCTGTTCTTAATATTAAACTAAAAAGAAGAGGAGGCTGGTCATGAAGATTAGTGCGCGCAACATCATAAAAGGAAAAATCAAAACGGTGAAAATGGGGGTGGTAAATGCCGAGGTTGTGGTTGAACTTCCAGGCGGAACCGAAATGGTGTCAATGATCACCAAGGAGTCGGCGGACAGCCTTGGTCTGACACCGGGGAAAGAAGTCTACACCATCATCAAGGCATCGAACATCATGATCGGCGTGGAATAAAAAACCACGTCATGAAACTGACCAAAACTGCCGGAGGCGCTTAAGCGAATCCTCCGGCAGCTATCAGCATTCGCCAGAGATCCAACTCTTGCCATATCCATATCCATATCCATGCAAATTTGAGATGTCCCTTCTCTGTGCAGTACTTCTTTGATCCTGATGCCCTTCATTTTTACCCGTCCGCTGCTGGATCCTGTAATCCTTCTTATCCATCCTTCAACGGAATTTGATAAAGATTTGTGAATCAATGTCACATCGCCAAAAAAAGTGGATGACAATTCATCCGATATCGTATAAGGAAGGCCATCAAAGAGAATGCTGGTGCG
>CAYPKE010000064.1:0-12999 GCA_964411235.1 uncultured Syntrophales bacterium
GATAACACGGTGCTCTTGATCGGGCACCCTTATCCCAGCACGGTTCTAGCAATCAGGGAAGCTATCGCGTTACTGAGGGACCGCGGAGTGGAATTCGTTCCCGTGTCATCCATTGTTTCACCCTGAACCCGACTTTTTTGGCCGAAGGCGATAAGTGATTTTTTAAAAGGAGTGTTCCACCGTCCATCGCAAATTACCAAATCGGAAGGAACATCCGGAAAACCCGATGAAAAAACTTAGATGCGTCCACTTTGCCATGCTATGGCTTTTCTTTTTTGCAGCGGGATGCGCCACCGCCCCGTTCGCAAAGGATACATCCGCAGGGCCGCCGGAGAGAACATCCTATGCTTCGCTCTACCACTACTCGCTTGGTGTCCTGTTCAATCTGAATGATCAGAAAGAAGACGCCATTCGGGAATACGAAGCGGCTCTCAGATTCGACCCGTCTTCGGAAACCCTGACAAAAGAATTGGCAGAGATTTATTTTGAGCAGGGTGAAATCCGGAAAGCCATCGAGCTCGCTGAACGCTATCTGGGGCAAACACCCCATAGCATCGACATGCTCCTGCTGATCGGAGAGCTTTACCTCGAGAACAAAGACTATAAAAAGGCGGTGGAGATTTACAAATCCGTATTGACACTAGATCCGCGCAACATCACCGCCTATTTTTATCTTGGGTCGACCTACGCAGAAGTCAAAAAATACGACCACGCCATTTCCCTTTTCAAAAAACTCGTCTCCATCGATCCCGACAATTTGATGGGCAATTATTATCTGGCCCGAATTTATCGAGCCCGGAATCGCTACGAAGACGCCGAAGCCTATTATCGGAAAGTCACCCGGATAAACCCTGAATTCGAGCAGGCCTGGATCGATCTCGGCCATCTCTACGAAGTCCGGGATAAAGCGGATCTCGCCATCGACCACTACCGTGAGTATACCCGTTATTTTCCCTACAAGACCAATATGCGAATGCGACTCGGCGAACTTCTCATAAGAGCGCAGCGCCATGACGAGGCGGGAAAGGAGTTTCAAGGCATCCTGATGATCGATCCGCAAAATCAGGACGCTCGCCGGACGCTGGGAATCCTTTATCTGACCCAGGGAAAACATGCCCAGGCGACGGAACAGTTTCTCATTCTTTTACAGGGCGCGCCGACGGACGAAAGGGCCGGGTACCTCCTTGCCACCAGCTACGAAGATCAAAAGCTTTTTCCCGACGCACTGAAGGAATACCTTAGAATTCCGGAATCTTCCCCCCTTTACCCCCAGGCCCAGCTCCGCATTGCTTCCATCCTTCAGCAGCAGGGGAATATTGACGACGCCATTCGAGCCATCCGGAATGCACTCCCGCAAAACAAGGATTTTGCCCCCTTTTATGGCATGCTTTCCCTGATCTACGAGGAAGAAAAAAATTATGAGGCCGCTGAAGCCATTCTCAGGGAAGGTTTGCCCGTCGTAAAGGACAGGATCGAAGTTCGCTACCAGTTGGGCAGCCTGCTGAACAAGACCGGCAGGCTGGAGGAAAGCATCCGTGAAATGGAGTATATCCTTGAGGAAAACCCTGAACACGCGGACGCCCTGAATTTCATCGGCTACACCTATGCGGAAATGGGCACCAACCTGCTCGAGGCGGAAAAAATGATTCTTAAGGCCCTGCAGTTAAAGCCAGGAAACGGTTATATCCTGGACAGCCTGGGCTGGGTTTATTTCAAGCAGAGCCGGTACAGCGAGGCGCTGAAATACCTGAAGCAGGCCGTGGCAACAATCCCCGAAGATGCAACGATCACGGAGCATCTCGGCGATGTCTATCAGGCCCTCAAGCGCCCTCAGGATGCTGTCGGTGCCTATCGTCGTGCCCTTGAGGCGAATCCCGGCTCCGCCACTCTCAAGGAAAAGATCGACCATCTCCTGAAACAGGGCGTGCAATGAGAAGGCTTTCATTGGGGACATGGCTGGCCGCCTTGCTGTTTCTCGGCGGCTGTGCGACCGTGCCAACCGGTCCGCCGCCTTACATGGGGAATGGATTTCCCTCTCCGCAGGCCGCCATTGAAGCTGTCAGCAGGATCTGTGATCAGGCTAAGGCTTATCAATTCACCGCCAGAGTAACCGTCACGGCCCCCGGAGCAAAGGCCTTTTTCCGGGTGGCGTTCATCACCCAATCTCCCGATCGGCTTCGCCTGGAATCACTGCCCATCATCGGCCCGCCTGATTTTTTCCTAACCGCCAGGGACGGCCGCTTCGCCGCATATCTGCCGGGGAGCCACGAATTTCTTATCGGAGCCGCCGATGCCGAGACCATGTCGGGGATTTTGCCGGTTTCCCTGCCCTGGTCCGCCGAGAAGTGGGTTTCCGTTCTGCAGGGACGCCCTGGAATAATGGGAAAGCAAACCCTCTTGGAGGGAGAACAGGATGGGTCCCTTTACCGGGTGGACAATCTGCAGGGGAAATCGGTGAAGGAAAGCTACTGGATCGACCCTGAAAGCCACCGCCTCAGCAGAATGGAACAGAGCATCATGGGGCACCTAAACTACAGGGTTCATTTTACAGCATTCCGGAACATAAACGGATGTAACTTTCCCGCAAACATCCTGATAGAGTCCGGGAGCGGAGAAACCATCGCCATGACTTACGGGCCGGTGGAAATGAAAAAGGAAATCAGCGACGATATATTCAATCTTTCAGCACCGGCAGGATCTCTTCTCCGGGTCTTTTGAAACAAGCACCACCCGACCCGCCAAGACAAGACAAATTCTTTGCTGAATTTACAAACGGATTCTGCTAGCATCGCTCTGCGATAAAAATCAGAATGACCGCCTTCCGGTCTTGTTCTGGCAGCGGCACCATGGGAGTGTTTATGAAGCTCGGTTACAGAATATGGATCGAAACGGATGACAAGGCTTTCGGTATTGGCACGTACGAACTGCTGAAATTTATCGAGAAAACAGGTTCCCTCTCCCAGGGGGCCGCGGATATGAGATTATCTTACCGCAAAGCATGGAACATCATTCACAAGGCAGAGGCAAAACTGGGTCTCCAGCTTCTTGAAAGAACCGTGGGCGGCGCCGCCGGTGGGGGTTCAAAGCTGACTCCGGAGGCTAAAGAATTTATGAAACGCTATGAAATGTTTCATGCCGATGCCAAACAATCCTTAAAATCCCTGTTTGAAAAGTATTTTGGGCAGGAGAAATCCTTGTCACACAAAGCTCGATAGGGCATGATCAAACCGTTTCGATTGCCCAAGTAAAACAATTGCCATATTATCTGTTCACTGGATTCCAAGCACTCGACGGTTTGCCGAACGAGCGGTTGACCTCCCCCTGTACAAAGGGAATTTTATAGAATTCCCTGTAAAATCTTGCCGCTTCTGAGAAGACGTCGAAATAAAAAATCTCCGGATGCACGACATTGGCTATATGCATGAGACCCAGTATCCACCTGGGACTGCCGAAATCCCAGCCGGGAGCGGGATGGGCATAAATCTTTCTGTTTCTCACAGCATCTACCGAAATACCGGCCTGCTGACATGCCTCATAGAAATCTTCGACGGAAGAACCGATGAACGCCGAAATAAACATGATCTCCGGATTCAACTCATTAAGTTGCAAGGTAGAGATTTTTTCTCCCGGCCTTCCGGATAACACCAGCTGTCGGTTGACGCTTATACCGCCGGCTTCTTCGACAAGCTGATTCTCCATCCGCCCTCCTTTTATGGCGAATAGAGGTTTCCCCATCGCGTAATAGACACGAGGCCTGCTTTCCAGAAGACGGCTCTTATTTTGGATATCCTTGAGAATCGCTTCCATATAAGCGGCCAGTTCAGTTGCCTCATCAGAATGGCCCGTACTGTCACCGATAGACCGAATCAGGGTGATAAAGGCCTCGGGGCTCTGGACATCATGATGGAGTTTATGGAGCATGATGCGATCCGCATACTCGCTCCATACATTCACCAGTGTGTGCCGGGAATCAAGTCCTGTCGTAATCGCGATCGATTCGAGGATCTCCAGTGCCCGGGTAAAGGGATAACCGCCCTGAAAGTCGGCTTCAAGGAAAAATTCGGCCTGATTTTTCCTCTTAACATTTATTGCCGGTACGGTAGCCCCGCATAATGCACATTTGACCTCACCTTCGTCCGTAATGATGCGATGAACCTTCAACCTGGCTCCCATGGGGCCATAAAAATCACGTTCAACGATAGGCTCCTTGCATCCGGGACAAAGAGTGTTCAATTTATCAGTTCCGGGAGAATTGAAAAGATAAACATGATGCAGGTAATCCCGCAACGTTACACAAACTTCCTCCGCCTCTTTGATAGTCGTCTCCCACGCCGGATCGGCATCTTCCATGGGAATAAAACGCATGACCTGCAGGGGTATGGCCGGAGAGATGTCGGCTATCATCCGTGCTATTCCGATCAACTCTTCTTCCTCGTTTTTCCGGTACATACAGGATATTTCCACATGCACGCCTGCCCAGTGAAGTTCCGCGACATTTCGCCACACCGGCTTCGCCGATCGTGCACCGCACCGTTGATAAGATTTATCCGCAATGCCCTTTATACCGACATTTATAAAATCAAGATAAGGCAGTACCTGCTTTAATGATGACTCTGTAAAAAAAGCATTGGAAGAACACCCCAAAAGCAGCTTATTTTCCTTAGCTTTCTTGGCGACCTTAACAAAAGTGGGCCAAGAGGCCAAAGGATCATTCATCAAAAAGCTGATACCCAGGCAATCTTGTTTCTTCGCTTCCTGGATGATTTCATCCGGTTCTCGCTTTTGTAACCAGGTCGGCCCGTCACCCATTTCCTTGACAATTACCGTAGAAATGCAGCCCGGACATTCCAGGTTGCAGCCGACCGTAGATATCTGAAGGAATTTTCCACGCGGCTGGAAATGCAACATCGGCATGGTTTCAATCGTGATGGGACTGATGATCAGATACCGGTTGGGGTATCGCTCAATGATTTTACCATCTTGCAACAGATACATCCCACACCGGCTGAACGACCCCTCCGATAAGGTGCACCTATTTTCGCATACCGGGCATTTCATGCGGCGTTTCTCCTGATCATGATCCCAAATCCGGCCTCGACATGCCTTATTTCATAAGGAACATCAGCTTTTTCCAGGGCGGCGTGAAAATCGGCCATGGTATTGGCGTTCATTCTTTCCCTGGTCACATCGAGCCAATCTTGCTGTCTTGCCATCATCCTTTTGTCGATTTGTCTCTTCAATGCAACCGACCCGAAGCCGCCCCCGATAAACGTCACCCCACCGGGAGCCAGAACCCGGTAGATCTCCCGGAAGGCCCTGACCTGATCTTCCCAGAAAAATACGGAACCCCTGCTGAAGATGAGATCTACAGACTCATCTTCCATAGGAATCTCATGGACATCGGCCATAAGTGTCCTAAGTCTCCGCCCAAGACCCGCCTTGATAATATTCTGTTCCGCTATCTTCTGCATTTCCGGCAATTGATCCAGAAGTACGATGTCAAGATCGGAGATCCCGGCCAGAGCAAGACTCAGATATCCGCCTCCGGCACCGGCATCGAGGCCTACCCCCTTTGTGACACCTGTTTCTTCCCGAATCTGCTTTGCAATGGCAACATAGGCAGGGGCAAAAATCTCACGGGCAACCTGATCAAACTCCCAAACGTCCATTTTCATTTTTATTCTTCTCATAAGTTCTAATAATATCGTTTATTTTTGATTACTAAACTGGTTTTCATCCTGTTAATTTCTCATCCTCTTATAATCGTTACATTTCTCAACTGATACCTGCCAATGAGAACTAACCGGACGTTAGACGGTAGGTAATGGGAATGATAATTCTCGCCGCGATCGGCGGTTTGGGGAAGGGAGACGCCTCCTCGATCGTGGAAACGGCGTTTCGGTCCAAAACCTTGAATCCGGAACCGCTGATAATCTTGACCTCGGAAACCTTCCCATCCGCATGGATGACGAAGGAGGTCACGACCTTTCCTTGCCAGCCCATTCTCCTGGCTTGATCGGGGTATTGGATACGGCGGAGAATTCGATCCTTGATATACATAAAATGTTCCCGCAGATATTTTTCTTCGGCCGTTTCGCTTCCCCCTTGCCACGCTGCATCAACACCACCTCTATCCACGCCCGCCTCATTGCCGTTGATTTCCTGCTGGGATAAAGAGACCGATTGCTCAGCCGCCTCTGCCGGCACCACTTCCGGGAGAGGAACCTCGGAAGTCTCCGACGTCTGGATGGTTTCTTTCGGGATAATTTTATCTGTTTCTTTCGGTGGAACCCGGTGCACTTTCTTTTGGGGAACCTCCTTTTTCATCGGCGCGCTGGGCGGCTTGGAAAGGTCAATTTCCTTGATGTCGCCTTTGGCAATATCGAATGTGATAAGCCTTGGCGGGGAGGGATCTTTCATCAATGAACCGGCACTCACTACGGTTGCAATGAGGAGGGCGTGAAGGATCACGGAGATGATTAAAGCACGTTTATGGTAGGTCATGTTTTATCCGTGGTCTGTAAACTGACTTTTTCAAATCGCAGCATTTTGACGGCATCAAGCACATCGACGAACCATTGCAGGTTGATCGACCGGTCGGCCCGAATCAGAATGGGCCATTCCCTGTTCATGGGATGAAGAACCGATTGCATGCCTGTTAAATCGGTCGGCTGTCCATTCGTAAAAATCTGCCCTATCCGGTCAATCTCTATCACCACTGGTTTCAGTGTGCTGTCCTGACTTTTCGATGCCGCAGGAAGATCCAGGGGAATCATGCCCACGGCGATAAAAGTCGATGTCATCAGGACAATGGTCAGGAGAACAAGCATGATATCGACGAACGGGATCACGTTCATGTAGTCGATAGGTTTATTATGCTCCATGATTGTTCTCCCAATCTTTTACCAGGACCCACACCTTGCGCAGGAGATGATTGTAGAGGGCAACAGAGGGAATCGCAACGAGCAGACCGACGGCGGTAGCCTTTAATGCCAATGCGAGACCTGTCATTATTCGGGTGGCATCGGCCAGTCTTTCCTGTCCTATCGCGTAAAATGTCAGCATAATCCCCAAGACAGTTCCGAGCAGACCGATGTAAGGGGCATTGCTGCCGATACTCGCAATCAAGTGGAGGTTCCGGGTCAATTCAACTTCGAGGGTGTTTTTCTCCTTGTACCTATCCAGCCGTATGTGCCGGAACACATAAAGCCGCTCAATCACCATCGCGATCGAACATACGCTCAACACCAGCAACAATCCAATTACGCCGTAATCTACGGCAAAAATGAGCCAATCCATGACCTGCACACCTTATTGGTTGGCAAGATGATGACCTCGCCTGACCCCGGTTTTTCCTGGCAGTCGTTTCAGGATGACCTGCCGATAAAGGCCATCATCTTGCTGGAGGGTTAAGATTTCAATGATCCATCACCGTTAAAACTGTTTTAGAATTTCACGGTCACGCCCGTCCAGAAGTTGCGCCCCTGACCGGGATATCCATCATTCCATTCATAGTCTTCGTCAAAGATGTTGTTTGCAGCGACATAAACTTCAAAATATTTTCCGAACCCCTGTGTCAATTTCGCATTCCAGAGGAAGTAATCGTCCAGTTCAACTTCTGGATCTGCAGCGTACCGGTATGCATTGCTTTCATAGACGGATCCCATGTAGGACCCATTTACATCAATCCGGGTACCGACAACTGGCAATGTATACTGGCCTGAGAGGTTAAATACATGTTTTGCCACACCATATACCTTGCTGGTACTGTTTGCGGCCGTTTTTTCAGCGTCGACGAGATTGTAGGTATAATCGGCCCGAAGGATCAGATCATCAACGGGGTAAAACTCCAGGCCGACTTCGCAGCCTTTCATCTCAACTTCACCAAGGTTGACATATTTCTTTTTAATCGATGATATTTTATCGTCTATATCATAGTAGAATAAGGCTAGATCTCCTTTGAAAACGGTCCCGAACGGCCGCGATACGCCAAAAGTATAGTTGATGCTCTTCTCTGACTTGAGGTGGGGATCCCCATCACCAACAGCACTGTAAAGATTTTTGAGTGTTGGGAAATGGCTTTTTCTCGCAATTGAAGCATAAATTCTGGTGTTGTCGGTGAAAGTATAGGTAGCCCCGATCATGGGGTTGATCTGGTCGTCATCAGGCTTATACTCGTCATATGTCCCAACTAAATCGCCGGCACTGTTTGTTTGATGTTTTTTGGCCTCCGTCACTTCAAACCAATCATAACTGACTCCCAGTACAACTGAGAGATTCTTGATTCGGGTAAACTCGTTTTCGAGCCCGACCGAACCGGTGTAGGAAAAGTACCTGTCGTAGGGCAGGTACTCATCGGCCACATCCTTGTGTGAATCCCCCTTGTAATTGACCGCCAGGCGGATCGCATCCCAAGTCATGGGCTGGTAGTCTAGCATGAATGTTCCTCCGGCCATCCAATCCTTGTAGTGACTTTTGGCGAGGATCCTGTTGAAGGTAGGATCCTCATAGGAGTATAAACTGTCATCATGATCGTGATAGAAAAGTTTCAGTTTGGCCACTAACTTTTCGGTCAGGCGCTGCCGCCCGTCCAGATCGATCCCCCATTCATCGTACTCAGGCATGCGGTCGGCATAAAACTGTGAAAAAACGGGACGAGAAAAGACGTTGTTGGCCACGGTATTGGAGGGCACGCCCTTCTCCTTGGTCCGGTAATGGAAGTTTAAGTAGTATGCCGAATCCTGACTCGGTTCGATCCCGAACTTAGCCCAGATACTCTGGGCTTCATAATATGAATTGTTCCGATCACCACCGTTCTCAAAAACCGGATAGGCTACCGGTGGATATTTATTATTATTAAGTAAATATCCTGATTTCGATTTGAAATCATTGGAAAGCTCCCATCCATCGGACTCTTCATACATGTAATTCAGCCAGTAATTAAAGATGCCTTTCTTCATGCCGTGCGTGGCTGAAACTCTGTAAGTATCATTTTCAGAAAGTTCAAAGGATGCGCTTGTAAAGGGTTTTTCCGTCCCTTTTTTCGTGATGATGTTTATGGCGCCGCCCATGGCGTTTGCACCATAAAGTACAGATGGCGCACCTTTGATAATCTCGATCCGGGCAATGTTATCGGTGTTGATGCTTCCAAGATCAAGGATGTTAAAATAGGTTTCATAATAGGGCACGCCATCTATCATGAAAAGGATCTTGTCCTGACTGAAACCGTGAATCGACACCGTCGCCTGATTTTTTGCTCCTGTCGTTACGCGAACGCCCGGGGCAAACGACAAGGCTTCCGCCACAGTATGACTATTGGTCGCCTTGATGTCTTCCGCGGTGATTACATGGGTTATCGCAATATCCTTGGCTTTGGTGTCCTCGGCGGAAACCATGACGTCACCCAGGTCATAGGCCTGATACTCATCAGTCGATTTTACTGTTTCCGCTCCTGAGTTTAAACAAAGGAACGGAACTAATAAAATAGACAAAATCCATAATATAACCCTCTTCCTCTCCATCACTTTCCTCCTCGCTAATTATTTATTCACCAGTCCAGGTGGAATTTATTTGGTGGAACAGTTAAAAGGACTCTCCTGCGGCCTAAATGCGTTACCAATAATTTTGAAATTTGCTTGAGAACAATCCGATATGCATGATTATATATATCGGATTCGTTATATATAGGCGTGTATAACGCATGTCAAGTTTTAATTTTGAAAATGTAAAAAATACCCAACGACTGATGCAGGCCCTGCGGCGTTTTTATTAAAACCTGTGTTACTCATTTGTTCTTGACAACGATATGCATTAATTTATATAGCACTTATTAAGCTGGTCCTCGATCTGCATGTAATGGCTAATTTCTGCGGAATGGCTTTTTTCTGAAACTTCATTTGTGATTAAAAAGGAGACCAAAATGGAAATTTTGAACAGCATTTTGAAAAGTATCAAAGAAGACGCCCCCGTGCAGGCAGTGAACAGGGGCATTCACTGGACGGCTGTGATAAGCAAACGCTGCGGGCTGGCCTCCACCATGGCTTCAGGCGGCTGCAGCCAGGAGGAAGGTACACAGGGGATGGAAGGGTCTTTTACTGACATGACCGCCCTGGGGCTTGCCCGCTATTGTCTCGATGGCAATACGTCGAGGGCATCCCTGGGTCTGGCAGCCATCAATTCCCTGCTCGATGTGGACCCAAGCAGGAATTCCGATGTCGAGGGCTTAAAGCTCGCCAAAGATCTGGGTAAAGGGAAAAACATCTCCGTCATCGGGCATTTCCCATTTATGGATGACCTGGCAAAAGAAGCCAGAAACCTTTGGATCATCGAGAAAAACCCCAGACCCGGAGATTACCCGGAAGCAATGGGGGCTGACTTTATTCCTCAGTCAGACATTGTCGTCATCTCCAGCACATCTCTCATTAACAAGACCCTTCCCGGCATTCTCGAACTTTGCCGCGAGGACAGCATCAAAATGCTTCTCGGACCGACAACCCCCCTGTCCGAGGTCCTTTTTGATTACGGCATCGATATGCTGGCCGGCAGCGTGGTGACGGATCAAGAAACCGTACTGAAATCGGTCAGCGAGGGCGCTTCTTTCATGCAACTGAAGGCTAAGGGCGGTGTTCGCTTTGTAAGCATGATCAGGGATTTCGAAGCTATCGTCCGGAGATTGGCAGCGTAAACAGAAACCGGCTTATTATTACATCGGCAAGCCAATATCGAAAACATCATACCGGAAGCAGGCGGCTACGTACGGCATATAATGCGGGAAAGACAACGTAGTAAAGTGTCATGCCGGGCCCCGTGGACTGTGTCGTAATATCCAATTTACGTTTGAGGTCATTCTGAGCGAAGCGAAGAATCTAATGATTGCGATCTGTTGAAAGGAATAGATTCTTCAGCTAACGCCTCAGACATTGTGGCACAGCCTCCCCGACACGGCATCCATTAGCAGAGACTAAAGTCCTGGAAAGGGATTCCGTCTTGCGACGGCATGACGGGTGTTCATTTGTTCAATTGCCGCAGTAATCAGACAAAAATATCGGAATGCAGACAATGAAACCCCTGCGACTTAAACAACTGACCTGCCTTTGGGTTTTCCTGCCGTTCCTTTTTCTCATTCTGTCCGGCATGTCCCGGACGGTTTCCGGCGCATCGCTTGACGCATCTCCTGCATCATGGAAATATGCCGTTATCAGCGACACGCAGGACAACAACAAGGAAAAACCCGATAAAACCTGCCTCAAGGACCGGGTTGTGCGGGCGATCAGCGAAGATATTGTCCGGGAGAAGCCCGACTTCGTCATTGTGACGGGGGATCTCGTCAACGGATGGTTTCGCAACAGCGGCACCGATTACGCCACCCAGTATGACAACTGGAAAAAAACAATGGCGCCGGTTTACCAAGCCGGGATCAGGGTTTACCCGATCCGCGGCAACCATGACAGCGGCCCGGAGCGCCTAGCCTTACCGCCTCTGCCGTCTCATCTCGAACCGCCTCCCGACACACCCGTGGTTCTGAAAAAAGCATTTCAAACCGCCTTTACCGAGTCCTACATCCCGCACAATGGACCGGTTGAGGAAGAAGGCCTGACCTACAGCTTCGTTCATAAAAACGCGTTTATCGTCGGCCTGGACCAGTACACCGGCAGAGAGCACAAAGTCAATCAGGCATGGCTTGACCGAACTCTTTCGGGAAAAAGGCTTCCCCACATTTTTATTTTCGGACATGAACCGGCCTTCGGAGCCGGACATCCGGACAACCTGGCCTTCTTTCCACAGGAACGGGATCTGTTCTGGAACAGCCTGGGCAAAGCCAGGGCGAGAATCTACTTCTGCGGTCACGACCATTTTTACAACCGTGCTCTGATCCCGGATCAGGCCAGCCACCCGATTCGGCAGATCATTGCCGGCACCGGGGGCGGACCGCTGAAACCCTGGTCAGGCGTATACAAGGACAGCGACAGAGTCAAGGGAGAGTACCATAACGGCGACTACCATGGATATCTCCTGGTCACGGTGGACGGCCCGCAGGTGACGGTAGCATGGAAAGCCCTGGTGAACCAGGGGGCGATGAATACCTGGCAAACCCTTGATACCTTTATCTATTCCATACAGACAAACAGGTGAAACAAATGCTGAACATCCGTCTTGCCACATCCGACGATGCACCGGCGATAGCAAGGGTGCACATTGATTCCTGGCGTGTAGCCTACCAGGATATCATACCGGAAGATAAACTTTACGGTCTGGACTACGTCCGCGTAACCGAATCATTCCGCAAGTCCATTTCATTTGGGACGGAAGATATCTATCTTGCGGAGGAAAACTGCTACGTTTTAGGTTTCCTGGCGTTTAACGGTCGCATCGATCTCGGTTTCAGTCGGGAAATAATCACGGGAACCTGTGCCATTTATCTTACACCTGAAAACTGGCGCAAAGGCATCGGCCGTATGCTTTATCAGGCGTGTGAAAAGACATTAAGATCAATATCCTGTGCCACAGTAACCCTCTGGGTGTTCGCCGATAATGTCCGGGCACGGCTGTTTTATGAAGCCATGGGGTTTACGACCGATGGAGAAGCCACAGTTTTGAACATGGGCGCTTCGGTCAAGGCGGTGCATTATCGTAAAGACATCGGCTATGCCCGGGTGGCCGAACATTCTGTTTTTTTGCATTAGATTATTCAAAGCCAAGGCACTGGAGTGCTGTGGACATCCATGATAAGTTTTGTCAAGAGGAAAACGGAGATTTCACTTGACCTGACAGGATGCCCGCCGGAACTCCCTCTGTTCTCGAAACTCCCCAAACGAGGGTTCCTATAAGAAATGGACACAAAAACCTCCCCCTGATTTCGCAATGATCTCGTAAAACCAAACCTGCCTCTTTGCCCCTGTTCCAGTAAAGTTGAATAACAAGGCTCCCAATAACCGGTTATTCAACAAATCTTCAATAAGGAGGCGTAAGCTTCCCCTAAGATAGGACATGTTAAAAATA
>CAYPKE010000065.1:0-12904 GCA_964411235.1 uncultured Syntrophales bacterium
CTGATCACCCTTTCCATCTTTTCCCTGATGAACATGGAGTTTGACCTGAATATCGTGGCGGCGATCCTGACCATTCTCGGTTTTTCGATCAACGATACGATCGTCATTTTCGACCGTATCCGCGAGAATACGCGGAAGAATATCCGGATGCCTCTGCATGATGTGATCAATCTCAGCGTCAATCAGACCCTCAGCCGGACCATCCTGACCTCCCTGACCGTCATGATGGTGCTTTTTGTCCTCTTTTTCTTCGGAGGGTCAGTGATCCACAACTTTGCCTTTGTCCTTTTAATAGGCACCTTCGCCGGCATCTACTCGACCGTTTTCATTGCCAGTCCGATCGTGCTGCTGTTTGAAAAAATTAAACCGACCATGAAAAGCAGGAAGCAGTAAATTGTCTACCCTGGCTGTATTCGGATTAACGCTTTTCATCCTGGTCCTTTTCCTCGGGATCTTCATCAGCATCCACGGTTTCCCGGGAATGGCGCTGATCGCTCTGGATGTCCTGGCGTACGCCCTGATTTCCGGGTTCGAAAGGATCTCATTGCCGGCAGTTTCAGCGGTTATTCTCTTCGCCCTCCTGATGGAAATCGCGGATGCCTTCTTTGCCATGAAAAGTTCCCCCCGTTTCAGCCCAAACCGCCAGAGCTTGCTCTGCTCTCTTCTGGGCGCCCTGCTGCTGGGCATTGCCTTAGCCCCTTTGCTGCCGTTCTTCGGCCTTGTGGGAGGATTTTTTCTGGGAGGCATGATCGGTCTCTGTTACGCGCTGGTACGCCAGGAACTAAAACTGAAGCTCTCCTACAGGATACCTCTCCGTATGTTTATCGGCCGCTTTTCCACCCTTTTTCTCAAGGGCTCCGTTGCGACGGCCACGGTTTGTCTAACGCTTTTATCAACGTATAATTGAGGTAACAGGTTATGCCGTTCATGTCGAAACCGAAGTCGAAATTTCAGGAATACGCCGAAGCCATCATCATTGCCATCATCATTGCCGTTTTCATACGCACGTTTATTGTCCAGGCCTTCAAGATCCCCTCCGGGTCCATGAAACCGACCCTTCAGATCGGGGACCACATTCTGGTCAACAAATTTATCTACGGGGTAAAAATCCCCTTCCTGCGAAATACCGTCATTCCCGTCGGCGACCCCAAAAGGGGCGATATCGTGGTCTTTATTTATCCACAGGACCGGTCGAAGGACTTTATCAAGCGTGTTATCGCCGTAGGGGGGGAAACGGTGGAAATCAGGAACAAGACCCTTTTCATTAATGGTGAGCCTTACGACGACGAACACGGGGTTTATGTCGACGACTACGTCATTCCCGGAGCCCTCCAGCCCCGGGACAACTTACAGCCCCTTAAAATTCCCCCCGGCACGGTTTTCGTCATGGGTGACAACCGGGATCAAAGTTACGACAGTCGGTTCTGGGGAGTCGTTGATCTGCAGGATGTCATGGGCAAGGCCTTTATTATTTACTGGTCCTGGGATCGCGAAGCCTTCGGAGTTCGCTGGTCCCGTCTGTTTGACATTCTGAAATGATATGCGCTCCGAAAGGTAAAGGGATGCTGACAGGAAAACAGAAACGATTTCTGCGGAGTCTGGGCCATGATCTCAGGCCCGTCGTTCTGATCGGTAAAAGCGAATTGACGGATACGCTGATCAGCGAGGCTGACACAGCCCTTGAGCACCATGAACTGATCAAGGTCAAGCTCCTCGATACAAGCCTCCTCGATCGCCATGAAGCGGCACGGCAGCTTGCCGCCGATCTCAAAGCGGATATCGCCCAGATCCTGGGCCGAACCTTTCTCCTCTACCGGAAGTCCCGCGAACCACGGATCAGCTTGCCCAGATCAGGGAAATCACCATTATCAGAGACAAAACCACCAGAGATGACACGGTAAGCCAGGAAATAACGTTCATCACCCAGCCATTCACATATTTCCCCATAAGCCGCTTGTCGTTCACCAGCAGCAGCATGAAGATCAGAATGACCGGCAGGAGCAGTCCGTTCAACACCTGAGAGTAGTACATGATCCAGATCAGGGGAAAATCCGGCCAGAGAATGATTCCCGCCCCCAGGAAAATCATCAGGGAATAGAGCCCGTAAAACTGGGGCGCCTCGGCGAATTTGTGATTGATACTCGACTCCCAGCCGAAAGCCTCACAGATCGTGTAGGCTGTTGACAGGGGTAAAATAGAGGCGGCGAACAGGGAGGCGTTCAGCAAACCGAAGGCGAACAAACAGGAACTGTATTTTCCGGCAAGGGGCTCCAGGGCCAGGGCCGCATCCTTGGCCGTTTCAATCTTGATCCCGTTTTGATAGAGCGTGACAGCGCACAGCATGATGATGAAAAAAGCCACGATGTTGACCGTGAAGGAGCCGACGATCACGTCCATTCTCGTGTAGCGGTAGTCTGCGGCGCGGATTCCCTTATCGACCACGGAGGACTGCAGATAAAACTGCATCCACGGGGCAATGGTGGTCCCGACGAGGCCGATCGCCATCGCCAGGTAACCCGGCTCGAAACGGATGGTCGGTGAAACAAAGGCCGCCCCGATTTCCTGCCAGTCCGGATCGCCCATCACACCGGAAACGATGTAGGACAGGTAAAAAAGGCAGGCCACAAGAAACACCTTTTCCACGGATTTGTAGTTCCACTTGACGACCAGCCACCACACAAAAAACGCGGCAATCGGTACGGATACGTACTTGCTGACACCGAATATTTCGAGGCTGGCGGCCACACCGGCAAACTCGGAAATGGTATTTCCCATGTTCGTCAGGAAAAGGACTATCATCAGGTAAAAGGTGATTTTTGCACCAAACTGCTCCCGGATCAGGTCCGAAAGACCCTTGCCGGTGACGACACCCATGCGGGCACACATCTCCTGAATAATGATCAGGGCAAAAGTAATGGGAACAAGAATCCAAAGGAGTGAAAGGCCGTATTCTGCTCCTGCCAGGGAGTAAGTGGTGATGCCGCCGGCGTCATTGTCGACATTGGAGGTGATGATACCCGGGCCGATGAGGGCGAAGAAGACGGACAGGGTGATCCAGAAGCGCTTCTGGAAAACACTTGCGAGCTTCTCCCTTATGCGGATTCCCCATTGCTCGGCCATCGCTGCGTCTGCCTCCCTCTTCATTCATGTCGTCTATTTCCCCAAATGCGGCGCAATAATCTCCAGAATGTTCCGGAATATGATGACCCCCATCATGCGGTCGTCGTCATCGATGACCGGGATGGCCATTACACCGTACTTGGCAAACATATTCGCGATTTCCTTTTTGTTTCCCTCAATGTTCACGGAAACGACGCGCGTGTCCATGATATCTTCCAGCTTGGCATCCAAAGGTGAAACCAGCAGTTCCCGAAGGCTCATCATACCCAGGAGCTGCTCTTTTTCGTCGACGACATAGACGTAATACGCAAAATCCATGTCTTCGGCTTCACGGTGGATGGCCCCGAGGGCGTCGGCAACCGTAAGCGTCGGCGGATAGCTCAGAAAGGCCGTCGTCATCAAGCCCCCGGCTCTTTCCTCCGGCAGGGCCAACAGTTCCTTCACGTCCTCGGCGATGTCCTGCTCCATTTCGCTGAGAATCCCTTCCGCCTGATGCTTCGGAAGATCCGCCAGAAGGTCGGCCGCTTCATTGAGGGACATTTCCTCGATGATATCGGATGCCTGCTCCGGATTCAGTTCCTTGATAAGGCTGACCTGAATCTTCGGGTCCGTTTCCTCCAGGGTCTCGGCCGCCGTCTCCACATCCAGGGATTGAAATACCGCCGTCCGCTGGTGAATGTCCAGATCTTCGATAATGTCGGCCAGGTCGGCGGGATGCATCTGCGAAAGGCGATCCTGGGCGATTTTCAGTTTCAGCAAATCCGGCGAAGACAGGGGTTGGATATAGCGCCAGGCGATGAACTGATCCGGCAGTGCATAATCCATGAACGCCTGAAGAAAAGTATCCATCGCCTTCTCCAAGCCGGTCCGCCGCATCAGCCCGCGGAAACCCACATCGACGTGAACGAGATGGAGAAGGTTATGGGCCCGGAGAAACTGCAGATCATTCACCCGCCGCACCTTGGCGCCGTTCGTGTCGACCACCTGCTTGTCCAGGAGGGTTTCCTTAAGAAAGATATCCCCTTCACGACGTTCGGGCCTGCGGCATTCATCGGAGGTAAAGTCCGCCAGTTTTAAAGCCGGTTCCATTTCCACAACCTTGCTCCAGGGAACGCAGTAGGGTTCACCGCGTACGCCGGGAGAAAGTAGCAATTCCGTTACGATGGGATACGGCTCAACCATGCCGACAGCCAGGTCCACAACTTTTCCGATTATCTTGTTCTGAGGGCTGAATGCCCGCTTCCCCAGGATCTGACTCAAAAACAAAAAAACCCGAGGATCGGATTGCTGATGCGCCATGAACCTATACCTCCAGGTGCGGTGTCTATACCACCATTGAGATGAGATAAAAAGATATTTTTCCCGCTGACTCAAGGCTCCTGTCGCGATCAAAATACCTAAAGGTCCCTTCTTAGGAAATCAGGGACATTCTGTTTTCGCAGCCGTCCGGATAAGATGCATTTCATCATTATTACTTACCATTTTATTATTCGCATTCCGCCCTTTTCTATTGTATATGCATGCCGAATTATCGTTGCGGAGGCAACCATGCGCGTGATCATCATCGGGGCTGGAGAGGTTGGTTATCACATCGCCAAAAAGCTTTCCGATGAGAACAAGGACGTTGTTCTCATCGACACGGATCCGTCGAAGATAAGGCGGATCAGCGAAAACCTCGATATTCAGGCATTGCTGGGATCGGGGACGAGCCCCAGGGTGCTGCGCCTTGCGGGCATTGAGAATGCGGAACTGTTGGCTGCGGCAACCAACAGCGACGAAGTCAACCTGATCGCCTGTCTTCTGGCCAAAAGTCTCAATCCCCACACCGTCAAGATCGCCCGTGTCCGCAACCAGGAGTACATCGAAGAGCAATCCCTTTTCAGCAGCGACCACCTCGGGGTGGATCTGATCATCAACACCCAGGCCCTGATGGTCGAGACGATTCTCGGCCTGATGGAGATTCCGGGTTCCTCCGAGGTTATTGATTTCATCGACGGCGCCGTCAAGCTCGTCAGTTTTCATATCTCCCACGATTCACCCCTCGCAGGGAAAAAACTCAGCGAATTAAGCAGCCTGGGCTCGCATCTGCTCGTCGGCGCGATCGTCCGAGCGCACAAAATTCTCATTCCGAGCGGAAAAGATACCATCCATCCCTTGGATCTCGTTTACCTGGTTATGAAAAAAACAGACGTGGATGAAACACTCACCCGCCTGGGAATGCCGACGCGGCGGATGAAGAACGTCATCATTGTCGGGGCGGGGGGAATCGGCATGACCGTCGCCAAGGCTCTGGACGGCGCCCGTATGAACGTCAAGGTCATCGACACTGACGGTGATACCTGTAAGCAGGCTGCCGCACTTCTGAATAAGGTAGCGGTCATCAAGGGCGACGGCACGGACCGTGACCTCCTGAGAGAGGAGAACGTGGGTGACATGGACCTGCTCATCGCCGTCACGGGTGACGAGGAGAGCAACGTTCTCATCTCGCTTCTGGCAAAGGAACTGGGCACCAGGAGGACGATCACACGGGTCAGCAAGCTGAGCTACATGCATATCGTTTCCGCCGTCGGCCTGGACACGATCATCAATCCCCGCATGTCGGCAGCGCGGGCCATTCTGCAGTATCTTCGCCGCGGTAAAATCATTTCCGTGGCGCCCCTGCGGGAGGAACAGGCCGAAGCCATCGAAGCGGAAGCACTGGAAACTTCTGAAATCGTCAACACCCCTCTTGCGGAAGTGAACTTCCCATCAGGAGCTATCCTGGGCGCCGTCGTGAGAAACGGCGCCATTATCATTCCTCGGGGCGACACCGTCGTCCTTCCCCATGACCGCTTGATCATTTTTGCAATGCAACAGGTCGTCGGTAAACTGGAGAGCCTCCTGACCGTCAAGATGGAGTATTTTTGATGCATTTCCGTCTGGTTTTTTACCTGGTGGCCTTACTTGTCATCTTTCTCGGCTTGTCCATGCTCCCGCCGCTCATGGCAGCTCTTTATTACGAAGACGGCAGCGCCACCGCCTTTCTGCTCTCCATCCTCGCGGCTTCCATCGCAGGAGGCAGTTTGTACTTCCTGACACGCGGCCATCACGACTTTTACCTGAGCCACCGGGACGGAGTCGCCATCGTGACCTTGGGATGGCTTGCCGCCGCTTTGACTGCCACCCTGCCCTACCTGCTTTCCGGAACAATCCCCACCTTCACGGAAGCCTATTTCGAAGCCATGTCCGGTTTCACGACAACCGGCGCCACCATTCTCCGGGATATCGAAAGCCTTCCTCCCTCTATTCTTCTCTGGCGCGCTCAAACCCAATGGCTGGGCGGTATGGGCATAATCGTACTTTCCATTGCCATCCTGCCTTTCCTCGGGATTGGCGGCATGGAGCTCTACAAAGCGGAAACGCCCAGCCCGGTGGTCGACAAACTGACGCCGCGCATTTCCGACACCGCCAAGGCGCTTTGGAAAATTTACATTTCCTTGACGGCTTTGCTCATCGTGCTTCTCCTCGCAGGCGGCATGCCTTTTTATGACGCCCTGTGTCACGGCTTTGCCACCATGCCGACAGGAGGGTTTTCTCCCAAAAACGCCAGCGTGGACCACTATCAGAGCACCTATATCGATATACTCATTACAATCTTCATGCTACTGGCGGGAATCAATTTTGCGCTGCATTACAGACTGGTCAAGGGAAATGCACGGCGTTTCTTCACCGATCCGGAGTTGCGCGTTTTTATTTGTCTCATCGCCGCCGTTATTCTTCTTATAACGATGGATCTCTACAGAACAATTTACCCTGACATCCACGACGCGCTTCGCTATGCATCCTTCCAGGCGGTTTCGATCATCACCACGACGGGGTTCGTGACGGCAGATTACGAGCGATGGCCGGTCTTCTCTCAGCAGGTTCTCCTGTTCTGCATGTTTGTGGGGGGCATGGCCGGATCGACCGGAGGCGGCATCAAGATCGTCCGGCTTATCCTGCTGGCAAAACACTGTTACCTGGAAATCTTCCGGATCATCCATCCCCGCGCCATCACGATCGTCAAGCTTGGCCGGACGCCCGTCTCACAGACGATCATGCGAAGCATCTGGGGCTTCTTTCTGCTCTACATGGGAATTTACATCGTCGGCGTTATCGCCCTGTCGGCCCTTGGCATGGACATGGTTAGCGCCCTCTCCGCGATGGCCACTTCTCTTGGCAACGTGGGACCGGGATTCGGCAGCATCGGACCGATGGACAACTTTGCCGAGGTACCCATGATAGGTAACTGGATACTTATCTTTGCGATGCTGCTGGGACGACTGGAAATCTATACAATCATCGTTCTGCTCATGCCGGCCTTCTGGCGCAAATAGCTTCTCTTTACATCCTTCGAAATGCATATGCGCTCAAAATCCATTCGGAATCGATAAGTCGCCTCGTCTCTGCATGCGGTCAGGCTTTTTCTTCGCATAAAGGACTGGCCCGCCTTCTTCGCCGCGGGAGGAGAGTTCCGGCCATAATTGAATTGACATGAAAGAAAGCCTTCAATACACTTGTCTGCAATTTTTTTATCGAGGAAAGAATCATGTCAAAAGAAAACAAATTACCCCTAGCAAATGAGAGAAGACGCTATGAACGTTACATGGCGATGATTCAAACAAGGGTGGACGAAAAGGCTGCGATCGAAATCAGTGTGGAAGGAACGCCCGTACGGCTCGTGGATTTCGCCCTGGGCGGCGTCTATGTGCAGGCGGATAAACTTTTTCCACCGGGAGATACGGTGAACCTTTGCGTTGATTTAGGGAAAAAGGGGAAGATTGACCTGCTTGGCACCGTCGTCCGCACTTCTTTGGAGCCGGAAACTGAATGCTGGGGCATCGCCATCGATTTGTCCCATTTCTACGGCTTTCACGTCACCCGGAAAGGATAATCAACGGAAGGGACATCAGTAACTCTTAAAATCCCTTGATGCCGACACCGCCTATTGCCAAACCCTGACGCCTTACCCCAAAACCGCAATGCGCCAGGATTTGCTGGACCGGGGAATGGTGACCAATCCCAATGAATACAAATGGTATAATGGCATTTGGGCCAATGTAAAAAACCCGCCACCTGGACGAAAAGCAACTGCAATACCTGGCCTGGCTTCACCGGCAGAAAATCATGGGCTGGTGGGAACCTTCGAAACGCGTTAAAAATCAGGGGCGCCTGTGGGTGCCGATTTGGACATATGCTTCCGAAATTTTCTGAAGTATTATTATATATTTAATCTGATTTGTAACGCCTGATTTCAGACATGGACTATTGTGATCCTCTAATGTTATAGAGACCATATCTATGGTATTCGGTTTCAGAAGAGGAACGCAAAGAGTGACCGCCATGAGCTTTTGCGGCGGCCGGAAATCCGGAACAGCATGACAACCCAATAGCAGGGGATTCGTTTTTATGGCCCGTCCCTCAACCAAGGACCTGATCCTGAAAAAGGCAACGGACCTTTTTTACCAGTACGGTTACAGCAACACACCGATCCGAAAAATCACGGAAAAAGTCGGCGTCGAAAACCCCGTTATTTATTATTATTTTAAGAGCAAGGATCATCTCCTCTTCGCCATCATCGAAAGCATCGCGGATGACTTAATCAGCGGCCTGCAGGAGATCATCAGCCGGGAAACCGATCCGGTGGAGCGCGTCCGGCAAATGATTTTCTTTCACATCACGATCCTGGAAAGGAAGAAAAAGCCCGTCAAAGTATTTGTGGAGGATAACGACAAGCTCCCACCGAAAATGAGGCTCATGATCAAGGAAAAGGAAAAACAAATTTATCACCTCTATCACGAGCAGTTCGAACAGCTTGTGGAGAAGGGGTTGGCCAGGGACATCGAAATCCCCCTCATCACGTTTTCCCTGATTGGCATGATCAACTGGATTTATCGCTGGTTCAAAGACGGGGGAACCCTCGATGTAAGAGGCGTTGCCGACCGCACGATATCGATCCTGTTTTCAGGCGTCATCACCGCCCCCGGGAAAAGCGGCTCGACGCCCTCCGCCTGCGAAAACCAACCACCATCCTAACCCGTTTCCGCCGTCCCCAAACGACCTCCGACCGATTGAACAACCCTATTCCGGAAAGCTTGCCGATCGTGACGAACACGCCTTAAAGACGCGTCTTTATCATCCGCCTTGACCTTGATCCCTTTCAGCGCCGCCGGTAAAGCCAAAAGGCGCCGGCACGCTGCCCCGATTATTCTCTGTTAATCAGCAAGCGCACGTCCAGGGCCTTGACCTCTCCTGTTTCCGGCAGCAAGCGCAGGGGGTTGAGGTCTATCTCTTCCAGGTGGGGATTGTCGCAGAGCAATTGAGAGAACTGCACCAGGATTCGGATCATTTCCGACAGGCAATCGCCGGCGATTTCGAGCTCGCCCTTCAGACGGCTCAGCATATCCGCTGCCGTCCCCGCAGACACCGGGGCCAGCGCCGCGAGGAACCCTTCATGGCTCTCGACATCCGTTCCTCCCTGCCCCAGGATCAATACCGGACCGTAATGCGGGTCCTGCTTTCCGCCCAAAAAGAGTTCCGGGCCAGCCGGGACCATCCTCTGGACCAGGAAATCCGACACCTTTGCCCCTTTGCTTTCGAGCTTTTCCTTCATCCTTCTCAGGGCTTCTCTCAGCATCGTTTCATTGTTTATGTCGAGGATGACGGCCCCGGCCGCGCTTTTATGCGTAAAATCGTGCGAAATGCCCTTCAGGACAACGGGATAACCACAAGCGGCCACCGCACTGACCAACTCGTCTTCATTGCAAGAAAAGAAAGGCTTTTCGTGGGGTATCCCATAACGGGAAAGAAGCTCAAATCCCTGCCGATCCGGATGAATCAAGGAATCGAATGCGGCCGGTGCGTGTTCCGTCGACCGCCGACTTTCTCCGATGTGGGCTCTTTTCTCCTGCAAAAGATAGTAATGCCAGAGATGCTTCATGGCAACCACCGCATCCTCGATGGTATCAAAGAGCGGTGTATCGGTTTCTGTCTTCATTTTCTCCCGCACCTGAGGGTGGCAGAGAAAATGAAGGGCAACCGGCTTCTCTGTTTCCCCTGAAAGCCTCTGTGCCGCCTCAATGAGCTCTTTGATCGGATAATGTGTAAAATAATCTCCCGTTTCCGGATGGAACTGCGACAGGATCGCCCCGTCTACCTCGGCGACTCTGGCAGTCAGGTCGAGCGCTTTGTGCTGGCCCATTGCATCGTAGATGTTCCCCGTGTCCACCGGGTTGGAAAGATTGATCAGCTTGGTTTTCGGTATCCGGCTGATCTCTTCCAGGCAGGAATCCGGAATATGGGCTAGGGCCATCCCTTCGCGCTTGCAGGTATCGACGGCCATGATGCCGAGGCCGCCGGAGGCGCTGACAATCCCGAGGCGGTTTCCTTTTATGGGCTTCAGTGAAATGGCCTTTGCCATGTCGATCATTTCCCTGAAAGTTCTCGCCCGCAGCACGCCGTATTGTTCGCAGGCCCCGTCAACGACGCGGTCGTCATCCGCCAGCGCCGCCGTATGGGAAAACGCCACCTGCCGACTCTCCCGGGAAATCTGGGTTTTGAAGAGGATGACGGGTTTGGGACTTTGCCGGATAGCCTCAAAAAGCTCCCTTCCCCTGGCCGTGCCTTCCAGGTGCAGGAGAATGAGGCGTGTCGCATCGTCCCTGATAAAATACTCCAGGAAATCGATTTCATCCATGTTGAGCTTGTTGCCCAGGCTGACAACCTTGCTCACACCGCCCAGTTCGTGGGACAGGTATGACGATCCCATCCAGCAGATGGTCCCGCTCTGGGTAATGAGCGAGATGTCCCCCGGCTTGACGGACCCTGGAGGAAAGAGGCCGAACGGTAGGCAAAGGCCGACATGCGGGTTGATCACTCCCTGACAGTTCGGACCGATGAAACGGACACCCAACTCATTGGCAGCGGCCTTCACTTCCCGGGAGAGGGTATCGTCTTGGCCCTTGAATTCGTTGAACCCGGCCGTCATGACCACCGCCCGGCGGATACCCTTATCACGGCATTCCCGCATCAGGGGGATAACCGTCGTCGCGGGCGTGATGATCACCGCCAGATCGATCGGTTCCTCGACGGCGGCAATCGACGGATAAACCTGAACGCCATCGATCTCGTATTCCCGGGATCCGATGCCCGCTACGCACCCTTGAAACCAGCAAAGTTTCAGATTCTGCAGAACGGCCCGTGCGACATTCTTGGGGCTTTCGGACACACCAAACACCGCAACTCCCCTGGGACTGAAAATGCTTTCCATATTAATCACTCCTAGCATATATTTATATTACTCTATAATTATAAAGTATTGTGTCATCTGTTGCTAATTAGCGTTAGCTAAAATTAATCCACGGGTAATGCCATGTCAAGGAATAATATACCCTTTCATGCTTTCATAAAAGAGAGGGTACTTTATTGTTTGACAAAGGGGAAAAACCATGACGTCTTGGCGATTGAAAACGCTGTTGACCGACGCGGGGAACTGGACTATAAATTTTCGCCGTTAACATTGACGAGATCAGACATTGCACATCGAACCAGAAAGGCCGCATTCGAAATATTTGAAAAAGATCAGGGGAATCACGTGAATAAGAAGACCGTGGCATTATTTTTTGGGGGGCTGAGTAATGAAGCCGAAATATCCATCATTTCCGCCCAGAACATCATCAAATATTTCGATCATAAAAAATATGATCTGGTTCTGGTTTACTGGCACAGCGATAACCAGTTTTACCTGCTGCAAAACAGCGATGAAATCAAAAGCGTTTCCAGGAAAAACAGGATCAAGGCTGACGATTTTTCCAAATTATTCGATGTGGCTTTGCCGATAACCCATGGCAAATACGGGGAAGACGGCACCTTGCAGGGCCTTTTCGAAATGCAGAAAGTCCCCTATTGCGGCTGCCGGGTACTGAGTTCGAGCCTGTGCATGGACAAGGCCGTTTTCAAAACGTTCTTGGCCGGACACCGAATCAATCAGGTGTCGTTTGATTCGATTGATCTCCGGGGCAAAAAACGAAGCGATGTTGAAAAATGGGCAGCCCGAATAAAAGATACATTCCGGTTACCCGTTTTTATCAAGCCTTCGAATTCCGGCTCTTCCGTCGGTGTCGTTAAAGTCACCGACTGGAATCATCTGAAGAAAGCCGTCAAGGAGGCTTCCCGACATGACGATAAAATCGTCGTTGAAAAGGGGCTTGTCAACCCCAGGGAAATCGAGGTGGCGGTGCTGGGCAATTACGAATTGACCGTGTCCGAACCGGGGGAGCTTGTTGTCGATGGGACTTTTTATGATTTTGATGAAAAGTATAATAATAACAAAACCGAGGTCATCATTCCTGCCAAACTTGATGCTAAAGCCAAGGAAAAAATCAAAAGCACGGCGGCCAAAGCTTACCGTCTTTGCGATTGCAGGGGCTTTGCCAGGGTCGATTTCTTTGTTGAGGGAAACAAAATATATCTGAATGAAATCAACACGCTCCCTGGATTCACCGATATTTCGATGTATCCGATGCTCATGAAAAATACAGGCATTTCGTATAAGAAACTGATTAATGCCATTATCGGCTTGGCGAACTGATACTTTCTCATCGACAATCTCCGATTCTTGTGAAAAAAGAGTAAAAACAGCAAGAGGATCATGATAATGGCGGGAATCCGCCAGAACATAGCCTCTCGTAATTGACTTCATTTTGAGGAGTGGATCAGCCGACAGAAAGCATACGAATCCTGTCGAATTGATCTTTGTTATCCCTCC
>CAYPKE010000066.1:0-12763 GCA_964411235.1 uncultured Syntrophales bacterium
GTCCTTTGCGATCATCTGACACCCATCGCCTGCCGGACCCATGTTGCCGATCCCAGCCCCTTCGCTGTTCTATCGTCCCGGGCGGCGGAGAACCGGTGCAACAGCGGCGGCTATTCCGAAAGCGAGGCGAAGCGAACAGGTCTTCTCGTATCGCCTGGTTGCCGCCTGATGGATCTTTTCATCCGTGACTGGAGAAGTATCATTGATGCCTAACCGGACAAAGGTCCGTGTGATCTACGCCGATACGGACGCCATGGGCATTGTCTATCACACGAATTACATCAAGTGGTTCGAAATCGGCCGGGGTGAACTTTTTCGTGAGATGGGCCTGACCTATGCCCGAATTGAAGAGCAGGGATACGGCATGCCCCTGACGGAGGTCCATGCGCACTACCTGTCGCCGGCGCGGTACGACCAGGTGCTGATGGTGGAGACCAGAATCGGATATGTAAAAAGGGCGAGTATCCGCTTCGAGTACGCCATCTGGGATGAAGATCGTGAAAAGCTTCTGGTGGAGGGGCACTCGGTGCACGCTTTTGTTAACGGAGAGAGGAAGATTGTCAGGATCCCTTCCTTTCTCGTCGACCGCATCAAAAAACTGGAGGAGACGGGAGAAACATATGGCGGATAAACTGACCAGGATGGAATTGGAGGAGCCGGACAAGCTGCATGTCCTCTTTGATGAGTTTGTAGCGTATGTATCGCACAACCGCAAAAAGATCGCTATGATCGCCACGGGGGTGGCGGCGGTGTTGCTGCTGATCGCGGCATGGATGATCTATGACAGGATATACGAGAAGAATGCCGCCGGGCAGTACCTGTCCGCCTTTCAGGCGGAAAATGCGGGAAATGCCGAGGGCATGGCGGCGGCGCTCAAGCAGTACCGGGAGATTGTTTCCAGCTACCCCCGCAGCCAGGCGGCAGTCTTTGCCATTTATCGCCTGGGCAACCTGTCCCTGAGAGCGGGGCAGTACGACGAGGCCATCGGTTTCTATGACCGCTTCCTGGATAGGGCCTCGCGGAAGAATGATTTGCGAACCGTTGTCTTGAGCGGGATGGGCAGTGCATATGAGGCGAAGCGTGATTGGAAGAAGGCCCTCGATTATTACGAGCAGGCGATTTCCACGCCGCCGGACAACGGATTTGTCAGTCTGAATTACCAGAACGCCGCCCGGATTCACGAGGAGTTGGATAACAAGGCCAAGGCCCTGGATTATTATCGCAAGGCGTTGGCGATCACCCAGGACCCCGCAGTGGAATTGCTGCTTAAGCGCAAAATTGCCCTGATCAGCTGACTTTTGAGGCGACAGGAGTAAAGAGAGGAAATATGGCAAAGAGAGGAAATGCGGATAAAACGAAGATGCTAATGTCAGGAAACGAAGCAATCGCCCGTGGTGCCTACGAGCACGGCGTGCGGTTTGGTGCCGCTTATCCTGGTACACCGAGTACGGAAATCATGGAGGCCTTCGCCAAGTATGAGGGGGTTTATGCCGAATGGTCACCTAATGAAAAAGTTGCCCTGGAAGCGGCGATCGGGGCAGCCGTCGCCGGCGAGAAGGCCATGGCGGTCATGAAGCACGTTGGTGTCAATGTCGCGGCGGATCCACTCTTTACTGCCAGCTATACGGGAACCAACCGGGCCCTCGTCCTAGTCTCCGCCGATGATCCGTCCATGCACAGCTCCCAGAACGAGCAGGACAACCGCAATTACGCGAAATTTGCCAAGGTGCCCATGCTGGAGCCCTGCGACAGTCAGGAGGCAAAGGAATTTGTCAAGATCGCCCTGGATTTGAGCGAAGAGTTCGATACCCCTGTCATGCTCCGCACAACAACCCGGGTCTCCCATTCCAAGTCGATCGTCACCCTGGATGAGCCGGGCAGCTGGGACGATAAAACGGCGGTTCAATTCAACGCAGCCAAATTTGTCATGGTCCCCGGAAACGCCCGGGTACGCCGGCAGGCAGTTGAGGAAAGGACGGCGGCGCTTAAGGAATTCGCCGAAACCTTCAAGGAAAACCGGGTGGAAATGAAGAGCAAAGAAGTCGGCATCATCACCTCCGGGATGCCCTATAACTATGCGAAGGACGCCTTTCCGGAGTATTCCTTCCTGAAGCTCGGCATGGTCCATCCCCTGCCGGAAAAACTCATCCGTAATTTCGCCAGAAAGGTCAAAAAACTCTATGTTGTCGAGGAACTCGATCCCTTCCTGGAAGAGCAGATTAAAGCCATGGGCATCGAGGTGACGGGCAAGGCGCTTCTGCCCTTTTTCAATGAACTGGACCCCGGGATCGTCAAAAACGCGATCTGCGGCAGTTCCGCCGGCGAGATCGCGGCGGCGCCGGAAGTGCCGCCCCGTCCGCCGAACCTCTGTCCCGGGTGCCCGCACCGGGGCGTGTTCTACGTTCTGGGAAAACTGGGAGCCTTCCTCTCCGGTGACATCGGGTGCTATACCCTGGCCTATATGAAGCCCCTGGAAGGAATGCACTCGACGGTCTGCATGGGGGCGAGCATCAGCATGGCCCACGGCATGAGCAAAGCCCTGAAAGACAAGGGGAAGGGGAAAGTCGTGGCGGTCATCGGTGATTCCACCTTTGTCCATTCCGGCATGACCCCCCTGCTGAACATGGCTTACAACGGCAGTGACGCCGTCGTCGTCATCTGCGACAACGCCACCACGGCCATGACGGGGATGCAGGAACACCCGGCGACGGGTTACACTCTTCAGGGTCAGCCGGCAAAGAAGCTTGATTTTGTCGCCTTTGCCAGGGTGTGCGGCATTGAAAACGTCCAGGTGGTCAATCCCTATGATCTTAAGCAGATTCGCAAAGTGATGGAGGAGAAACTGGCCAACGTCGGGCCTTCCGTTGTCGTTGCCGAAAGTCCCTGCGTCCTGTTCCGCCGGGCCAACCCCGTCATCGGGAAGCCTTTCCGGGTTGATCCGGACAAGTGCAACGGATGCAAACTCTGTCTGGGGCTGAACTGCTCGCCCATTTCCTGGCGCCCCTTCGCAAAAATGGCGGAAGGAACCTATCAGAAGAAGACGAAAAATCAGGAAGGCATTGCCGTGATTGACAGTGTATACTGTACCGGCTGCACCCTCTGCCGGCAGCTCTGCAAGGCCGGGGCGATCGTGGAGGAGGAATAAGCCATGAAAAATAAAGTAACCAGTGTCTACATGGTCGGTGTCGGCGGTCAAGGAATCATCCGGGCCAGTGACATACTTTGTGAGGCTGTGATGCGTTCGGGTCTGGACGTCAAGAAGAGCGAGGTGCACGGCATGGCCCAGCGCGGAGGCAGCGTGACGAGTCATGTGCGCTTTGGGGAAAAGGTTTATTCACCCCTGGCACCGAAAGGCGGAGTGGATATCCTGATGGCCTTTGAGCGGCTGGAGGTGCTGCGTTATCTGGATTATATCAAACCGGAAGGCCGGGTCATCATGAGCGAACTGGAGCTGTATCCCCCTGCGGTGAACCTGGGGATTGCACCTTATCCGGAAAAGGTGGCGGAAACGGTCCGAAAACGGGTGTCCGACGTAAAGGAAGTCAACGCCACGCAGATGGCCATCGATGCGGGGAACATCAAAGCGGAAAACACGGTCCTGTTGGGGGTGCTTTCGACCTACCTCGGCATGGACGTGAAGATCTGGGATGAAGTGCTCCGTGAGGCGTTTCCTCCCAAGGTGCTTGATGCGAATCTGAAGGCCTTTGCCGCGGGGCGGGCTGCCTGATTCCGGCGGGGCGAAGCCTAAAAGGCGGTTGGCAGATGCGAGCCAGAAAAGAAACGAGACCCGTTCGGGTGGGAAGCGTCCGGGTGGGCGGCGGGGCCCCTGTTGCGGTTCAGTCCATGACATCCTGCGACACGCGCAACGCGGTGGCCGTTGCCGAACAGATTCGCCGGCTGGCCGACGCCGGCTGTGAGATAGTCCGGGTGGCCGTGCCGGACCGTGAGGCGGCCTCGGTTCTGTCGGAAATCCGACGGCGTTCCCCCCTGCCCGTCATCGCCGACATACATTTTGACGAGCGTCTGGCCCTGACGGCCATCGAGCAGGGCGTGGGCGGCATCCGTATCAACCCCGGCAACATCCCCCGCGAAAAATTTAAGGAAATCGTGATGGCCGCCAGGGACCGGGGTGTCTGCATCCGTCTGGGCATCAACGGCGGTTCGCTGGAAAAGGATCTGTTGGTACGGTATGGCGGCCCGACGGCTGCAGCGCTAGTCGAAAGCGCCCTGCGCAGTGTCGATTATCTCGAAGGGCTTGGGTTTTCCAACCTGAAGGTGTCTCTCAAATCCTCCGATGTTCCAACCATGATCGACGCCTACCGGGAATTTTCAGATAAAAGCGACTATCCGCTGCATCTGGGCGTGACGGAAGCGGGAACGATTCTCCATTCGGCCATCAAGTCATCCCTGGGGATCGGCATCCTGCTCGCTGAGGGCATCGGTGACACCATCCGGGTCTCCGTCACCGGCGATCCGGTCCAGGAGATGGCCGTCGCCTGGGGGATCCTGCGCGCCCTGAATCTCCGGGAGCGGGGCGTGGAAATCATCTCCTGCCCTACCTGCGGCCGCTGCGAAATCGACCTCCTGGCTCTGGTGGAGGAGGCGGAACGGAAATTGGCTCCCCTGAAATCGCCGGTCAAGGTCGCCCTCATGGGCTGCATCGTGAACGGTCCGGGTGAGGCGGCGGAAGCGGACATCGGCATCGCGGGGGGCAAAGGGGCCGGCATGTTGTTCATGAAGGGCCGGTTGGTCCGTAAAATCAAGGAAATTGACTTTCTGCCTGTCCTGTTTGCCGAGATCGAACAGATGACAGGTGAAAAAATTGCTTGAGGGCCCGATGCGGGTGATCGCCATCACCTTTGCCGAAACCCTTGGACGGTGTATTCCGGCGCAGCGCTTCTGGCCTGGATAAGGCTCTCTTTCCCAGACCTACCACAAAGGCCTTCCGTTACCGTGCAGACGTAAATTACCCTTCTGGCTTATCGCTTCAAGCCCGCCCCGGGCTTTGGTATGACCGAAGTGACCGGCAAAACGGTGAAAGAGACCTTCTTCTCACCCGAACCCGGCCACTGCACAATCAGGTCGCAAAAGCTATCATGTCACAGACGGCAATAATGGGGTGAGGGCCTGATCCGGCTTGCAAGCCCGCGGGGTTTTTGGATGCAATCCGCGGCCACTTGTGATAGCTTGAAACCGCGCTTCGTACGCTGTTTCCCCGCGACGGCCGCGCAAGCAATCATCATCCAGGAGGCACCATGCGCTATTCGAACCTCTTTCTTCCCACTGTCAAGGAAGTTCCCTCCGACGCGGAGATCGCCAGCCACCAACTCATGATCCGTTCCGGGATGATCCGGAAGCTGACCAGCGGCATCTATTCCTATCTGCCGCTGGGGCTGAAGGTGGTACGCAAAGTCGAGCAGATCGTCCGTGAGGAAATGAACCGGGCGGGCGCCCAGGAGGTCTTTCTCCCCATGGTTCAGCCCGCCGAGCTGTGGCAGGAATCGGGCCGCTGGGTTTTTTACGGCAAGGAGCTGCTCCGGTTTCGGGACCGGCACGATCGGGATTACTGCCTGGGACCCACGCACGAGGAAGTCATCACCGACCTCGTCCGGAACGAGATCAAGACTTATCGGCAACTGCCCCGCAACCTTTATCAGATCCAGACCAAGTTCCGGGACGAGATCCGCCCCCGTTTCGGTGTCATGCGCTGCCGGGAGTTCGGCATGAAGGACGCCTACAGCTTCGATGCCGACAGCGACGGCGCCGATCTGAGTTACCGGAAAATGTTTGATGCCTACCAGCGTATTTTTACCCGCTGCGGTTTGAAGTTCCGGGCTGTCGAGGCCGATACGGGGTCCATCGGCGGCAGCTCTTCCCACGAATTCATGGTCATGGCCGATACCGGCGAAGACGGAATCGTTTATTGCGAAGGCTGCGCCTACGCGGCGAATCTCGAAAAGGCGGAAATCCCGAAGCCGGAGAAGCCGGCGGTTGCGGAGGCTGAGATGCAGCCCTTGGAGGAAGTGCATACGCCCGGCGTCAAAACGATCGAGGACGTCTGCGCCTTCCTGCAGGCCGAACCTGCAGACGTGGTGAAGACCCTTATCTACAATGCCGACGGGAAGGCGGTGGCCGTGCTGGTAAGGGGGGATGAGGACGTCAACGAGATCAAGGTCCACAACTACCTGGGCTGCGACGAACTGGAACTGGCGGGGGACGACATGATCCTGGCCGCCACGGGGTCGCCCCGGGGATTTGCCGGTGCTGTCGGGATCAGGGTACGCATGGTCGCCGACCACTCTCTCCTGGGAATGAAAAACATGGTGATGGGGGCCAACCGGGAAGATTATCATGTAAAGAACGTTAATCTCGTCCGGGACTTCAGGGTGAACGAATTTGCCGATCTCCGCCTGGTCCGGGCAGGGGATTCCTGTCCCCGCTGCCGCGGCACCCTGACCTTTGCCCGGGGGATTGAGGTGGGGCATGTTTTCAAATTGGGGACGAAATACAGCAAGGCCCTGAGGGCCGTCTATCTGGATAAAAACGGCAAGGAGCAGGTTATGATCATGGGATGCTACGGGATCGGGATCACGAGAACCGTTGCCGCCGCCATCGAACAGTATCACGACGAGGACGGCATCATCTGGCCTGTGCCGCTTGCGCCCTTCCAGGTCATCATCACGCCGGTCAACATGAACGAAGCCCACCTGGCGGAAACCGCGGAAAGGCTCTACCGGGACCTGACCGACCGGGGCCTCGAGGTTCTTCTGGACGACCGGGATGAAAGGGCCGGGGTGAAATTCAAGGACGCAGATCTGATCGGCATTCCCTGCCGGATCACCATTGGGCCGAAGAAGCTGGCGGAAGGGAAAGTGGAAGTCAAGAACCGCAAAACGGGCGAGGTCGCCGCGGTTGATGTTGCGGAAGTCGCCGATCATGTTGCCGCGGCCGTCAAGGCGGAACTGGATAAACTCTAAGAGACTCTTCTCCCGCGGATCGCCCCGGGCCTAAATCTGGAATTTGTATGCTGCGCATTACCGACATCCTTGAACAAGCCGCCACGTATCTTTCTCCGCAGGAGCTTGAAATCATAGAAAAAGCGTACATCTATTCCGCAACGGTGCATCAGGGCCAGGTCCGCCTTTCCGGCGAGCCCTACCTGACCCATCCCATGGAAGTGGCGGGAATTCTCGTCGGCATGGAGGTCGACCCGGCAACCATCGTCACGGGTATGCTTCACGACACGGTTGAGGACACCCTGGCGACCCTGCCCGAAATCGAGGCAGCCTTCGGCAAGGATGTGGCCTTTCTGGTGGACGGCCTGACCAAGATCAGCAAAATTACTTATGGCAGCAAGGAAGAGCGGCAGGCGGAAAATTTCCGCAAGATGATCCTGGCCATGTCCACGGACATCCGCATTCTTCTCGTCAAGCTTGCCGACCGGGTACATAACATGCGTACTCTGGAGTTTCACCCGGCGGACAAGCAGAAGTATATCGCCAAGGAAACGATGGAGCTTTTCGCGCCATTGGCCAACCGCCTTGGCATTAACTGGATGAAGATCGAGCTGGAGGACCTGGCTTTCCGCTACCTGAATTACGAAGATTACAGTGAACTGACACGGCGGGTCGCGAAAAAGAAAGAGGAGCGTGAACGCTACACGGAAGAAGTCCGTAAAATCATCGTTTCGGAAATGGAGAAATACGAACTCAAGTGCGACGTGGAGGGCCGCCCTAAACATTTTTACGGCATCTACAAGAAGATGCAGGAACAGCGGATCAATTTCGACGAGGTGTACGATCTGACGGCGTTCCGGATCATCCTCGATTCTGACAAGGAGAGGGACTGCTACGAGGCCCTGAGCATTGTCCATTCTCACTGGAAGCCGATTCCGGGGCGCTTCAAGGATTACATCGCCATCCCCAAGGTGAACAACTACCGGTCCCTCCACACGACGGTGATCGGACCCTACGGCGAACGTGTGGAAATCCAGATCCGGACGCGGGAGATGCACGAGTGGGCGGAAGAGGGGATTGCCGCGCATTGGCGCTACAAGGAAAAGCGGTCCCTGTACCAGGGAAGCGATGAGGAGCAGATCCAGAAGCTCCGGGAGCTTCTGGAGGTTCAGAAGGACCTGACCAATCCGCGCGAGTTCATGTCCAACCTGAAACTCGCCCTGTTTCCCGACGAGGTGTACGTATTCACGCCCCAGGGCGACGTGCGGGCCTTTCCCAAGGGATCGACACCGATCGATTTCGCCTACAGCATTCATACCGACATCGGCCATCAGTGTATTGGCGCCAAGGTCAACCGGAATATCGTGCCCCTGAAATATGAACTCCAGAACGGCGATACGATCGAGATCATTACCCAATCCGGACATCATCCCAGCAAGGACTGGCTCAAATATGCCGTAACCTCCCGCGCCCGGCAGAAGATCAAATACTGGATCAACACCGAAGAGCGCGTCAAGAGTATCGCCCTGGGGCGCGATTTCCTGGAAAAGGAATTTCGCAAACGGAATCTCAAATACGGCCACTTTGTCAAATCGGATGAAATCAAGAAAATTTTTGAAGACTATTCCCTGAACTCCCTGGATGACCTGCTGGCCATGGTGGGCTACTTCAAGCTCTCGCCGAAGAAGGTGGTCAACTATCTGATTCCGGAGGCGGAAGAGGAAGTGAAGGCCGAGACAAAGGAGGAACAGGAAGTCAAGGCGAGGCGGCGGAACAAGTCGTCCATGGGAATTTCCCTGACCGGCATCGAGGACATCATGGTGAGGTTCGGCAAATGTTGCGATCCCATTCCCGGCGATGATATCCTGGGCTTTGTGTCCCGTGGCAGGGGTATCACGGTGCACAAGGCGGATTGTCCGAATGTGCAGGGCGCGGAGCCGGACCGCCTCGTCGAACTGGAGTGGAACATCAAGGAGCGGCACACCTACCCTGTTCATATGCGGGTGGTCTGCAATGACAAGAAAGGGGCTCTTGCCGAGATCAGTTCCGTCATCGCTTCTTCCGATGTGAACATCAGCCAGGCGCATGTGGATACCGGCGAAGACATGAACGCCGTGTTGAATTTCCGGGTGGATGTAAACGATCTCAATCAGTTCAACAAGGTCGTTTCCTCAATCAAGCGGATCAAGAATGTCCAGAGCGTGGAGCGAATCAAGCGCATTTGAACGAATTGCAGTTGAAAGGATTCTTTTTTTGCTGTATGACCCTCTCGCATCAAAAACTGGGAACCTCGAGATTCATATGAAAGCTATTTTCTCAAGACACATTATCGCCGTTTGCACCATCATTTTCCTGACTGCCGGGATTTTTTTGGCACAGCCCGCCGCGCAACTATCCTACAGGGTCTTCATCGACCCGGCGCACGGGGGGACAGATCCGGGTGTCGCCTATTCCAGCCGGGTAATGGAGAAGGATATCACTCTGGCCGTCGGTCTGGTATTGAAGAAGCACCTGGAGGGCGCCGACCGCAGAATCCATGTCCAGATGGCTAGGTCTGCCGATAAGACCGTGTCGGTGGATGAACGCGTTGCCGCGCTCAGGGCATACAAACCGGACCTGGTGATCAGCCTGCACGTGAATGCCGGTTTCGGTCCGGAGGCTTCCGGATTCGAAATCAGCATGCCGGGCCACAAGAGTATCGGATCCGCAGACAAAAAGGGCATCGTTCAGGATATGGAACAGACCAAAAACACAAACGAGAGCATTCGCCTCGCCCATCTGGTTCAGAAGAATCTCGAGGGGGTGTTCCCCCGGAAGGGGCGTGGCATCCGGGAGGTGCCCGTTCCGTTGCTGGAGGTCCTGTATGCCCCTTCGGTCTGCGTGGAACTGGGCTTCCTGACCAACAAGGGCGACAGGGACAAACTTCTGGCCAAGGACGGGCAGCAGGAGATCGCAAAGGCTCTCGGCCGCGGCGTTCTTGAATACCTGCGTTTATAAGGCGGTTCGGCATGGAAAGAAACGGCGGTCGTCTCCGGAATGAAATCCGGAAGCTCAGGATAACGAATCGGTTTCTCGATTTTTCCGAGGGCTCCGTTCTGATCGAGATGGGACAGACGAAAGTTCTCTGTACGGCGAAACTCGAGGAGCGGGTGCCCCCTTTTCTCAAGGGATCGGGCAGGGGATGGCTGACGGCCGAATACGCCATGCTCCCCGGCTCGACGCCGGAGCGGACGGCGCGTGAACATTCGCGCGGCGGCGTCGGGGGCAGAACCCATGAAATTCAGCGCCTCATCGGCCGGTCCCTCCGTGCCGTCACCAACCTCGATTTGCTGGGCGAGCGCCAGATCTATATCGACTGCGACGTCCTCCAGGCGGATGGCGGGACTAGAACTGCCGCGATCACCGGGGCGTTCATCGCCCTCGTGGAGCTGTGCCGCTGCCTTGTCGGGAAAGGTGTGATTCCCGAAATGCCCGTCACGGATTTCGTTTCCGCCGTCAGCGTAGGCGTCGTCGACGGGGAGGTCCTGCTTGACCTCGAGTATGTGGAGGATTACCGGGCGGAGGTGGATATGAATGTCGTCATGACCGGTGCCGGGCGCTTTATCGAGGTGCAGGGAACGGCCGAAGGGGAGCCGTTTGCCCGTGACGTCATGGATTGTCTGGTCGATCTCGCTGCCGAAGGCATCCGCACCTTGACGGGCAGGCAGAAAGAAGTCCTGGGGGAAAAGATCTGAACCGTCTGGTCATCGCATCCAAAAACCGGGGAAAGGTCGGGGAGATCAGCCGTTTTCTCGACATGCCCGATCTCGACGTCCGGTCCCTGGCGGATTATGCCGGTGCGCCCGAGGTTGAGGAGGACGGGTCCACGTACCTGGAAAATGCCCTGAAAAAGGCGAAAGCCTATTCGCTTTTCACGGGGGAGACGGTCCTGGCCGATGATTCCGGGCTGGAAGTGGATTTCCTCGGAGGAGGGCCGGGAATCTATTCCTCACGCTATGCCGGACCCGGCGCCACGGACGAGGCGAACTGTCACAAGCTGCTGCAGCAGATGGCAGGGGTTGTTACGGAAAAGCGGGTTGCCCGGTTCCGGTGCGTCCTGGTTTTGTGCCGGCCGGATGGCCGTTATGAACACTTCGAAGGCGTCTGGCAGGGCCTGATCCATACGCAGCCGGTCGGGGGCGGCGGATTCGGTTATGACCCCGTCTTTTATCTCCCGGAGCGGGGCGTGACGGTCGCCCAACTGGATCCGGAAACCAAAAATGCGCTCAGCCACCGGGGGCAGGCACTCTTTCTTTTCAAAAAATGGCTGCTTAGCCATTGAACATTTCATCGTCGGGGCGTAGCGCAGCCTGGTAGCGCGCCTGCTTTGGGAGCAGGATGTCGGGGGTCCAAATCCCTCCGCCCCGACCAGTAAAATCAAGGTGTTATGTCTATGACATGGCCCCTTCGTCGTTTTTGGTAGCGGCTCTTGGTGGCGGATATGTTTTTTTGGGTGCAAATTTGCCCTCCAAACCATCCATCGCAGACCGCTGCGATTCATCGATCGAATGGAGATAAATCTCGGTCGTCCGCAGGTTCTTGTGGCGGAGGAGACCAGAGACCGCCTTCGTCCCCACCTTCTCCTGGTCGGCCAAATAGGAAGCCATGAAATGACGGAGGCAATGGAAGCCATAATAGATGGGGACCTCGACGAACATCTCCTCCGGTCCCGGATCCCGCTTATTCTTTTTCACGAAGGCCCTGATCTGCTGGGGCGTTAATTTCCGGCGCCCTGTCCCGATCGGAGAGATACCCGCACGTTTACACAGGGCCGCCATCATCTTCGGGCGATGCATGAACCGGGTCCCGGAATCCTCGTTGAAGAAGACCCACTTGTCCTGAGCCCGGGTAGTCCACCGGCCACGCAGGACATCATACAGGTCCTGGTTCATCGGGAGGGCGTCCGCCTCATAAGCCCCGTTTCTACGTTTCCGGGTCCAGAGCGTCACCACCCGTTTCTCGAAATTGACATCCTGCCAGGACAGGCGCAGGACCTCATCGATGCGCCCCAGGGTATGGAGGCAGCAGAGAAGGACGTCCCGTTCGTCCCCAGGCGATGCGGCGACAATCAACCGAAGAATCTCCTCTTCGGTAGGGACCACCTTCTCCGGCGGCGAATGCGGCATTTTATCGAGGTCCAGGCAGGGATTGTGTATGTCCAGCTTTAGCCGGCGGCGGGCGAAATTAAAAAGGGCCGAGAGGTCCTTCCGATGGGCGTTATAATTATTATTCGATGGCCGGGTATCGAGATACCGATGGACGTGCTGGGGCGTTATCTCGTGGACCAGAATGTCCCCGCCATAGAAGGACAGGAAGGACTTGAAGACGAGCTGCTTGTATTTGAAGGTCTGCTCGGCGAAGCGCCGGGAGGAATAATCAAGATATTGATTGGCCAGATCCAAGAAGCCCATACCGGTTGGGGTCGCCCTGGCTGCGGCCTTTAATTCTTTCCGCTTTTCTTCGCGGGCCGATGCAGCCTCCCGCCGGGTAGCGAAGCCCCGCTTCCGATAGGTCTGCTTTTGGTACTCGAAACTGTAGCACCAATGCTTGCGGGTCTTGTCCTTCCATAATCCCATTGATCACCCTCGGATGGAACCGAAGCAACTTGATCCCGGCAGGGAAGAACCCTCCTAGATCTCGAGCGTGATCATACACCGTTCGCAATGGCATTTGCAACAGAGAAGCGACCTGTTTCGGGGTCAGAAGGCTATCCATTACGCAGACTCCTCCGATCCACCACGAAGAACAGACACCCACCGACCAGGTTG
>CAYPKE010000067.1:0-6419 GCA_964411235.1 uncultured Syntrophales bacterium
TGACATGACTAGCCTTTTAGCACGTATAGCAGTGCTCAGCTAGTCCAGACCCTAATTTTATATTAAAGGTTTTTATTGATCCTTTTTTTATTCCGAAAGCTTGGCATGTATCTTGATTTTTGCAGAAGGTACATGTTTTGTTTGCTTTGAGTTTTCGGTTGTTGTTATAAGTGCTGCCGTTTTCAAAGATGAAGGCGGTATGGGGAATGGATTTTTTGATCACGATAGATTCAGGATCATAAGGGGATGGATAAGAATGGATGAAAAAGACTTGGAGCAGGCCGCTCAAACAATCAGAAGCATTCTTGAAAAAGAAATAAGAGACAAGTATTCGAATGAAGTTTTAAAAAATTGGTTGGACCCGCAATATATGGGACAGATAGAAAGACCGGATGGATACGGAAAAATGGCTGGAAGTTGCGGAGATGAAATGGAGTTCTTCCTGCGGGTCCGGGATGAAAAAATTGTCGACGTGCGTTTTGCGACGAGCGGCTGCATCACTTCCATCGCATCAGGGAATATGGGTGCGGGGCTGGCTTCCGGCAGAACCATTAGTGAGGCCCTCATGATCACGGCATCGGATATTCTGGCCGGTTTGCAGGGACTGCCGCCGGAGGATGAACATTGTGCACAATTGGCAACGGATACAATTAAGAAGGCAATCCGGGATTATTTCCTGACCCGGCGGGAACCATGGCGGAGGGACTATTAAAATGACTATTGCCGATCAGATCAAGGATTATGTGAGAAACCATTGCCCTGAAAAAAAAGTGACAGATGTTCGCATGGGACTGGGCTATACCGGTGTTTGTCTGGATGAGGATTGGTGCGGTGTTGCTTTTACCTTCAAAGAGGACCTTTATCACGGCTGTTCGGTTTTTAACGGCAAGCGCCCTTTGGTTGGTAAATCGAGCCATGAACTCGTCGACTATTTCGGGTCTTCTGCCTTGCTTGAATCCACTTTGGGATTAAGTGCCATTAACGCCTTGTTCAATCGTGAGCAGGAAGCGCAGATTGCCGGTGATGTCATGACCATGCTGCAACTGACACCAGAGGACCGGGTTGGGATGGTAGGTTACTTCGGGCCATTGCTGATCCCCCTGCGGGAAAAAGTTAAAGAATTGGTTATTTTTGAGATTGCCGAAGATCGTGCAGAGGAAGTCATTTCTTCTGAACGAGCCTACGAAGAGTTGCCTTTCTGCGACATCGCCATCATTACCTCTACGTCACTCATCAATGGGACCGCCGATGCGCTTCTTGATGCGGCCAGGAATTGCCGGGAAATCGTTCTTCTGGGTGCCTCAACGCCGCTGATCCCTGATATTTTTAAGCCTTTAGGCGTTACACTTTTATCAGGTGTCCACGTTGTGGATATTCCTTCCATCTTGCGGGTACTCAGCGAAGGAGGTGGTATGGCGTATTTTGGAAAAGCCGTCAAGAAAGTTGCGATACGCCTCTGATAGAAGACATGAGAATGAGCTTTTGAAACAGGGTGGTTGCTTTGGAGGCGTTTACAAAAAGCGAGGTGTTTTCCGGCTTATGGATATTCGAAAGGCAAACGGGGAAACGGAGACTCTCCAGTTTCCCCGTTGTAATGCAGACAGGACCGATTTTTATATAAGGGGATATTCTCGTACGCTGTGACTCATTTGCAATCGCACCATCATTTCAGCTGTTTTGATGCCGATGGCTTGGGCATCGACGAAGATGGCATTGAGCCTTTTTGACATTCTGTCCAGAGCGCCGGGTTTGACGAAAAGATTGAGAAGTGTAAAAGCCACAACAATAATTTGGGCGCCTTCCTGGCTAACCTGCTGGGATGCGATTTCTGCGATTTCCTCTTCCAGTTCCTCCGGAGAATAGGGGAGGCTGTCCATGGGTACTTTGAAGGGCCGTTTCAGGGAGCGCATAGAGGTTAATCTGTTTTCACAATCGGTCAGTTTGATCGCCCTGAGGAAAGTCGGGTTGAGGTTTTCATTCACGCTGATGACAGCATACTTTCCGCCCAGCTGGTAAACCAGATGGTAGGTTGCCGAGGCGGCACCGACAACTGGAATCCGGACGGCGCTCCGGGCAGCCGCCAGACAAAAGTCGCAGGTGCCATCCAGGAGGATCGCGTCGTATCCCTTTTGCTCAATCTCCTGAGCTAGGGCGACGGTTGCAGGGGCCTTCAGGTCAAGATCCGCGGCCACCGAGATCTTGCCTTCGTCAACGGCAAAGATATCGATGGCCGTACCGGGTTCAGCGTAGGTTAGCATATCCGCCCTGATAGCCTGTTTGGCTTCTTCCGGCAGGGCGCCAGGTACGATAACTGCAATTTTCATCATAATACCTCCTTTTAATTGAGTGAAATGTATAGTAAACAAAAAAACGTGTCGCTAGGAACCAGCGATTTCCATGCCAAATGATTCTTGTGTGTCGACGCGGGCTGTTCCCGATTTCTTGGAAGAAACTGTTGGCAAGCATTGCCAGAGGACCGATTTCGCAGGCATGTCCCAGGTCTTTTTGTATGTTTACTAGTAAAAAAGAACCTTTGAGAGGATTGAACGGGTAATTTATGGTAGCGGAACGCGATCTCATTTTGGATTCCATCGCTGACGGCGTTTTTACAGTTGATCATGAATGGCGTATCACATCATTTAATCGCGCAGCGGAAAAAATTACCGGTGTCGAGCACGACGAAGCAATCGGACAGCTTTGTAAAGATGTTCTGAAAGCGGAAATCTGCGAGAAGGATTGTGCCTTACGGCACACCCTAACGACAGGGGAACCAATCGTCAATAAAACGGTTCATATTATCAGTGCTGCAGGTTTACGTATTCCCGTCAGCATTTCCACGGCGGTCTTGAAGGATCAATCCGGAAACATTGTCGGCGCGGTGGAAACCTTTCGTGACATCAGCGTGGTCGAGACTTTGAGAAAAGAGATATCTAGGAGTTATGGATTTGAAGATTTCGTTTCCAAAAATCATCGCATGCAAGACCTTTTCAAGATCCTTCCCGATATCTCCCAGAGCAATGCGACCATTCTCATCGAAGGGGAAAGCGGGACCGGGAAGGAGCTCCTGGCGAAGGCAATTCACCAGCTCAGTTCACGAAAAAACAAGCCCCTGGTAATCGTCAATTGCGGTGCATTGCCGGACACCCTGCTGGAATCGGAATTCTTCGGCTATAAGGCTGGTGCTTTTACCGATGCCAAAAGGGACAAGCCCGGACGTTTCAAGCTGGCCGACAAAGGCACGATATTTTTGGATGAGATCGGTGATATCTCTCCAGCCCTCCAAGTCAGGTTGCTTCGCGTGCTGCAGGAGGGAACGTATGAGCCTTTGGGGAGTGTGGAAAGCTGCAAGACGGATGTTCGTGTGATTACGGCCACAAACCGAAAACTCCAGGATTTGGTCAAAGAGGGAAAATTCAGAGAGGATCTTTATTATCGGATCAATGTTATGCGGATTGAATTGCCGCCCCTGCGGGAACGGAAAGAGGATATCCCTTTGCTCAGCGAACACTTTATCATGCAGTTCAACCTGATGCAGAACAAGCAAATCCACGGCATGAATGACGATGCCCTGGCCTGCCTGATGTCCTATGATTTCCCCGGCAACATCAGGGAATTGAAAAACATCATCGAACATACATTCATCCTTTGCAAGAAAAGCTTGATCGAGCGGCAGCATCTACCGGAGGCGGTCCGGAAAATCGCTTTACCGGACACATCTAGATATTTGGAAGTGATGACATACAGGGATATGGAAGCCATCTTCCTTACCAATGCCTTACGGCGCAACGACTGGAGTCGTATCCGGACCGCCAGAGAGCTGGGCATTCACAAAAGCACCCTTTTCCGCAAGATCAAAGCCCTTGGAGTGGTCTTGCCGGATCGGAAAAACGCTGTTTAAATTAAATCGCATTATTGCAACCTGAGCAATTAGAATGGTTGCTTTGTTAAAACTACTCTGATCCTCCCTAATGCTGCCTTAGCGAGAATCAATAAAAATATCTGTTATTATTAATTAATTATTCTAAGCTTGGTTTCAGCGAAATGGCATACATTTTGTTCTTCAAATTCACATGGAGAGCTTAAAATGAAAATAGCCATGCCAATTTGGGGGAAACAGGTATCGACCGTTCTTGATTTTTCGGAGAATCTCCTGATAATTGATATTAATGGGAAGACGATTAATAACGAAACGTGCATCAACTGGTCTTTATGCAATGATGTCATGAAGGTTTCTCTCATGCAGGAAGAAGGCGTTGCGGTACTTCTCTGCGGTGCCGTTTCGAAACCCTTGCAGATCATGGTGGAGAACAGCGGTATCAATCTGATTTACGGTTTGCGGGGCATGAAAGACGCGATTTTGCAGGCTTATTTGGACGGCCGGCTTTATGGAGACTGTTTTCGGCTGCCAGGTTCGGCGTTGACGGAATGCCCGGGTAGAAAAAGGAAGCTTCAACACAAAAATCACAAAAAGGGAGAAAAGCAACGAGCGGTTGAATAGAACAATGCGCAACGTTTGCGGGAAGTTTACGCTGTTCGAATGAGTATGAGTTTATAAGGTTTATTTCACGCAGATGGCATTTCTCTGGTCTTGTTGTTGTGCTGAATTGGTTAGGATGAGTCGCCTGAATGCGACCAATGTTTTTAATATAGTTACACAGATGCATAGTATTTGTATGCCATGATCTGCAGCTCACTTCTCGATTCTCTTTAATTATCGTCGAAGAGCGGAACGAGGAACATGGTATGTCTTTGATCTGGAGTGAAAGATTGATGATAACTCATATTAGGAGGATCCAATGGCAATTACGTTGGGAGTTCAGTGTGCAACGATCAGAAAAGAAATCGGTTGGGAAGGGAAGAGTGAGGAGATAATGGATTTCCAGGGAGGGACAATTGGTGATTTCCTCAAGCAGATCCAAACAGCCGATGGGCGCACCTTTTACGAGCGCTTTACCGATGGAGATAATGGTGTAATCTCCAATGCCATCGTCTGGTATAATCTCAGACTTTTTGTAAAAAAGGACAACCTGGATTTTCAGATCAACCATGGCGATAAGATTGTCCTTTTAAGAAGCATCCCCGGCGGCGGTTGAGCTATTGCCAGAGACGGTTTCCGTTACGTTTGGGGTATTTAATAAATTATTAATAAAATAATAGGGGAAACAAATGGATTGCACGAAAAACAACGGAGCCTGCTCTTCGGGCGGTTGTGCGACTTCCGGAACTTCCGCGGAGTCGACCAAGGATAGCGATAATGAACTTCGGGAACGCATGGGCAGGATAAAGCACAAGATCCTTGTTCTTTCCGGGAAGGGTGGTGTTGGAAAAAGCACGGTTGCCGCGAATGTGGCCTGCGCTCTGTCACTGAAGAAATTTCGTACAGGTCTGCTGGACGTGGATTTTCATGGTCCCAGTATTCCCACGCTGCTGAACCTGGAGGGCAAGTCGGTTTATGCCGCTCCCGGGGGCCTGGTGCCTATCGATTATAATCAGTATTTGAAAGTCATGTCCTTGGGCTTCATTCTTCGAAATCAGGATGATGCTGTCATTTGGCGTGGTCCCCTGAAAATGCAGGTTATGAAACAACTGCTGGAAGACGTCATGTGGGGTGATTTGGATTATCTGGTTATGGATTTTCCTCCCGGTACAGGGGATGAGCCTCTTTCCATCGCCCAATTAATACCGGACAATGATGGTGCGATTATCGTTACAACACCCCAGAACTTGTCTCTCAACGACGTCAGAAAATCGATTAATTTTTGTCATCAGGTCAAGGTTCCTGTGCTGGGTGTGATAGAAAACATGAGCGGTTTTATCTGTCCTCAGTGCCAAAGCGTGGTGGACATTTTCAAAAAAGGCGGTGGTGAAACGATGGCGAAACGGATGGGGGTGCCCTTTTTGGGCCGCATTCCCATGACCCCGCTGATCGTCGATGCATCCGATGACGGACGGCCTTTCATTGAAAGCAAAGAGGCGGGTGAAGTCGGGTCGGTTTTTTCCCGCATCGTTGAAAGTTTGATCAACAGAATAGACGATGTTGCAAAGACGAAGGCATGAACGTCGTTTGGTCTTGTGTGGTTGGTGGTTGACTCCTTGCTCAAAGTAGTCAGAAAGTGGCCACTCGGAGCAAGGTTGACGGTTTGGCTTTAGCCTCCGGACGGTTCCCGAGGTTTTTTCTTTTCAGGCAGGAGTCTTGAGATACCCTGTGCCGCCGCAATTGGCGCAGGGCAATCGTCCCCTTCCCTGACAGGTAGCAAAGCAGGGTGCTTGGCCGCTGCCGTGGCAGGTCGGGCAGATCATCCTGCCGGTCCCCTCACACTGCTGGCAGGCGACTTTGCCGGTTCCCCGGCAGTGTTTACATTTCATCAACAGATATCCCTTGCCACTGCCGTGACAGGTTGGGCATTCGACGAGACCCG
>CAYPKE010000067.1:6429-12684 GCA_964411235.1 uncultured Syntrophales bacterium
AGACAGTTGCACAAGGTTCCGTAACCCTTGCAGACAGGGCAAACAATCTGCGAATCCATTATTCAACTCTCCTTGCTTTTTGCGTTACCGTGTTCATCCATGAGCGTCACGACATAATCGCAATTGTTACACCGCCTATTATAAAATGCTTGAAATATCCACATTTTTTTTGGATAACCGTTCCCGTTTGCGCTTTGACAGGAAGCCCTTATTTTTCTATACTGCCGCCGACGTGAAACCCATGCCGAAAGGATGACGTCAGATTAATACCAAGAATGGTAAGGTATGAGAATACTGCTGTTAACCCCGACCTATTCCCCGAAATTGACCGGCAATGCCGTAACGGTGCAGCGTGTGGCAACAGGCCTGGCGCACGCTGGAGTCGTATGCCGGATTATGGATTTATCACAAACGGAAGATCGCGATCTCTTGGAAGGGGCCGATACGTTTACGCCCGATATCGTTCACATTTTTCACGCCTATAAGGCGGGACCTTCGGGGATGCTTCTAAAGCGGGTTCTTGACGTCCCCCTGATCACGACCATGACCGGTACGGATATGCATCTAGACATGAAGGATCGGGAAAAGGGTCGGACGATCAGGCGGGTTCTGTCGTACTCCGACGTTGTGACGGTTTTCAATGACCACGCGTTTTCCCTCCTCCGCAGCAAGGGAATTCCCGGAGAGAAGATCCGGATCATTCATCAGTCCGTTTTTCTGCAGGAAGGAGATGCACTGGACTACCGGTTTTTGCATGGTGTTGCGGAGCAAGACTTGGTTTTTCTGATGCTGGGAGGCATTCGCCGTGTCAAGCGTATCGGGTATGCCATCGATGTGCTGGCGGACGTGAGGAAGGTCCGGCCTCGTCTGCGTCTGTTTCTGGCAGGACCGATCCTGGAGCCGGACGAATACCGTAGAATTCGGGAGCGCATGGCCTGTTTTGCATGGATCACTTATCTGGGTGAAGTGCCGCGGGAGAATATCGTCTCCCTGCTGCGGAGCGTCGACGTGGTTTTCAACACCTCAGCTTCCGAATCCGAGTCCAACGCGCTGCTGGAGGCGTTCGCTTTTCGAAAAACGGTTGTCGCCCGCAACATACCCGGTAATTCGTCCCTGCTGAGCGACAGGACGGCTTTTTTGTTCCGAAACCGGCGGGAATGCCGGGATGCTATCCTTGCTGTAGTCGATTACCCTGCCGCTCGGGAACAGGTGCAACGCCATGCGGAAAACCTGCTGAAGACCTCGTTCAGTATTGAAAAGGAAAGCACATCCTATCTCGAAGTCTATAGGGCCTTGGTGACGGTTCCTGTTGGAAGGTCCTCCGGAACCGCAATACTAAATGGATAATCTGCGCATGACTGTTTAAAATTCTATTGACAGTTTGTAGTAAAATTGGTAGCACCAGTGCGGATTTCGGTATGTGTAAAATGATACGGTTATCATCTTTGGAGGCAGGGATGGGATCGAGCTTTTTAAGAACTGAAGTCATTGCAGTCAGAAAAACACTGTTAATGCAGGGGCAACGGGATGAAGGCTTTAGAGCCGAAGGTCATGTGTGCGGTTTTGAGCTCGCGGGAGGCAAAGGGACGATTTACAGATAAATATTCCTGGGGAATTAGTATCAGCACGGAGGAGCAGAACCCCACCCATACGTAAAGGTATGGGCGGGGTTTTTGTTTTTGGTGTTAACGTGGGCGCGTTTTGCGTGTCCCAGAATATATGACCAAGGTTTTTGAAAAGGAGGGTACAACATTGAAAGAGAAACTGAGGGTGGAGAACCAGGCCAGAGCCAATTCGATGAAGCCTGGGAAGTGGATCAACTCGACGTGTAAGATGTGCATCCATACCTGTGCGATCCGATGTCACATCACGCCGGAGGGGATCATTAACAAGATCGAAGGGAATCCCACGTCCCCGTCCAACCGCGGCAAGGTTTGCGTCAAGGCTGTAACAGGCATCATGCGAACCTACGATCCTTACCGGATCACGCATCCCGTGAAGCGGACGAATCCCAAGAAGGGACCCAACGAGGATCCCGGGTGGGTGCAGATTTCCTGGGAAGAGGCCATGAGCACGATCACGGAGAAGGTGAAGGCTTGCATAGATAAGGATCCCCGGGAATTCATGGCGGCGATTTCCGATTTCCATAAGATCTACCTGTGGGCCTGGCCAGCCTGTGTGGGGAGCGCGAACCAGTTCCACGTGGTCGGCACCTACTGCGGCGGCGGCTACCACATCACGGCGGGCATTTACAATTCGGCCTTCGCCGGCGCCGGCGACTATCTGTACTGTAAATATTGGATGAACATCGGCACGGGCGACGGTTTCTCGTCCCACCTGCATGTTGCCTCTGCCCAGGGCTACATGTCTGATCTCCGGGATCGGGGTGGTAGGGTGGTCACCGTGGAACCGCGCCTTTCAACAGGGGCCTCGAAGTCCGATGAATGGGTGCCGATCCGCCCGGCCACGGACCGCCAGTTTGTTTTGGGTGTCATCCATTCGCTGCTGTACGATCACAACATATACGATGCGGAGTACCTGAAGTGGTACGCCAACGGGGGCTATCTGATCCGGGACAACGGCTTCTTCAAGCGTTCGGCGACGGAAACCCACACGCCTCCAACTGGCCGTACTCCGGGGTCGATGGCTTGGTTCGCCCAGCGGAATATAGAAAAGCACAAGCCCATGATCTGGGATCCCGTGGACAACAAGGCGAAGGTCTTTGACGATCCGACAATCAAGGATATTGCCCTGTTTGGGAGCTATGAGGTGGAGGGCGAGCGCGTCCGTCCGGCTCTGCAGTTCATCAAGGATACCTACAAGGACTACACCCCCGAGTGGGCGGAGAAGATCACGACCGTCCCCGCCGCGACGATCCGGCGCCTGGCGAAGGAGCTGGGTGAGGCGGCCGAGATCGGAACGAGCATCACCATCGATAATGAAGTTTACGCCTACCGGCCGGTTTCCGTCAACTGGTACCGCGGCGCCCAGGGTCACAAGTGCAGCGCCATGGACAACCAGGTCTTTATCGTTTTGAATATGCTCCTCGGCAGCTACAACGCTCCCGGCGGCCTGCTGGGTGTTGTCCTCGGTTCGGCCCATATGTCCTGGACGGACGAGCCGGGCCTCGATGGTCTGCTCGATCCGAAGCCCCATCAGTTGCATCCGGAAGTGCCCTTCAGTTGGCCGTCCAATACAGTCCAGTTGGTGGAGCTTTTCCCTATCGGTGTGGACGCCGGTCAGCTGAGCTACTTCACTTGCAAGGATCCGAAGGCGTTTGGTATGGACTGGAAGCCAAAGGTCCTCTTGACTTACCATTCCAATACGATCTGGTCCCTGCCGGGAAATGTCGATGGCTGGTATGAGATATTGCGGAACCTCGAGTTCATCTTTTCCATCGAACTGTTCCACAATGAGACGAGCACCTTTGCCGACATTATCCTGCCCGATCAGAGCTATCTCGAGTCGTGGGCGCTTTTGATGTGTGAGCCCCCGGTGACGGAAGGTCTTAACTGTCGCCAGCCGGTGGTCAAAGCCCCCGGTTCCTGCCGTGACAGCTACGACATTCTGGCGGAACTGGCGGAGCGTCTGGGCAAGCTGGACATCATGAACGGCGTCAACGCCTTCATCACCGGTCTGGTGAATGATCCCGATCTGATGATCGACCCGACGAAGCGCTACACCCACAAGGAGTTCCTCGATTACTGCGGCCGTTACTGGACGAAACATGTCTGGTCGGAAGATGGTGGTGAGAAGAGCATCGAGTGGTTCCAGGAACACGGTCACAACACGAAGATCCGTCCGCCGGAGCACAAGTATTTTATGAGCGACAAGCGGGGCAAGGACATGCGACGCGCCATCTATTGCGAGTACTTCCTTGAAGTACGAGACGAACTGAAGGAAAAATTCAAAGAGCACAACATCAAACTGCCTTGGGGCGAATGGCCGTGGGACGATTACGGCGCCATTCCATCGGGCAAGCTCTCGCCGGTCCACACGGAGCCGCCGGAGTACGATCTGTATGCCATCACGTTCAAGGAGCACCTCATGAACTTCACGGAGAACCTGTCGATTCCGTGGGTCCGGGAGCTGGTGGACCGGGATCCCCATCACCGGGGCCTCATGATGAATCCGCAGATGGCCAAGGCGAAGGGCATCCAGAATGGGGACTACATTGAAGTGAAATCCCAGTTCGGTCAGTTGACAGGCTGGGTGGAGCTGTCGGAGGGTATTCATCCGGAGTGCATCGGAATCTCGAACGCGACAAACCGGACCGTGACCCACAGCCCCATCACCCGCTTGGGTGGTGGCCAGTTCAACACCCTCCTGGGTATGGGCATGGATTATACCTGTGCGGTCAGCGGATCCATGGAATCGGTGGCAAAGGTGAAGGTGAAGAAGCTTCCCGCTCCGCCTCCGCCTCCGCGCTACTAGGAGACAGGAAGGGATATTCCGGGACGGCAAACCGTCCCGGGTGCCCGGATCGATGAGAGACAGAGACGAGAGTCTAAGGATAATGAGGAGGAACACAAGATGATATGGGGCATGGTAATTGATTTGAAGCTTTGTATAGGCTGCCAGGCGTGCTCGCTTGCGTGCAAGACGGAGTATGGTCTTCCGCGGGGGATGTACTGGACGAAGACGTTGATTGACGAGGTTGGGGTTTTTCCTAACGTGACGCGGGTTTATTTACCCCAGTTGTGCAACCACTGCGAGGAGGCACCGTGCGAGAAGACATGTCCGACGGGTGCGAGCTACACGGACGAGGCGACGGGCGTGGTTTTGGTGGATTACACGAAGTGCATGGGTTGCCGGGCGTGCTACGTGGCGTGTCCGTACCAGAACCGTCATTACATGAAGCGAGGCGCGTTGAAGGGTTATTACCCGGAGAAGGGTTTGACGCCGTTTGAGGCGCAGAGTTACCCGCATTTCCAGGAGGGGACGGTGACGAAGTGCGTGGGCTGTATCGAGCGTGTGATGGGCGGATTGGATCCGGCGTGCGTGACGAACTGTCCGACGTATGCGCGGAAGTTTGGGGATTTGAGCGATCCGAATTCGGAGATTCGCCAGTTGATTCGTTCGCGGAATGCGGTTCAGCCGATGGCGGAGAAGGGCACGGAGCCGAAGGTTTACTACATTTCGTAGCCGGCCGTAACACTACTGGGAAAGGAGAGGTAAAGCGATGCTGCATAAGAATATACGGTATATAGAAGAGCCCAGTTTTGAGGTGGGCTACAATCCACAGACGGAGTGGCGTTGGCTGATCACGCTGGCGTTTTTTTGCGGGGAGTTGGGGGCCGCCCTGTTTTTGGTTTCGTTGTTTTTGGTGACGTCGGCGCCGCCGCTGGCGTTTTTTGCTGGGTTGTTGGGCTGGTTGATTGTCGCGGGGCCGAAGAACCTGTTCCACTTCATCTACCTTGGGAAGCGCTGGCGTTTTTGGCGCGGCCTGTCCCGTCCGGGGTCTTCGTGGATTGCGCGGGGCTTTTGGGCGACGTTTTCCATATGCGGGTTTGGGTTTTTGCACCTGGTGATGTTTTATAACGTGGCGTTCGGTGGCGCGTCGATGACGGCGCTGGGCCAGGCGGTCATGATCATTGCGGGCATTGCGGCGTTCGTGGTGGTGATCTATGACGGGATCGTGATGACGTATTCGCCGTCGATTCCTTTGTGGAACAATTCGCTGCTTCCGATCATGCGGACGGGCTATGCCTTGATGGGCGGCGTGACGCTGCTTATTTTCATTTCGATGGTTCCGGGATTGGCGGGTCAGTTTGACGAGCAGCTTCACTTCTGGCATCAGGCGGAGCGGATTCTGGTTGTGGCGTGCCTGCTGATGATCGTGATCTACATGATGACGTTGACGTACCAGGTGGCGGCGGCGAAGGAGTCGGCGTTGCTGATGCTGCGGGACAAGTATCCGGCGGTGTTCTGGTTCGGTGTGGTGGCGATCGGCCTGGTGGCGATATTCCTTTTGCCGATTCTGGTTCAGACGCAGAGCCTGACGCTGTTGCTTTGGGTTGCGGTGTTCGAGTTGATCGGCGATTTCTGCATCATTTTCCTGCTGTTGCGGACGGGTGTTTTCTCGCCGCTGATGACGATGCCGAATATCGACACGGCCCTGTTCTCGAAGGCCTGATGGGTCTTGGTTTTTTAGGAAACGGATAGAGTGGGAAGGGTTGCGGCTCCGGGTTGACCGGGGTTCGCGGAGAGCCTTCCGAATCAGTACGAAGGGAAGGGGGTTGGGTGACAACCCCC
>CAYPKE010000068.1:0-12636 GCA_964411235.1 uncultured Syntrophales bacterium
CGTTGATAATGGATAATTGGGTAACGCCCTTATAGCTTACCGCCCGGCACTGGACGAAAACAACGTCCCCTTTTTTGAATGCCTTGTCCAGCTCCGCCGCGTTTTCCCATACCCGACCATCCACCTGACCCGTTTTGTCCTTGAGACGCAGGCTGAGATAAGGTGCCCCCTTCAGGGAGAAGGCCAGATTTTTTTCCTCCACAAGGAAAAAATCATTGATTTTGTCTCCCGCCTTAACCTGGTCGATGTAAACAGTTTTCATAAATTCGCAGCAACTCTCTCATTGTTTGTATAGATGTTCATGGCACCGTTTCTGACATACCCCACCAGGGTCATACCGGCCCCGTCGAGAACACGAATTGCTTCCGCTGTCGGGGCGGAACGGGTGATGATCGCCGGGATGCCGAGATTCCAGACTTTATGAACCATTTCCGAAGAGATTCTCCCTGTAGTCAGGAGAATTTTATCCCCACAGGGCACATTGTTCAGCAGGGTATAGCCACCGATCATATCGATCGTATTGTGCCGTCCGATATCCTCCCGGCAGATCAGAATGCCATCCCGGTTTCCCAGGGCCGAACAGTGCGTCCCGTGGCTAGTGTTATGCAGGACGGAACGGCCGACCAGTTCCTCCATCCAACGGAATATGCTCTGCGGATCAAGTGTCATGGCAAGGTGGCGGAGATTCTTTTTGCCGGTTCTGGATCCCCCAACCATACTCCGGGCGCCGCTTGAAAACAGGTCGCCGCCGCCCCGATCCGTTCCAGTCTTCATCGGCCGGTGGTCGACCGTTTGCACTTCGACCTTGCGTTCTTTCTCGAAGACCGTCAAGCGCTCGATGTCCGCCGATGATCGAAGCAGCCCTTCCGAACGCAAAAATCCAACCGCCAACTCGTCCAGATTATTTCCAGCACAGGCAATGGTCATCACATGACTCTGGTTGTAAGCGACGCGCAGGGAAACCTCCCGGATCAGGAATGTCTCTTCCCTGGCAAACCGGATACCGTCATAACGAACAACGGAAAGCGCTTCCAATGCGCTCAGATCATCGCCAATATCCGTCATGAATGCTCCCTTTCCCTCAAAATGCGCACATCTCCTGAACGTATGGTCAACTTGCTCAGGTCGAAATATTCCATCAGGGGAATAATGAATTTTCTCGACAGGCCCGTCAAATCCTTGAAACTGGCCGGATTGGCCTGCCCTTGCGCCAGGAGTTGCTTCTTGTATGCCTCACGCAATTTCAGAATCGCCTCTCCGGAAAAATACAAATCCTCCGTTACGCGTATGAGCGCTCCTTCCCGTAGCAGCACGGACAGAACATCCCTGGCGTTGTCTTTTTTATCGGCATACTTCTCCAGCACCTCCCTGACCGTCGGAGGGGACAAGCCGGCCCGGGAATAATGGATTTCGATATCATTCCGCATTGTTTCGAGTCCTATGCCCAGGTCCACACGGTGATCCGCGCGGCGGACATTTTCCCGGTCCACGACAATCTTCCCCTTTTTCTCCAAATCCTTTATCGCCATGGCAAAAAACTTCTGATTCCCGCCCAGCCCGAGGGCCATGCGGAGCTCCTCCCGGGAAAGTCCCTCGCGCAGGGGGTTTTTCCGGTGGTACCGGTCAAGCTGCGCCAGCAAATGATCCAGCAGCTCCCCGTAGGGGATGTACGAAACCACCCGGGTTTCTTCCTTGTCCAGCAGAATCGCCGTTCTTTCGGACAGCATGCGATCCAGAATCTTGCGCAGCAGGCTGCTTCTTATCCCCGTTCGGACAATCAGCTCGTGCAGGGTAATCCCGGTGAGGCCGGCACGGCCGACAATCACGGAAACCTTCGCCGTATCGTCACCTTCGAGAAGCGTGGCAAACGCTTCCAGAACCTCGGGCTTAAATCGTTTGTGCTTGGGGGGGTGCGGATCGGCAATCAACCCGCCACCGATGGTGGTCACCGGCGAGTAGCTCCTGATAACGAACCGATCCCCGGCGATGGTGACAGCGGGCTCATCCAGAACCAACTGGGCAAAGACCTTCTCCCCCGATTTAACCTCTTCACGATCCATGGGAATCAAACGGGCCATGATTTCACTGGTTCCGTAATGAAAACGCACTTGCGCCCGGTTCTTCAGCTTCCGCTCAAAACCACCCAGATATTCGAAGCAAACATCGAGCGTCCGGGATGGAATCAGTAATCCCGGCCGAACCACCACGTCGCCCCGGCGGATAGACTCTTTTTCCAGCCCCTGGAAATTAACGGCTGTCCGCTGGCCCGCCTCAGCCCGTTCGACCGATGCGTTGTGCACCTGGATCCCTCGGATCTTGGAGGAAATGCCCGGGGGAAGAATTTCCACGTTCTCACCGAGCTCGATCATCCCGGACATGAGGGTCCCCGTGATAACCGTCCCAAATCCCTTCATCGTAAAAACCCGATCTACCGGCAGGCGAAAGATTCCGGGATCAGTGTCCTCTCCGATTGTCGCTGCTATTTGATTGAGTATCCCCAACAGGTCCTCCAGGCCGGCCTGCGTCGCTGCAGATACGGAAATGACGGGGGCGCCCTCCAAAAACGATCCGGCAAGAAAAGTTGCCACATCCTCCTTCACCAGTTCGAGCCATTCCTGGGTAACCATGTCGGTTTTCGATATGACCACCATCCCTTTCCTGATCCCCAGGAAGGAACAGATTTGCAGATGCTCCCTTGTCTGGGGCATCACCCCTTCGTCTGCAGCGATGACCATCATCACCATGTCGATTCCCGAGGCCCCGGCTACCATGTTCTTGATGAAACGCTCATGGCCCGGAACATCGACTATACCCAGCTTTACACCTCCAGGCAAAGCAAGTGAGGCGAATCCCAATTCAATGGTGATGCCCCGCTCTTTCTCCTCCTTGAGCCGGTCCGTATCAATGCCGGTCAAAGCCTTGATCAATGAGGTTTTGCCATGGTCAACGTGTCCCGCCGTTCCCAGGATGATATGCTTCATGGATGGATTCTCTTGGAAGATAATTCAATTCGCGCGCTACGATAACAGAATTGCGGTCCAGTCACAATAAAAAGGTGGGAAAAAGAAAGGTCCTGATCGAATGCATCGCAAACCTTCACAAACCGGCAGAATGAATTCATGCCGGGGAAGGATGGAGAAGTGGGGCTTCGGGTGTATTCCTTGTCAAAACGCCTTTGCGGCTTTCATCTGATGCAGGCGATCCGTGTGCACCTTGAATTCATAATCGTCGCCGAACCGGATCGCGACCCCATCCGCCACGGATCGCACAACCCGGCCCGTGGTTGAAAGAATCAATGACCCTTGAGGGTCCGTCGCTGTCTTCAACTCATCGAAAAATAAAATGATGTCAATCCTGACTTCGCTTCCTTCCGGCAGAGGCGCCAGAAACTTGATAAACGCACCTCCGGCGGACAAGTCACGGGTCTCGAGGTCATACCTGGCGGCTCCCCCTTCTTTAAGGGGAACCTCAATCCTCGCCGGAACCCGGATCTCGAATCTATCGAACTTTCGTTTGTCCGTCATCGCCGCAATGGTCGGTTCAATGTTTTTGGTCAGGAATCGGGTGATATCTAAAAGGCCAAAACCACTCGACCGTGACCTCTATCATAATGATCGGAAACTTTACACTAAAAAATTTAACCGATGTGAGAAATCGCAACAGGGCTGAAATTGGGACCACTTACTGACAAGGCCCTTTTTCGTGGCAAGATAGGGGGATATCTGTTAAGAGTGACGGCAAAAAAGGAGACGAATCAATCGGTGCGGATTCTCGGTCTTGATTTTGGTGATAAGCGAATCGGAGTGGCCGTAAGTGATGAACTGGGGTTAACGGCCCAGGGCGTGTCAACGATCATCAGAAAAAACAATAAACAAGTCATCGACGACCTCAAGCAGGTGATCAACCGCTACGGGGTCGATCGGATTCTGGTCGGCTATCCGCTGAGACTGGACGGCTCCGAGGGGATCCAGTGCGAAAAGGTTAGCCACTTCGCCAGATATCTGGAAACGGCCTTTGGTCTGACCGTTGTCAAATGGGATGAAACCCTCTCGTCGAAAGCAGCAGAGGAGATATTGTCTGAAGCGGCCGTTCCCTGGCAGAAAAGGCGGATGATTGTGGACAAACTCGCGGCAACCATTATTCTGCAGGACTATCTGGATCATCTTTCCCGTAAGAAAAATTAATTAACGATACTCCATAGTAAATGCAGAGATTTGTCTCAAGAAAATTCATCATTACCGGCTTTATCATCTTCATCCTCGCGGGGATGTCTCTGACATTCATCGCCGATATCTCCCAGCCCGTACGAAGACATAGCGAGGCGGTGTTGCTCGACATTCCCAAAGGATGCCGCTTCGTGGAAATCGCGGACATCCTCCAGCGCAACGGCCTTATCCGCAACAAGATCTCCTTCAGCGTCCTGGCCCTGTTTTGGGGTGTTGTCCATCAAATCAAGGCGGGGGAATACGAAATAACAACCGACATGTCGCCCCTGATGGTCTTGAATAAACTCATCACCGGCGATATCAAAGTTTATCGCATGACCATTCCGGAGGACTTGACCGCACGCGAAATTGCAGAACGCCTCAGTCAGGCCGGCCTGATCGACAGGAAAGATTTTGACGTCCTGTCCCGTGACAAGGATTTTCTGCAGTCAATGCATATTGAAGGGGAAACGGTCGAAGGCTATCTCTATCCCGAAACTTATTATTTTAACCGTTCGATGGACACAAAGCGGGTCATGCAAGTCATGATCGGCGAATTCTGGAAAAGAGTCACCCCGGAATTGCAGGACCGGGCCGGGGAAATGGGTTTATCCGTTCACGATTGGATCACTCTGGCCTCTCTTATCGGCAAAGAAACCGGCTATGCCGACGAAAAAACTATGGTTTCCGCGGTGTTCCACAACCGTTTAAAAAGGGGAATGAAGCTCCAGAGCGACCCCACGGCAGTCTATCATCTTGATTCATTGAACGGCCCCATACGGCGCAAACATTTAAGCATGCCTTCCCGATACAACACCTATCACATCGGCGGCCTTCCTCCGGGTCCCATCGCCAACCCCGGTATTGATTCCTTAATGGCCGCTCTTTTTCCCGCCAAGGTAAATTACCTCTATTTCGTCGCCAAAAACGACGGCTCACACCATTTCTCCACCAACTATAGCTCCCATTACCAAGCTGTAAGAAAATACCAAGTCAACGAAAAAAAATAACAAATTTCCCCTTGACAAAGCCCGATTACCCTTCTATATTCGGAGCCAAGTGGAGCAAAGTGGTTTATCGTGGAGGGGACTGGAGATGTCCTATTTCAGAGGGCAGTATTATCACACGATCGACGACAAGGGGAGAATCATCTTTCCCGCCAAGTATCGTGAGGTGTTTGCCGAACATTACGATAACCAACTCGTCATCACCAACTGGGACGGCTATCTCATCGTCTTCCCCTTCAAGGAATGGAATGTCATTGAAGAGAAGATGAGTCATCAATCAATATTACGTAAGGAAGTCCGTTCTTTCCAGCGTTTTTTCATGTCCGGCGCCGTTCATTGCACCCTGGACAATCAGGGAAGGGTTCTGATTCCACAGAATCTTCGTGAATACGCCCACCTTGACAAGGACATCGTCCTGGCCGGCATGCTGAAAAATATCGAAATCTGGGGCAAGGAACGTTTTGACGCAGACATGACAAACACGGGGGGCAATCTCGATTCCCACGAAAAATGCATGGTGGACTTGGGTATTTAACTTTTTAGGGTGATAAATGGGCGCCTATCACATGCCGGTTTTGCTTGAGGAGGCGATTCACCACCTCCGCTGCCGGCCTGGAGGAATCTTCGTCGACGGAACCGTCGGCGGCGGTGGGCATGCCCAACGTATTCTGGAAACCACGGAACCGGACGGTCTTTTAATCGGCCTGGACAGAGACGATGATGCCCTGCGGGAATCGGAAAACCATCTCACCTCTTTTGGGGCGAGAAAAATTCTCCGCAAGGCCAACTTTTCCGACATCGCCGATATTCTCTCTGATCTGGGTATTAAGAAAGTCGACGGCATCCTGCTTGATCTCGGCGTATCGTCCCATCAACTGGACACGCCGGCACGCGGATTCAGTTTCAGCACAGATGAGCTTCTGGATATGAGAATGGATCAAACCCAGGAAATCAGCGCCTATGAATTCGTTAACGAGTCGTCAGAACAGGAACTGCGACAGGTGATCTGGGAATACGGAGAAGAGCCGATGGCAAGAAGAATCGCCCGGGCCATTGTTCGGGAAAGACGCCGCAACCCCATCAGGACAACCTTGCACCTGGCCGATACCATTCTTGGCGCCTTGCCCTCCGCACGGCATAAGGGCCGGATCCATCCGGCGACCAAAACGTTTCAGGCTTTACGCATTCGGGTCAATGATGAACTGAACAGCCTGCGCAAAGCTATCGACTCCGGGGTGGATCTCCTGAATATCGGGGGAAGGTTCACCATTATCTCCTTTCACTCCCTGGAAGACCGAATTGTTAAAAATGCTTTTCGGTCCTGGGAAAAAACCTGCAGCTGCCCGCCGGACATGCCTGTCTGCACGTGCCGTCGGCAAAAGAAACTGAAGGTATTGACCGCAAAGCCCATTTCGCCCGCGTCACAGGAAATCGCCACGAATCCGCGTGCCAGAAGCGCCCGCTTACGAGCGGCGGAAAGGATCTAGGCATGGACAAGGAAATCGTCCTCCGTTCGGAAGATGTCCTCAAGGCAGAACCGGGAACCGGTCAGGCGCTGTCACGGCTCGGTTATTCCCCCTTTATTTTTATCGCGGCCGTGATCATGGGCATGGCAATCTTCTACGTGTGGTCTCATAACTATATGACATCACTTGAGTACCGCGTGGCTGGAGAAATAAGCAGAAAGGAAACCCTGCTCGAAGAACAGGCCCGGTTAAAAGTGGAATTGGCGACGCTGAAATCCCCCAGGAGGATCGCATCAGTTGCCATAGATAAGCTGAACATGACCTATCCTGAAAGACAGCAGGTCATCTTCATGAAAGATCCGGGACAAACGAAATGAACGCCGAATCTCTCAAATGGATCAAGTTCAGACTCTGCACGGTTCTGTTCGTGTTTCTCCTGCTGTTTGTGGCCATCCTCTCCCGGGCCTTCCAGTTGCAGATTCTTTCCGGAAAGGATCTGAAATCGATTGCCCAGAGACAGCATATGAAGACGCTGCAGATTCTCCCGGAAAGGGGCATCATTTTTGACCGCAACGGCGAAAAACTCGCTGCCAGTGTTCTTATGGATTCAATTTGTGCCGACCCATCCAAAATAGAGGACCCAAAGGCCTTTGCTTCCAGGGTGGGCAAGGTCCTTGACACGGATCCAAAGCTCGTCATGAGCCGGATAACTGGGAGAAAGAACTTCTGCTGGATCGCCCGCCGGGTCCCTCCCGAGCAGGCCAAAGCGGTCGCAGCGCTACAGGACGACGCCATTTTCATCGTCAAAGAACCCCAGCGGATCTATCCGAACGGGGAACTTGCAGGCCAGATTCTTGGGTTTGTCGGAACGGATTCCAAAGGACTGGAAGGACTCGAAACAAGATACGACCGTTACCTGAGAGGAGAACCGCAAAAGCTCGTCTGGGCCAGAGACGCAAAGGGCCAATGGCTCTATCCGCGGATTGAAACGGCCTCCATGACGAAGGAGGCTGCCACAAGCATAGTGCTCACCATTGACAGCCGCATTCAATACCTGGTTGAGACTCAACTGAAGGCCGCGGTAAGGGATAAAGGTGCCAAAGGCGGCTATGCCATCGCCATGAACCCCAAAACCGGTGAAATCCTCGCAATGGCCAATCAACCGGCTTTCGACCCCAATTTCTTTATGAATGCCCGGCCGGGATACGCCAAAAACAGGGCCATCACTGACAGTTTCGATCCCGGATCCATATTCAAACCCTTCCTGGTTGCCGCAGCCCTGGAAGAAAAGGTTATTCGTGAAAAAGACCGGATCTATTGCGAGAACGGCTATTACCGGGTAGGTGACCGGACGATCCGCGAGGCCCAGCGCAAACGTCATGAAATGCTGACCGTGCGGGAAATCATGAAATATTCTAGTAACATCGGGTGCGCCAAGATCTCGGAAAAGCTCGGAAGAGAAAAGTTCCACGAATACATCAGAAATTTCGGTTTCGGTTCCAGGACCGGAATTGACCTGATCGGCGAAGCCTCAGGTCTGCTGCGGCCGGTTAACAGATGGACGCACGTGGATACCGCCAACGTTGCCTTCGGCCAGGGCATTTCCGTTACCGCGATCCAGCTTTTGACTGCCATGTCGGCTATCGCCAATAATGGCGTGTTGATGAAGCCCTATGTCGTCCGCGCCTTGATCGACCGGCAGGGTCAGATTGTCGAACAGTATTCCCCGACCATGATCCGCAATGTCATTTCACCGGAAACCGCCGCCATCATGACCTCAATTCTGACCAGCGTGGTTCAGGACGATGACGGAACCGGCAAAAATGCCCGCATCATGCATCTCCAAGTCGCCGGAAAAACGGGAACGGCACAAAAGTTTGATTTCACACAGGGCAGATATTCGTCGGAAAAGGTTCGAACATCCTTCATGGGATTCTTTCCTTCAGAAAATCCCCAGATTGCCATTCTGGTGACACTCGACGAGCCGCAGCACGATAAATGGGGCGGTGTCGCCGCCGCGCCTGTGTTCAGGCATATCGGCGAGCAGATGCTGACCCGCTTCAAGTCCTACATCAAGGATCCTTCCCTATACGTACCCGAGGAAAGCATCATCCCTGAGCAACCCAGAGTCAGGCTGGTCTCGGCAACGCAAATTCTGCCGCAAATTGATGCGGAAGATGCGGCGATTGAAGACGAAACCACCGTCCCTAACTTTGAAGGCATGACCGTACGAGAAGCCTTGAAGAAATCCCGGGAAAGGGGTATTGAGCTGAAAATCGAGGGATCCGGATGGGCCGTCTCGCAAGTACCGCGTCCCGGTGTGCCCATCCATTCACACCCGTACTGCGTGGTCTCTTTCCAAAGAGAACGGTAATAAACCTGTTCCGGCGTCCGGATGGGCCAAAGCAATCCATATTCCGGATTAGGACGGCGTCAGAAACAGGATGATCTCCAGGGAACCGGACACGGCTTTCGGGATGAAAGACAGGCTCCATCATGGATAAGCAAGTGAGAACGGCAAGGAAGAAAAATGAAGGTCTCAGAGGTCGTCAAGGATATCCAGCTCATGGCTGCGAAAGGAGCGCTTTCCGGAGAAGTATCATCGATATGCTACCATTCAGGGTCCTGTGAAGAAAACAGTCTTTTTGTCGCCGTCTCCGGTCTGAGCACAGACGGGCATGACTTCATCGATGATGCGATTCGGCACGGCGCCCGCTGGATCGTTCATGAAAGACCCTTTCCCTGCCCCGACCATGTGACTTCCCTCCGGGTTGCCGACAGCCGAAGGGCCCTCGGCCTCGCCGGAAGAAATTTCTATGCCTATCCATCCTCCCAGCTCTGTCTCATCGGCATCACCGGAACGAACGGCAAAACAACCGTAACTTACCTTCTCGAATCAATTATCGCCGCCGCAGGCTTTCAGCCGGGTGTCCTCGGAACCATTAATTACCGTTATGCGGGGCAAATTCTCCCGGCGCCCAATACCACGCCCGAATCTCTCGAATTCCAAAAGATTTTACGCCTTATGGCGGATGGGGGCGTAACCCACTGTGTTTCCGAGATTTCTTCGCATGCGCTCGCTCTGGGACGTGTAGATGATTGCGATTTTGATCTTGGCGTTTTCACGAACCTGTCCCAAGATCACCTTGATTATCACCGCACCATGGAACGTTACTTTGATGCGAAAAGCAGGCTCTTCCGTGAATTGTTGCCCAGAAGCAACAAACGGCGCTCTCGGTGCATGGTGATCAACGGCGATGATCCCTGGGGCCGCAGGTTGATCGAGGAGAACCCGGAAGATGTCCTGACCTTCGGTCTTGACGGACCTCGTGACATTCGGAGCGAAGACATGCGCACCTCCCTGCAAGGGATAGAAGGATACCTTCGAATCCCCGGCAAGACTCTGCAAATCACCTCTACCCTGATCGGCCGCTTCAATATCTACAATATCATGGCTGCCGCGGGTGCCGCCTATGCTATCGGTATCGATGCGGCCGCCATTGAACTGGGGATCGCCTCGATCCAGGGTATTCCGGGAAGAATGGAAAAGGTCAGCCGCGCCGGCGAGCCTCATGTTTTTGTCGATTACGCCCATACGGATGACGCCCTGCGAAAGGCCATTGAAAATCTCTCCGGATACCTCAAGGGCCGCCTCATTACCGTGTTCGGTTGCGGAGGGGACAGGGACCAGGGCAAAAGACCCCTGATGGGTTTTGTCGCCGCCACGCTTGGTGATACGGTAATCGTCACCTCCGACAATCCCCGATCGGAAGATCCCCACGCCATCATCAGGCAAATTGAAGAAGGTATTCGCCGTAAGGACATCAGAAAAGTTGCCCCGGCAGATTTGCCGCCAACCGGGTCGGACAAGGTCTATGCCATCATCCCCGATCGCAGAACCGCGATCGAAACAGCAGTCAGGACGGCAAAAGTGGACGACATCGTACTGATCGCAGGCAAGGGACACGAGGATTACCAGATTGTCGGGCATGAGTGCCTGCATTTCGATGATCGGATTGTCGCAAGGGAAAGCCTGGTGCAACGCAACGGAGGAGCATGATGCCGGAACCGGGAACCCCCTGTCTGACCATATTGGAAATCGTGAAAGCAACACAGGGAACCCTTGCCCACGGGGCAACGGAGGATGTCGTTTGTGGTGTATCCACCGACACACGCACCCTTGCGCCCGGAAATCTGTTCATCCCCTTGGCGGGCCCGAACTACAACGGCCATGATTACATCCGGGGCGCTGTCGCCGGTGGGGCGAAGGCCTTTCTGTACGAACGGTCACAACGTTCGCTTATTCCTGCCCTCAAACACAAAGTCGCCCGGATCGAGGTTGACGACACCCTGCGGGCCTTCGGCGATCTCGCATATGCCTGGCGGAGGCGTTTCAGCTGCCCCGTTATCGCCGTAACGGGCTCGGCGGGCAAAACAACGACGAAAGAAATGCTGGCCTCGATCAGTGCGCAACAGCACCGAATCCTGAAAACCGACGGTAATTTTAATAACCTCATCGGCCTGCCCCGAACAATTCTGGGACTGAAGGATGAAACGGAACTGGCTATCCTCGAACTGGGGACAAACGCCCCCGGGGAGATTGAGCGGCTTTCCCGCATCGCGGCGCCGGATATCGGTGTCATCACAAATATCGGCCCGGCCCATCTTGAAGGCCTGGGATCCCTTGAAGCCGTCCGCGAAGAAAAAGGAAGTCTTTTCCGGGTCATGAATCATCAAGGCATCGCTATCCTGAATCTGGATGATCCGCAGATAACCATCCTCGGAAGCAGGTGGCAGGGCAGAAAGTTGACATGCTCCCTGAACCAATCCGCCGACATCACAGCTGAAAACATCCGGGCGGTTGAAACCGGCAAATGCGCCTTTTCTTTGGTCATTCATGGGAAAAGAACGGATATCATGTTGTCGCTTCCGGGCAGGCACAACGTAACCAATGCCATCCTCGCGGTTGCCGCTGCATCCGCCGCGGGCCTTTCACAAAACGCCATCACAGAAGGACTGTATACCTTCCTCCCCGTGCCGGGACGAATGACGATCGAAACCTTGCCCAGTGGCGCAACCCTTGTTCATGACGCCTATAATGCCAATCCCCTGTCGATGGGGGAAGCCCTGAACACCTTGGTCAATCTTTCCGGCGGCCACAGGCGCATCCTTATTCTGGGTGATATGCTTGAACTGGGAAACCAGGCAAGAGAGTATCATGAGGAACTCGGCCGTAGCATCGCAAAGGCCGGGATCCATTATCTCTTGCTCAAGGGGGATTTTGCCGAGGTGACGGCGCAGGCGGCATCGGCCTCGGGAATGGGCCGGAAACAGATATTCATTTTCACCGGAAAGGAAGACGCCTTGCCCCTTATCGGGGAAGTGCTCTCGGAAGATGCGTGGATCCTGATCAAAGGATCCCGAAAAATGAACCTCGACGAATTGATTCCGGGGATCAGAGGCCTCGGTAAACGGGAACCTCTTCATTACTGATCTGCAGCATGGAGTAAATATATGCTTTATCATCTTCTGTATCCCCTCCATACGGTGTTTTCATCGTTCAACGTCTTCCGCTATATCACCTTCCGGACGATCCTGGCCGCCATCACCGCTTTGGTCATCTGCTTCATCGTCGGCCCCTGGCTGATCCGCAAACTCCAAAGCATGAAAGTAGGACAATCCATCCGGGAGGATGGTCCCCAGACCCACCTGGTCAAGCAGGGCACACCGACCATGGGAGGCATTCTGATCATCTTTGCCGTTGTTGTGTCGACGCTGCTGTGGTCAAATCTGACCGTCCCCTATATCTGGCTTGTCATTCTCGTTCTGGTGGGATACGGCCTTATCGGCTTTTTCGACGACTACCGCAAGCTGACCAACCAGAGCAGCAGGGGCATATCGGCCCGAACCCGTCTGACGGGGGAGATTGCCATCGCTTTTTTTGTCAGCGTCGTCATC
>CAYPKE010000069.1:0-12432 GCA_964411235.1 uncultured Syntrophales bacterium
ACACCCGGACCAAATTCCGATACATTGCGCGTCTGTTCTGGGATGCCGGTAGTGGCGTCGATCATCTGATAACGGTTTTGCGCCAAGTCGAAGGTAATCAGGTACGGCGATGACTCACTGGCGGCACGCTGTTTCATGTTAAAGATGTCACCGGCGATGCCACGGGCTGCCGTTTTTAGATCGGCGTTGTCGCGATGCCGCATCCACGCCGGTGTCGCCACACTGAGAAGAATGCCGATGACCGCGATGACGATCATCAGTTCGACCAGCGTAATCCCCTTCCTGTTTCGTTTCAGTGTAACCATTCTGCGCGTTCTCGATTCCTCGTTTCGGTTATCTCCGGTCTTGCCGCAGGGCGCCTTTTCCCAGAGCCCGGATGATGCTGCCTTTTTCATAAAACGCTATTATCATGACATGAAAATGAACACCATACGAGCGGCATAGAATAATTAGCAAGATCCATACCGCAAATAAAGTTTTGGCTGTAACTCATCCCATCCTTTCGGATGACCCTGTCTTTCGTTGCCGGCACAACGCACGCCGCGGTGATTTCTGTGACGAACCTTGAGGGAATGAGAATGGAACCCCCCGTAAATACGACATTTCGCCTAAAAACTAAGACCTTGGGCAGGACAAGTCAAGATTTTTCTCCTGTTTTGTGACCAACTTCACTGTTGCCGCAACCATTTGGGCCTGGTCGTCATCGCAGGGAAAACAGGCAGCCTAAATCGGTAATTTTCATGCGGAATGGCGGATTGCCCCTCTGTATTTCACACTTGACACGCCCCGGACCCTGTGCTAGCGTTCCCGAAAATCGGCATCACAGATAAATAATCCAAGGAAAAATAGGCACATACGATAAGACATGGACGAAAGTGGCAATAAAGAAAAGACCTTTGATCTCCCGGCGGCCCAGGCCTGTCTGGAGGAGAACCGTCCGGACGAGGCCGTGAAAATGGCCGAAATGCGGCTCATTCACGTGCCGGAAGACGTTGATGCGAAGATCGTGCTCTGTCAGGGATTGCTGCGCCAGGGGAAGCTGGAGCGGCTCAACGGGGTCTTGCGGGGTGTCGATGAAACCATTTCCCGCCTGGCCCGTGTGTACCTCCATCTGGGAGAGCTGTGCCGGAATTCCGGTTTGAGTGCGGAATCGCACAACTTCCTGGAAAAGTACAAAACCCTGACCGCGGCGCTGCCCCCCGACGCGGCAACGGCAGCCGTTGAAACCTTGCCGGTTTTGCCGGTGGGCAATGAGATGTTGGCCGATGTGGAGGTTGAACTTTCCCCGGAGTTCTGCACGATCACCCTGGCCGATCTCTATGTGAAACAGGGTCATCTGCCGCAGGCCAGGGAAGTCCTGGAAACCATTCTCGCCAAAGCGCCGGGAAATGACGAGGCGTCCAAGAAATTGACGGAGGTGGACCGTTTATTGACAAAAGACGCACCGGTTGACAGCTGCACAGTGGAGGTTCCCGAAGGCGATACGGAAGCCTTCGTTATAGCCGAACTCGAGGGTTGGCTGCAGCGGATCGCCGCGCTGCGGAGCGCCTCCTGATGGTCAGGGATCGGAACACGGCCCGTATCGAGAACGTCCTTGCACGCTTCCCCGATTGGGGCGTCGAGGCGTTTTTGTTCTTTGATCTGAACAATGTCCGTTACCTGACAGGTTTTTCGGGAAGCGAGGGCGTTCTGATCCTCGGGCCGGGGCGAAAGGTGCGCCTGCTCATTGACGGGCGCTATACGATCCAGGCGAAAAAGGAGACCCGGGGGGCGGATCTGGTTCACATGGCGGAAAAGGTCGAGACCGTTGCCGCCATGCTGGCGGATGAGGCGGCGATGGTCGTCGGGTTCGAGGAAGCGGCGGTCAGCGCGCGGCTGCATCGCCTGTTGCAAGAAAAGTGTAGGCGGGTCCGCTTCAAGGCCGTCGACGACAACATTGACCTCCTGCGGGCCGTCAAGGACCGCCGGGAAAGCGGGCTGATTCGAAAAGCCGCGGAAATCGCCGCCCTTTCTCTCCAGTCCGTGCTGCCCCTGATCAAACCCGGAGTTCGTGAACGCGATATCGCCCTGGAGCTGGAATACCGGATGCGGAAGAACGGCGCCGATGGGGTAGCCTTCAACACGATCGTCGCTTCGGGGCCGAATGCGGCGCTTCCCCATGCAAGGGCGGGGTTGCGAAAATTCGTATTGGGAGATGCGGTCATCATTGATTACGGTGCGGTCTGTGGCGGCTACCGCAGCGATGAAACCTGCACTTTTTTTGTCGGGAGGGTTGAATCTGATTTAAAAGCGGTGTATGGGCTTGTGAAAGAGGCCCATGACCGGGCGATCGCGGCGGCGACGGCCGGCCGGCCCTGCCGCGAGGTCGATGCGGCAGCCCGTGAGTGCATTGCTCGTCAGGGATGGGAAGATGGGTTCAATCATGGGACGGGCCACGGTGTCGGCCTGAATGTTCACGAGGCGCCGGCCTTGTCTCCCCGGTCGAACCACCGGTTGGAGCCGGGTATGGTGGTAACGGTCGAGCCGGGGATATATCTGCCGAACAAATGGGGAATTCGCATCGAGGACACGATCCGGATAACCCGGGCGAAGGCGGAGATTTTAACGCAGGTTCCCAAGGCGTTGACGGTATTGGGATAGGTTTTTCTCCGTGATGGGGCACGGATTCAAAAATTCTTGATAGGAAGTGACGAGTATGCCGGTATTTTCAGAGGATCTGCTTTACAGTCGCGAGCATGTTTGGGTCAGGGTGGACGGGGATTTCGCCACCATCGGTCTGACGGATTACGCCCAGGAGAAACTGGGGGAAGTGTTGTCCGTGGAACTGCCCGAGATCGAATCCGAGATCGAGCGTGACGAACCCTTCGGCACCATCGAGTCCGCCGAAAAGTCTCTTGTCGAGTTGATTTCGCCCGTCAGCGGAGAGGTGGTCAATGTCAATGAAGATGTCGACGATGATGTGGGAATCATCAACAGTGATCCACAGGATACGGGTTGGCTTATTGTCGTGGAAATGAGGGACCTGGATGAACTGGATGACCTGCTTGACGCCAAGGGCTACCACGACTACGTCCTGCAGGAGGAGGTGGACTGACCGCTATTGGAGACATGGCGCTTCCTTCCTTTTAAGTATGATCACCCCCGGGAAAACATGGCGGTGGATGAGGCTTTGTTCCGGACGCTTCAGCGCCAGAGCGGTGCACCGGTTCTCCGCTTTTACGGATGGGGCCGGCCAGCCCTTTCCCTTGGCTATTTTCAAGATGCGGCGCGCGAAATCAATCTTGAGCGCTGCCGCGCTCTCGGCATGGATGTTGTTCGCCGTCCCACAGGCGGTAAGGCGGTCCTCCACGGCATGGACCTGACCTATGCCGTTGTTTCGCACGAAGCACCACCCCTTTTTTCCAGTGACCTTATCGGAAACTACCGTGCCATTTGCGCCGTGCTCACTTGCGGGTTTGCCGAGCTGGGCATCAAGGTCTGCATGTCGGAGCGTTATAATAACGGCGCTGATCCGGACCTGGCCTCCATCTGTTTTGCCTATCCCGCACCCTTCGAACTGCTCTGCCGGGGCCGGAAAATCTGCGGTTCCGCCCAGGTCAGGTCCCGGAACTGCTTTCTGCAACATGGGTCCATATCGCTTGCCTTCGATCCAGACCAGATCGATCTGTTTGTTACGCCGGTCGCGGGAGGAGACACAGCGGGCCGCGCTTATCTGAGGGACAACGTGACGTCCGTCTGTGAAGAGACGGGGCAGCGGATCGCACCGGAGCGGCTGAGCCGGATCATGCAAAGGGCCTTCGAGACGGTTTGGGGTATCCGCTTCGCGGAAAGCGGCCTGACGCCGGAAGAGGAACTGCTGAAGAACACGCTGAGGAAGAAAAAATATGACGTTACCACGTGGAACCTGGACGGGCAATCGCAGGACTATTCATCTCCCCCGGAACCGGTGCGGTGATGTTTGGTCGTTGATGTTTCCGGAGGAAATGCGTCGGAAGAGATATGAGGCATGTAAGGGGTTTGGTTGTGCTTTTTTTATTGTTCCGGTGAAGGCCGGTTTTTTTTAGTTGCACTTTTGCCCGGGATCAATTATAAAGTGACCTCTCCTGTCTGCAGGAGAATCAAATCAGACATCTCAATATTCCGGCGGCGCTTTTCAGAAGCGAGTCCCGTAGTCAATGCGTAAAAAACGGGAAGCCGTTTTCAGGCCTTGAGAAAAGCTGGTGTAAAGTAAGGAGCGTGGTCTGACAGGCATACAATAGGGTGGTTTACGGCAGGTAAAAAACAAGGCCGTACTGCCCTTTTTTTTGTGCCGACCGGACGGATTCTGCACAAGCACCTGCATTCGGGTTATTCCCTGCCGGAGTTCGATCGTTCATTTCTACCGATGCATCTTTCATGGTGCCGGGTCGATGTTCCTCGGGAAGGTCGACCCGAATCGGGCTTATGTCGGAAGCAACGGCGCTTGTCGCGTGGCGCTGTGCATTGAGCATAACACTTGAGCATGTGGAGAAGGTAACGGAACATGGATATGATATTGGTGCTGGAAGACGGCGCGGTATTCCGCGGCGTATCTTTCGGAGCGCAAGGCGAGGCATGCGGCTGGGTTCATGATGATCACCGCGTCGTCGGTTACCAGGAAATCCTGACGGATCCGGATAATGCGGGTTGTCTGGTCAATATGACTTATCCCCTGATCGGCAATTACGGGGTCAATGACGAGGACAGTGAGTCCGGCTCGCTTCAGGTGGGCGCCCTCGTCGTCAAGGAAAAAAGCCGCGTCGTCAGCAACTGGCGGGCGACGGCCGACCTCGAAAAGATGATGCGGGACGGCGGCGTGATCGGGATGGAAAAAGTCGACACCCGGGCGCTTTCCCTCTACATCCGCGATCACGGAGAAATGAAAGGGGTCATAGGGGCCGCCGGGACACCCGTGGAAATTCTTTTGAGGCGTCTTAAGACCTGGAAGGAACCGGGAATTCACAGCTTCCGGGCGGAGCGGGGAAGTTTTTTCGGGAAAAGCGCATACCGGGTGGTCCTGTACGATCTGGGGGTAAAGCGGAGCACTCTGGATCAATTGGCCCGGAGCGGCTGTGAGGTGCTCGCGGTTTCCCCGTCCGCATCCTGGGAAGACATCCAGCGCCTTGATCCGGACGGTTTGGTTGTGTCGAGCGGACCCGGCGATCCCCGCGAGGCCGAAGGCCTCGTTGCGGAAATCGGAAAGGCGATCGGCCGGCTGCCGATTCTGGGTATCGCCCTGGGAGCACAGTTGCTTTGTCTGGCTGCGGGTGGCACGGTTGCCCGCATGAAGGTGGGGCACCACGGCGGGAACTACGCGGTCCGCGACCTGGAGGGGAAAACGGTCGCCATCACGGCCCAGAACCACAGTTTTGTGATGGAGTCGTCTCCGGCCTTCACAAACGGGATGGCCGTTTCCCATGTCAATGTCAATGACGGGACGGTTGAGGGGATCGCCTCAAGCGAATGCGGCGCGCTGGGGGTTCAGTTCACACCAATGCCGGACGAGGAAGGCAGGCCGAACGCCGTATTCGGACGGTTTACGGGTTACATGGTAAAATAAAATTCAAAACGGACCCGAACCGGCACGGGCCGGCAGGGTGCTGGAACCCCGGGAGAAGGGATCCGACGGGTTCTGAAAATATTAGAAACGGGATTAAGAGATGCCGAAGCGTGAAGATATTAAAAAAATATTGATTATCGGTTCCGGGCCGATCGTCATCGGCCAGGCCTGTGAATTCGACTATTCCGGGTCACAGGCCTGCAAGGCCCTGAAAGAGGAAGGCTACCACGTCATCCTTGTCAACAGCAATCCGGCGACGATTATGACGGACCCGGAGATGGCGGACCGGACCTATATCGAACCGATTACTCCGGCCATCATTGAAAAGATCATCGAGCGGGAAAGGCCTGACGCCATCCTGCCCACCCTGGGCGGACAGACGGGATTGAATGCGGCGGTTTTTCTTGCCCGATCCGGAGTGCTCAAAAAGTATAACGTCGAGGTCCTCGGCTCCAGCCCCGAGGCGATTGCCCGGGCCGAAGACCGGGATCTGTTCAAGACGGCCATGCAGGAGATCGGTGTTGGCCTGCCTGAGAGCGGGATTGCCACGACCGTCGAAGAAGGCATGCAAATCGGCCTGCGCATCGGCTTTCCCCTGATTCTTCGCCCGGCCTTTACCCTGGGCGGGACGGGCGGCTCCATTGCCTATAACAAGGAGGAACTGGAGGCCTTCGTCGCCAAGGGGATCGAATACAGCCCCGTGGGGCAGCTTTTGGTCGAACAGTCCGTCCTGGGATGGAAGGAGATTGAATTCGAAGTGATGCGGGACTGTGCGGACAACGTCATCATCATCACCTCGATGGAGAATATCGATCCCATGGGTGTCCATACGGGGGACAGCGCCGTCGTCGCCCCTGCCCAGACCCTGACGGCCGTGGAATACAAGCAGTTTACCGACCTCTGCCGCAAGATCATCCGCAAGATCGATGTGACGGGAGGCGGTGTGAATATCCAGTTCGGTCAGAGCCCCGATAACGGGAAGATCGTGATTATCGAGGTCAACCCCCGCCTGTCCCGCAGTTCAGCCCTTGCCTCCAAGGCAACGGGTTTTCCCATTGCCCGGGTGGCGACGAAGCTGGCCATCGGCTATACCCTCGACGAGGTTAAAAACGACATTACGGGCAAGACGACATCGCTTTACGAGCCGACCGTGGATTACTGTGTGTTCAAGATTTCCCGGTTCACCTTCGAGAAGTTCCCCCTGGCGGACCCGACCCTCAACACGTCCATGAAGGCCGTTGGCGAGGCCATGTCCATCGGCAGGAACTTCAAGGAGGCGTTTCAGAAGGGCCTCCGTTCCCTGGAAACGAGCCGGTTCGGTTTCGGCGCCGACGGCAAGGATGTGCCGGTGCAGGGCGAAGAGGGGTTGGAGCGCGTCCGGGAAAAACTCCGCATCCCCAATGCGGAACGGTTTTTCTACATACGCTACGCCTTTCAGCTGGGATTGACCATCGACGAGATCTATGATTTGAGCCGTATCGACCGCTGGTTCCTCTTCAACATGAAGGAAATATTCGATCTGGAGCAGCAATTGTCGGAATATCGCTTCGAAGGGACGAGGCGGGAGCTCCGGGTCTGGAAGAAGGATTTTCCTGCCGAATTGCTGAGAAAGGCCAAGGAGTTCGGTTTCTCCGATGTGCAGCTGGCCCATATCCTCGGGACGCTGGAGACGGATATCGAGGAGATGCGGACCCAAAAGGCCATCCGACCCGTTTACAAGCTGGTAGACACCTGCGCCGGCGAATTTGCCGCGGAAAAGCCCTATTATTACTCTTCTTACGAATCGGTGGAGGAGAGCATCCGCAGCGGGAGGCCCAAAGTGGTTATCCTGGGGGGTGGTCCGAACCGGATCGGCCAGGGCATCGAGTTCGATTACTGCTGTGTCCACGCATCACTTGCCCTGCGCGAGCTGGGTTACGAGAGCATCATGGTCAACAGCAACCCGGAAACCGTCAGCACCGATTACGACACGTCGGACAAGCTCTATTTCGAGCCCCTGACCCGGGAGGACGTGCTCAACATCATCAAGCTGGAAAAGCCCGTAGGGGTGATCGTGCAGTTCGGCGGCCAGACGCCCCTGAACCTGGCGGTACCCCTGGAAAAGGCCGGCGTGCCGATCTGGGGCACCACGCCGGACAGCATCGACCGGGCGGAGGACCGCAAGCGTTTCCAGGTTCTCCTGAAGAAGCTGAACCTGATCCAGCCCGAAAACGGGACGGCCCGTTCCTTCATCGAGGCCAGGAAGGTGGCGAACCGCATCGGGTACCCCGTCGTCGTGCGCCCCTCTTACGTGCTGGGCGGCCGGGCCATGGAGATCGTCTTCGACGACGAGGCCCTGGAAGAGTTCATGAAAAAGGCGATGCATGTATCACCGGAACACCCGATCCTCATCGACAAGTTTCTCGAGGATGCCATTGAAATCGATGTGGATGCCATTTCCGACGGCGAGACGACGGTTATCGGCGGGCTCCTGGAGCATATCGAGGAGGCGGGGATTCATTCGGGCGACAGCGCGTCCGTCATGCCGCCCCACACGCTGGACAGCAAGCTGGTCGAAACCATCAAGGAAAACACCTACGCCCTGGCGCGGGAGCTGCAGGTCAAGGGACTGATGAACATCCAGTACGCCATCCGCAACGACATCATCTACGTCCTGGAGGTGAATCCGCGGGCTTCCCGGACCGTTCCCTTCGTCAGCAAGGTGACGGGGGTTCCCTTGGCGAACCTGGCCACCCAGATCATGGCGGGGAAAACGCTCGAGGAACTGGGCTTTACAGAGGAAGTGGAGGTAAACCACGTGGCGGTGAAGGAGTCGGTCTTTCCCTTCTCGCGGTTCCCCGGGGTGGATGCGATCCTGGGGCCGGAGATGAAGTCCACCGGCGAGGTCATGGGGATCGATGCCACCTTCGGCATGGCCTTTGCGAAATCGCAGATTGCGGCGGGAACGATTCTGCCGTCGTCCGGCAAGGTCTTCCTTAGCGTGAACAACAAGGACAAGCGTCAGATCGTCTTTCTGGCCAAGGAGCTGGAGCATCTCGGGTTCTCGATCGTTGCGACCGGCGGAACGGCGACAGTGCTGAAAAACAACGACATCGCCGTGACGGTTCTGCCCAAGATCTACGAGGGACGGCCGAACGTCATCGATCTGATGAAAAACCGGGAAATCGCCATGATCATCAACACGTCGAGCGGCAAGAAGACCCGGGAGGATACGGCCATTATCCGTTCCACCGCAGTCTTCCACAGCGTCCCCCTGGTGACGACCCTGCCGGGGGCCCAGGCGGCGGTGAACGCCATCAAAGCCCTGAAGAAGGGGGAAACCTCGGTGAAAACGATCCAGGAATACCACCGGGAAATCTGACAGGCAGGTGCCGGGGGAGACGAAACGGCATCGGCGGAGCGCCTTTCGTCCGGTAAAAGAAGACATGACCCGGTGCCGCGGAGGCACGGCGGGAAAATAAGACAGAGGCATCATATAAAGCAGAGAAAGGATGAATGAATTTGGAAGTTAAAGTATTCGACAACGATGTGGAAAAGGCCCTGAAGATCCTGAAGAACAAGCTTTCCAAAAGCGGGTTGTTCAAGGAATTGAAGGTTCGCCGGGCGTATGAAAAACCTTCCGTGAAGAAGAAGCGGAAGACCATCGAGGCCCGTCGCCGACTGGCCAAGGTTCAGCGCAGACGAAGCTCGTAAGGGATCGTTTTATCCCTGAAAATACGGGGCCCGGATGTGCCGAGAAGCGCCGGGGCGGACGGTTGGGGTTTGTCTCGCCGCCGGGGATGTCCAGAAGGCACACTTTCCGCACAACGGGTGCGAGGATGGAACGCAAGCCCGCACAGGTCCGAAAGGGCTGGAATGCTGCAACGGGAGAGAACCATGCTGGAAGACAGACAGTATCTGATCGACAATCTGACACCGGAGGAGTCGTGGCGCATTTTCCGGATCATGGCGGAGTTTGTCGATGCCATCGATACCTTGTCCCGCGTCAAGCGGGCGGTCACGATTTTCGGTTCGGCCCGGGTCAAACCGGATAACCCGTACTACGAGAAAGCCCGTTACCTGGCGGCGCGCCTGGCCAAATCCGGCTTCAGCGTCATCACAGGCGGCGGGCCCGGCATCATGGAAGCGGCCAACCGGGGCGCAGCGGAGGCGGGCGGCACGTCCGTCGGCATGAATATCCAGCTTCCCTTCGAGCAGAAACCCAACCCCTACGCCAACATTGCCATCAACTACCATTATTTCTTCATCCGCAAGGTCATGTTCGTCAAATATGCCATGGCCTACGTCATCCTGCCCGGCGGGTACGGAACGATGGACGAGCTCTTCGAAGCCCTGACGCTGATCCAGACGAAGCGCATCAAGGGTTTTCCCGTGATCCTGATGGGCAGCGATTACTGGCGGGGTCTGATCCAGTGGCTGCGCAACACGATGGTCAAGGAGGACATGATCCTGAAGGAGGATCTGGATCTGATCAAGATCATCGACGATCCCGACGAGGCCGTCAAGCACATCAAGAAATTCGTCATCCTGTAAACGGCGGAGACTGCCGCGCTGTAAAGCGCATAGGGCGGAGGCCGGGCGAGCCTTTACCGCATTCCCGGCTTAGAGACTGTGTCTTAATACCTGTTTTAAGTTCGTGGTCATTCTGAACAAAGTGAAGAATCTCATAATTCCTGAATGTTAAAAACATGGATTCTTCGGCTGGCGCCTCAGAATGACATTGCGACACAGTCTCTCAAGCCCGCCGTCATCAACCCAACGCAACCGACGACAAGCAAGGGGGCTTTTTTTCATGCGTTCGGACACGGGTGGTACCGATCATGATCGCGTTCTGACCGACATCGGGCAGGGGCGCCTCCAACCCGTCTATCTGCTGTACGGTGAGGAGGAGTTTCTCCTGGAATCAACCCTTACGGCCATGATCGACGCGATCATTCCCGCGGCAGATCGTGAACTCGGACTTGTCTCACTGGCCGGGGGACCGGACGAAGCGGAGCGTATCTGTGCCGAACTGGTTGCGCCTTCCCTGTTCGGGGGACGCAAACTGGTGGTCGTCCGCGGCAGCCATCTGTTCCTTTCCCGACAGACACTGGCACCCCTGGTAAGAACCGTCCGCGAAAAACTGGACAAGCACCCTTCCCAGGCGATAGCGGCTTTTCTGAGCTTCATCGAGCTGGCAGGCTGGAAGCTGGAAGACCTTGACGGCGACGGCTGGAAGGCCATTCGGGACGAGGAGTGGGACCGCCTGGTCGAAGGAGAGGGAAAAGACGACCGTCCGATTTGGCTTCCCCGCGTGCTCGACCTGTGCCGGAACGGCGGGATTGCCCGGTCGGGGTCCCGCAGGGATGAAACACGGCTGGAGGACCTTCTCGCACGGCGGATGCCACCGGAAAATTTCCTGATTCTCGTTTCCGAAACGGTGGACCGGCGGAAAAAACTCTTCAAGATCGTTTCCGAAAGCGGGAAGGTGCTTCACTTCACCAAAGTCAAGGGCGACCGGAACCAGAAAGAGCGGCTGATGGCGCAGGTGCGGAGGATGCTGGACGAGAAGGGGAAGCGCCTGACGCCGGACGCTTGGGAAGCCCTGGGGCGGAAAACGGGGTATGACTTGCGCGAGTCCGTCCAGGCCGTCGAGAAGCTCGTCATGTTCAGCGGCGACAAAGGGACGATCGAGGGGGCGGACGTCGACGCGGTGGTCGGAAAGTCCCGCGAGGGCAGCGTCTTCGAACTTATGACGGCCATGACGGAACGGGACCTGTCCGCGAGTCTTGCCGTCTTCCATGATCTGCTCTTTCAGGGGGAGGCGCCCCTGATGGTTCTGGCGATGATCGGCCGGGAAATCCGGCATCTCCTGCAGGCGAGGCTGATTTTCGATGCCGGCTTGCTGAAGGGATTCCGGAACGACATGGACTATGGTGCATTCCAGCGTAACGTTTATCCCGTCCTGAAAGAGATGGCGTCCCGGGGCGGCAGGAAAGACATGGGCCTCGTCAGCCGTCATCCCTACGTCGCCTTTCAGGCCCTGAAAAATGCCCGCCGTTTCCGTCAGGATGAACTGCTCGGCCATCTCGAAGACCTGGTGCGGATCGATCTGCTCCTGAAGTCGACTTCCCGGGATGAACGTCTCCTGGTCGAACGGTTTCTGATTGCCTTCTGCACAACGGATATGCCTCAGGGGGCATGAGGCGCACCCGCCGTCAGTCCGGCCGGAAGGCTTTTGCCGCAGCGAAGGTCCGGCGGAAGGGCAAATAATCATTGACTTCCCGCTCCCGTATCTGGTACGTACCGGACGCTGCGGGGATTCTCTGAATAAAGATAACGATCCGAAATATTTACAGGAAGGAGTATGATCATGGAAATTAAGAACGTATGTGTGCTGGGCGCCGGCCTCATGGGCAGCGGCATTGCCCAGGTGTCTGCCCAGGCGGGTTTTCAGGTGACCATGCGGGATATTGAGCAGCGCTTCATCGACGGCGGCATGAACACGATCCGCAAGAACCTCGGCCGGGAAGTCGAGAAGGGCAAGCGGACCCAGGAAGACATGGATGCCGTCATGGCGCGGATCAAGCCGACGCTCGACCTGAAAGAGGCGGCGGGCAGCGCCGACGTGGTGGTCGAAGTGGTCGTGGAAGTCCTGAACATCAAGAAGCAGGTATACAAGGAACTCCAGGAAGTCGTGCCGGCGCATTGCCTGTTCTTCACCAACACCTCCGGTCTCAGCATCACCGAAATGGCCTCCCTCACGGACCGTCCGGACCGCTTCATCGGCACCCACTTCTTCAACCCCGTGCCGGTGATGAAGCTCATGGAGCTCATCCTGGGCTACGAGACATCCCCGGAGACCCTGGCCATTG
>CAYPKE010000070.1:0-4573 GCA_964411235.1 uncultured Syntrophales bacterium
TACGAAAATGTCTTCCGGCGGTTCTGCCCAAGGATCCTCCAGGATACCTCCTTCATGGGAAATGTGCAGGGAATTCCTGTCACTGCTGTAAGGCTTGTCCTTCGAAAGCGGCAAGGGTATGCCATGCTTCTCCGCATAATCGAACATGGATTCACGTGAATTAAAGTTCCAGTTGGGGTCCTTCCAGGCGGAAATGATACGGATATGGGGATTGAGCGCCATGTAGGTAAGTTCGAACCGCACCTGGTCGTTCCCCTTTCCTGTAGCGCCGTGGCAGACCGCATCCGCACCCTCGACGGCAGCGATCTCAACCTGCCGTTTCGCGATGAGAGGCCGGGCAAGGGAGGTCCCCAACAGATACACCCCTTCATATACGGCATTGGCCCTCAGGGCCGGGAAAATAAAATCCCGGGCGAATTCATCCCGCAGGTCATCGATATAAATTTTAGTGGCACCGGTTTTGATCGCCTTTTCTTCCAGGCCATGCAACTCCTCCTTTTGCCCTACATCGGCGGCAAAACAGATTACCTCGCAACCATAAGTTTCCCGAAGCCATTTCACAATGACCGACGTATCCAGACCGCCTGAATAGGCCAGGACTACTTTCTTGACATCACCTTTCACTGTATTATCCTCCTGACATGAGTATTTCCATGATGGCTTTCTGCACGTGCAGCCGGTTTTCGGCCTGGTCCCATACAACGGAGCGCGGTCCGTCGATGACATCCGCCGCAATTTCCTCACCGCGGTGTGCAGGCAGGCAATGCATGATCATGACGTCCTGCTTTGCTTGCGAAACCAGTTGTTTGTTGACCTGATAATCCCGAAATACCTCGACACGCTCAGCATGCTGGTCCTCCTGTCCCATGCTGGCCCAGACATCCGTGTAGATGACATCCGCCTTAAGGACGGCGTCAATCGGGTTGCGATGCATTTCAATGCCCATTTCAGCGGAAGCACGTGCCCTTTGGAATATGGCCTTATCGGGATCGTAACCCTGTGGACAGGACAGGGCAAGCTGGATCGGCAGTTTCACCGCCGCATTGATCCAGGAATTCGCAATGTTATTCCCGTCACCCACGTATGCCATTCTGATCCCTTCGTAGGTACCCTTTTTCTCAATAATCGTAAAAATATCGGTGAGTATTTGACATGGATGCAGAAGATCTGTCAAACCATTTATCACGGGAATCGTGGCATTCCTTGCAAATTCCTCTACCATGTCCTGACTGAAGGTACGAATCATGATGCCGTCCAGGTACCTCGACATGACCTGTGCCGTATCGGCAATCGTTTCACCCCTTCCGATCTGCGTATCACGGCCGCTCAGGAACAAGGCCGTTCCTCCCAGCTGGTACATGCCGACTTCAAAGGAAAGCCGCGTCCGTGTCGAGGCTTTTTCAAAAATCATGCCGAGAACCTTTCCGCTGAGTGTCGGCGGATAGCATCCTTTCCGGTGCAAGTCCTTCAGCTCGGCAGCCCGACCGAATATCCGGTCATAATCACTTCGCTCCAGCTCATATTCCGACAACAGATCCTTATTCATATGTCCTCCAAAATCCGCTCCAGGCAGTCTGCAAGTCGATCAATATCAGGCTTCCCGGCGACGAGCGGGGGAAGAAAGCGCAGAACATGGGTTCCCGCCGATCCGACCAGAATTCCTTCTTGAATCAGGCGTACAATAATATCGCCTACATCCCTGTCGAGCTCGACCCCGACAATAAGTCCCCGCCCCCGTATATCCCGGATAAGAGGATAACGATCTTGCAAGGTCAGGAGTTTCTGCTTCAGGTATTCACCCTGTTGCGCCGTATGGTCTATTATCCCTTCACGCAGCAGAACATCGAGGGTTGCCTTGCCGGCAGCCATGGCCAAAGGGTTTCCTCCGAAAGTGGAAGCGTGGTTGCCCGGCATAAAGGCGGAGGCAACCCGGTCTGTTGCCAGCATGGCTCCGACGGGAAATCCGTTACCCATTGCCTTGGCAAGCGTCATTATATCAGGCGAAATACCTTCATGCTCGTAGGCAAAAAGCTTTCCCGTTCTTCCCATGCCAACCTGAACTTCATCCAGGATCATGAGAATACCGCGTCTGTCACATATTTCCCTGACACCGCAAAGGTAACCCTGATCCGGCACCCTGACCCCGCCTTCAGCCTGAATAGGTTCCAGCATGACGGCGCACGTCCTGTCGTTTATGGCCTTTTCCAGAGTGACAAGATCATTGTAGGGAACGTAAATGAAACCGTCAGGAAGGGGCTCAAAGCCCTTTTGGAATTTTTCCTGTCCCGTCGCCTTGACGGTTGCCAAGGTCCTACCGTGAAATGAATTTTCCATTGTTATGATTTCATATTTGCCTCCCATGAAATCAAAACCGTGCTTTCTGGCCAGCTTGATCGCCGCTTCGTTGGCCTCGGCGCCACTGTTGCAGAAGAATACCTTGTCGGCAAATGAATGTTCCACCAACCCTCGGGCAAGTTCTATCTGGGGCGGAATGTGGTAAAGATTGGATACATGGCTCAATTTTCCGGCCTGTTCGCGAATGGCCTCCACCACAACGGGGTGGCAGTGACCCAGACTGCAGACGGCGATCCCGCCGATGAAATCAAGGTATTCCCTTCCCTCGCAATCCCAGACCTTCAAACCTTCACCCCTTGTTAAAACAAGGGGAAAGCGTTTATATGTACCCATGACATACTTTTCACCCAGGGCCATCCACTCTGCCGCTGTTTTTTTGTCCTCTTCCATTCTGCCATTCCCGGTTCAAAAATGCAGACACGTTTATCCGCCCCCTTTCACCTTTGAGAGCGGCATCCGTTGCCTATTCGATGATTTCCGTGCCGATCCCCCGATCGGTGAACATTTCCAGAAGCACCGCATGCTTCAGACGTCCGTCGATAATATGCGATTTGCTGACCCCTCCCCGCAGCGCTTTCAGGCAGCATTTAACCTTAGGGAACATGCCACCTTTGATCACCCCGCCATCGATCATCTGTAAAGCCCTGTCCCGATTCATGGTGTTAATAAGCTGGCCTTCTTCATCCCAGACACCAGAGACATCCGTCAAAAGCATCAGCTTCTCCGCTTTCAGGGCCGAAGCGACTGCACCCGCCACCAGATCGGCGTTGATGTTAAAGGTTTCTCCCGCGGCACCGACGCCGGTCGGCGCAATGACCGGAATGAATCCGTCGCGAACCAGCGAGGTGACTAACTCGGTATTGATGGCCGTGACCTTTCCCACCAATCCGATATCGATAATCTCGGGAGGTGTATCCTTTGCCTTTTCCGCACTCAGATAATACTTTTCCGCCTGAATCAGATTCCCGTCCTTACCGCTCAGCCCCACCGCCTTTCCACCATGGCGGTTCATCATGCCGACGATCTCCTTGTTAACAGAACCCACGAGGACCATTTCGACAATATTCATGGTTTCCTCGTCCGTTACCCGCATGCCTTGAACGAACTGCGAGTCCTTTCCCACTTTCTTCAGAAAATTCCCGATTTGCGGCCCGCCGCCGTGTACCACAACAGGGTGAATCCCGATATATTTCATCAGCACCAGATCACGGGCGAAACTGTCTTTGAGCAGGTCATCGACCATGGCATGACCACCGTATTTGACAACAATGGTCTTGTTGTAAAAACGCCGGATGTAAGGCAAGGCTTCCAGCAGGATATCTGCCCGCTCCATCGATATTTCCACGTTGTTCATGGGAACCTCCGTATTGTCCAACCGCCGCTAAAGAATGTACCGGCTCAGATCTTCGTCTTCAATGATCTCCGTCAGCTTTTCCCCGACATACTGATCGTCGATGGCAATCTCCTTATCTTCCAGGTCAGGCGCATCGAAAGAAATATCCTCCAGAAGCGTTTCCATAATGGTGTAAAGCCTCCTTGCGCCGATATTTTCGGTCCGCTCATTCACAACGGCAGCATATTCAGCGATCTCCGCAATGGCCTCTTCGGTAAAAGAGAGGCTGATCCCTTCCGTCGCCAGCATCTCGACATATTGTTTGACCAGAGCATTGTTGGGCTCCGTCAGAATCCGGATAAAATCTTCCTTGCCGAGCGAATTCAGTTCCACACGAATGGGGAAGCGGCCCTGTAGCTCCGGAATGAGGTCCGATGGCTTTGAACCGCTGAAAGCCCCCGCTGCAATGAAAAGGATATGATCCGTTTTTACCATGCCGTATTTAGTGTTGACGTTTGACCCCTCAACGATGGGCAACAAATCACGCTGAACCCCTTCGCGTGAGACATCCGGTCCCTGGCTTCCCTCGGTTCCGACGATCTTGTCGATCTCGTCAAGAAAAATGATGCCCGACTGCTCGACCCGATTCAGGGCGACTCTGGTCACCTTTTCCATATCGACAAGGCGTTGGGCTTCCTCTTCTTCCAGAATGCGCAAGGCTTCGGGCACCTTCATCCGCACTTTTTTCTTTTTCTGCGGAAACAGGTTTCCGAACATCTCCTTGATATTCAATCCCATATCTTCCACTCCGGACGAGGAAAAAATTTCTATCATCGGTCCGGATCGCGCCTCGGTAGTTTCAATATCAACGGTACGGTTGTCAAG
>CAYPKE010000070.1:4583-12376 GCA_964411235.1 uncultured Syntrophales bacterium
GTCCCTCCCGCAGCAAACGGCGCAGCTTCTCTCGCGTCGTATCGGAAACCGTGACGGATTCCACGGTCGTGTAGCCGTGATTTTCCCTGTTTTCATCCAGGTCGTCGTCCAGTTTTCCCGGCTGTTTGAGGGGCAGCAGGATATCGAGGATTCTTTCTTCGGCTATTTCCGCCGCCTTGGCCTTAACATGCTCCTGTTCTTCCGCTCGGACCATGTTAACGGTCAACTCAACGAGATCCCGGATCATGGATTCGACGTCCCGTCCAACATAACCGACTTCCGTAAATTTTGACGCTTCAACCTTCAAGAAAGGGGAGTTGTCAAGTTTCGCCAGGCGCCTGGCAATTTCCGTCTTGCCGACCCCCGTCGGGCCGATCATGATGATATTTTTCGGTGAAATCTCATCCGCCAAGTCTTCCGGCACGTTCTGTCGGCGCCAACGGTTCCGCAATGCGATGGCAACGGCCCTCTTCGCTTCCCCCTGACCGATGATATGCAAATCCAGGCGCTCCACGATCATGCGGGGCGTCAATTCATTCGTTGTCATGTCTGTCAACCTTTCAGTCCTTTTATTCTTCCCTTCGCATCGTTTTGTCTCGACACCGGATCTGCCGCAAGATCCAACTCTTCAATCGTGATGCGATCATTGGTGTAAATGCAAATCTCTGCGGCTATTCTCATTGCCGCCGAGGCGATTTCCGATGACGAAAGATCGGAATGACGCGTCAGCGCCCGGGCGGCCGCCAAAGCATAAGGCCCCCCTGATCCGATGGCCATCACCTCGTCGTCCGATTCGATCACGTCTCCGTTGCCGGATATGATCAGGAAATGTTCTCGGCTCACGGCGATCATCAGGGCTTCCAAATGCCGCAGCACCCGGTCGGTACGCCAATCTTTCGTCAATTCGACGGATGCGCGGAGCAGATTTCCGTTATACTGCTCCAATTTCTGATCGAACCGGTCAAACAAAGTAAAGGCATCCGCTGTTGCCCCGGCAAAACCAACGATAACCTGATCGTTATAAAGCCTGCGCACCTTCCGTGCGCCATGCTTCAGTACCGTTACATCGTACGTCACCTGTCCGTCTCCGGCAACGGTGACCTTGCCCTGCCTGCGAACAGCCACAATAGTAGTCCCCTTGATCTGCATACTCTCTTCTCCCCGCCGTTGTGCCGGCTATTTTGTCTTGTCTCTTTCCTTTTTAGAGCGCGGATGGGCCATATCGTAGATTTCCATGAGCTTCGCCAGGCTCACCGATGTGTATTTCTGCGTCGTGGAAAGGCTTTCATGACCGAGCATTTCCTGGATTGCCCTCAGGTCCGCACCACCGTCCAGAAGGTGCGTGGCAAAGGTGTGCCGAAACACATGGGGACTGATTTTCCGATGAACGCCACCGATTTCCGCCAAGCGGTCCACAATCCTGGCAACCATTTTTTCACTCAGCCGCTGCCCCTTGCGGTTGGTAAAGAAGGGTTGGTTTTGTCCGGAACAGCCGTCTATCTTGCGCCCCCTTTCCATATAGTCCTTCATGCTTTTCAGCGCTTCAGCTCCGACGGGCACGTATCTTTCCTTCTTCCCTTTTCCTCTTACCTTGACCAGAGCCTGTTCAAAGTCGATGTCCCCTTCGTTAAGTCCGATCAATTCGGCCCGTCGGATTCCAGAAGAGTAAAGTAATTCCAGCATCGCCCGGTTCCGGAGATTCTCATCGTCAGGCCCAGTTTCTGTAAATTGTCCAAGCAACGCCATCATCTCTTCGACCGTAAGAAAAGTCGGGACGTGCATTTCCTTTTTGGGCGTCTGGATGAACTCAGCCGGGTTTTTCTCGACCAATCCCTTTCGGACCAGAAATTTGAAAAAAGTCTTCAGGGCGGCAACTTTTCGTCCGATCGTCGTCTTTTTCTTCCGCTCCCGGTGAAGCTGGAAAAGGTATTTTCGAATTGCCAGAGGATCGATATGAGGCACGCTCCCATCCTGTACGGGCTGAAGAGACCACCTGTTCTGCTCCAGGAAGCTTCGAAACTGCAAAAGGTCGGAGCGGTAACTCTTAAGCGTGTTTTCGGAATACCCCTTTTCCGTTTCCAGATAGCGGATGTAATCATCTATCTGTTTCTGCAATATCATGGTCAAAAAACCCTTTTCCCTTGCGCGTCCTGAATTGTCTTTGCTCCTCCAAAAACAGAAACCGCGAAAAGCAAAATCGGACTATGCTCTCGCGGGCCTTGCCTGGCAATTCACTACTTGATTTACATCTTATACTTCCCAAAATTCTCGATGGGTAAATTTTCCAAAAATTCTTTGAGTTTTTCGTCCGTAAGCTTGTCTTTTTCGGCAAGGTTGATTTCAAAATCGACATTCCTTGATTTCTCAATGACTTTTTCATCAACAAAAATCAGCGAACCCATACGTAACGCCAACGCAATCGCATCGCTGGGACGAGCGTCAACAACCAGCATCTGGCCGCCTTTTTCCAGAAAAAGGCTGGCGAAAAACGTATTGTTCCGGAGATCCTGGATCTCGATCCGGACCAGGGTCACCTGAAGCGTCCCGAGTACCTCTTTGAGCAGGTCATGCGTCATGGGCCGGGAAAATTTCACCTTTTCCAACTCCGTGGCAATCGCACTCGCCTCGAAGATGCCGATCCAAATCGGGATGGCCTTTTTTTCCTGGAGGTCCTTCAGAATGACGATGGGCGTTCCCGTAATGGGATCAATCGTCAGACCGGATACCTTCATTTCTATAAACATCACGTCTCCTCTGAACCTTCAGGCCTTTCTCCGTGAAGGGAGTGAAGATAGGCCTCTTTTATCCTGATCGGCAACGTCTGTCCCTTCAATGCCGAGATACCGGGAAAATTGACGATCCGGTTGGTCATCGTTCTGCCCTTCATCTCCGCTTTGGAATTTCTGCTGAATCCTTCTACCAGAACAGGGACAATCCGCCCCACCTGAGCCCTGTTTTTTTCCAGTGTATGCTCATCCTGAAGAAGTTGCAAGGCCCGGAGCCTTTCCTTTTTTTGACATTCCGGAACCTTGGTTTTGTATGTTGCAGCCGCAGTACCTTCCCGCTCTGAATACTGAAAAGAAAACAGGCCGTCAAATTTGACGTTTTTCATCAGATCCAGGGTATCCGCATAATCCGATTCCGTCTCGCCGGGGAACCCGACTATGATATCGGAGGTGATGCTGATACCGGGACAGACTGCGCGTAATTTATCAACCTTTTCCAGATAATCTGTCCGTGTATAATGGCGATTCATCCGCTTTAAAATCCGATCTGAACCGGATTGCACCGGCAGGTGAATATGGCCGCACAATTTTGCTACAGAGCCGAAACAGGCAATCAGTTCATCTGAAAGATCCCTGGGATGAGACGTCGTGAAACGAATTCTTTCAATCCCTTCGATCACGTCAATTGCCCTGATCAACATCGGGAAATTGAGGCCTTGCCCCAGACTCCTCCCGTAGGAATTGACGTTTTGACCCAGAAGGGTGATTTCCTTTATTCCCGTTTCCGCCAGAAAACGGACTTCCTCCAGGATTGATTCCGGTTCACGGCTTTCCTCACGCCCTCTCACATAAGGGACGATACAAAAAGAACAATAATTGTTGCAGCCCTGCATGATCGTGACAAAGGCGCTGATCACACCTTTTTGCGGATGGGCGTGAATGCCTATTGACGGCACCCTTTCCCGAAATGCCGTCTCGACGACCGTTTTTCGAACTGCCTGCACCTTGGCGATCAGCTCCGGAAGAAGATGATTATTGTGCGTGCCGAAAATCAAATCGACAAATGGCGCTCGTTGCAGTATCTTTTTCCCGTACTGCTGTGCAAGGCACCCGCCTACCCCGATGATCAGGTTTGGTTTTTCCTTTTTGAGCAAAGAGAAACGCCCCAATTGGCTATAGACTTTCTGGGCGGCTTTCTCCCGGATGCTGCAGGTATTGACGATGACGACATCCGCCCGGGATGCCCGGTCCGTTTCTTCATACCCGTAAGGTTTCATCAGCGCCACGATCTGCTCCGAATCGTGGACGTTCATTTGACAGCCGAATGTCTGAATGTAGAGTTTCTTTGTCGTCAACCGCTGAATTATCCCGAGTGCTTGTTCCTTTGCAGACCCTTAATATGTCCCCCGGCGTTAGTCAACCGTTTTTTAGGCAAAACCATTGTGCCGAGAAGATAATACCCGTCCTTGTTCATCGCTGGAAACCTTGTATTCTAATCTGGCATGATCACGTTTTCTTGACAGAAAACCCGTTTTCACTTACAGATACAGAGTCATTGATAACCGCTATCATCCTATCAACATAATGAAGATTTTTAGAAGTAAGCAATATGCCCATTTATGAATATGAGTGCAAAAAATGCCGGCACCGCTTTGAATATCTTTGTTTGTCCCCTAATGATAAAGAAAACCTGGTCTGTCCCAAATGCAAATCAAGGAAACTTGAAAAGATGATGTCTGTCTTTGGTGGCAAAATCGGAAATACCTCAACCGGCGGCTGCAGCTCCTGTTCCGCCAGTTCCTGCCCCCCTACCTGCAGACACTGATCCGGGATTTGTGGCTGCCGCCACGAATTTCCACGAATTTCGATTGCCAAAAGGCCAACAATCCATTATAAGAAGGACCATTTTAACGTCCCCTTGGAAAGGAGTTTTGGAAATGAATATTCTAATTTTCGGCCCCAACGGCAGCGGAAAGGGAACACAGGGCGCAGTGGTCCAGAAGAAGTTCGGGGTTCCCCACATTGAAACAGGCGTCATTTTCCGGGAGAACATCTCCAAAGGAACCGAGCTGGGCAAAAAGGCCAAGGCGTTCATCGACCAGGGCGAATTGGTTCCCGATGACATCACGATTCCCATGATTCTCAACCGGCTGCAGGAAGCAGATTGCGCCAAGGGCTGGCTCCTCGACGGCTTCCCTCGCAACCTGGCCCAGGCCGAGGCCCTTTGGAATGCCTTGTCCTCCAAGAATATCAAGCTTGACAATGTCATTGAAATCGTCCTGGATCGTGATACAGCCAAGAAGCGCATCATGGGTCGCCGCCTCTGCGCAACGGATAACAACCACCCCAACAACATCTTTATCGATGCGATTAAGCCGTCTGAAAAGGACGGCAAACTCGTCTGCCGGGTCTGCGGTGATGAAAGACTGAGCGCCCGTGCCGATGATCAGGACGAGGCAGCCATCGACAAGCGTCACGGCATTTACTACGATACGACAACAGGCACTTTGGCGGCAGTGAATTTTTACAAATCAAAGGTGAACATTCTGGAAGTGGACGGTCTCCCTGGGGTGAAAGAAGTATCTGACGCCCTGCTCAAGATGTTGGAGTAAAACGTCCCATACGATTTAAAACGTCAAAGCCCTCTGCATAATACGGAGGGCTTTGTATATTCCACGAATTCTCTTTAGTGAGGGCATTAAGAATTACGGACAGGCCGCCTTCCGTCAACCTATGAAAAACATACGCAATTTCAGTATTATCGCTCATATCGACCACGGCAAATCAACCTTGGCGGATCGCTTGATTCAATATACCGGCGTTGTTGAGGACCGTAATTTCCAGGATCAGATTCTCGACAATATGGATATTGAGCGAGAGCGTGGGATCACCATCAAAAGCCAAGCGGTTTCGCTGCCATACCGGAGTAAAAACGGAAACGACTATACCCTTAATCTCATCGACACCCCCGGCCATGTGGACTTTTCCTATGAGGTTTCCCGGTCCCTGGCGTCCTGCGAAGGGGTTTTGCTTCTGATCGATGCGGCCCAGGGAGTCCAGGCCCAGACCATTGCGAACCTTTATCTGGCCATGGAAAACAACCTCGAAATCATCCCGGTCATCAACAAAATCGATCTGCCTTCCGCCGATGTGGAACGGGTCATCGAACAGATCGACTCCGAACTGGGGCTTGATGATGATCTTCACCTCGCTTGTTCGGCCAAAGAGGGGATCGGCATTGAAGCGATATTGGAAGCTGTCGTGGAGCGAATTCCACCACCGAAGGGGAAACCGGAGGCGCCATTGGCTGCACTCATCTTCGATGCCAAGTACGATTCATTCCGCGGCACCGTCATCCACTGCCGCATTATGGAAGGCATCGTAAAAAGCGGCGATATCATCTCCTTCATGCACAACCAGGCAACCTACAGGGTCGAAGAGGTCGGCCATTTCCGCATCGTACGCCAGAAGGCGGAGCGGCTCACCGCGGGTGAGGTCGGCTATATCATTGCCGGCGTCAAAACCGTATCCGATGTGCGTACGGGTGACACAATCACCCACGAAAACCGTCCCTGCGCAAAACCCCTGCCTGGGTTCAAGGAAGTTAAACCGGTCGTTTTTGCATCCATTTACCCCATTGCCTCCGACGACTATGAAGACCTGGCCGCCGCGCTGGATAAGTACAAGCTCAACGACGCTTCCTTCATTTATCAGAAAGATTCCTCCGTCGCCCTCGGGCAGGGATTCCGCTGCGGTTTTCTGGGGTTGCTGCACCTGGATGTCGTGCAGGAAAGGCTGGAACGTGAATACGACCTTTCCATTATCCTGTCCGTCCCCAGTGTCTGTTACCGGTTCACCCTGAAGGAGGGTACTGTTCTCTATGTTGACAACCCTTCTTCATACCCCGAGCCCATGTCGATCGCCAAAGGCGAAGAACCTTACATCCGGGCAACAATGATGTTGCCCGAACGTTACGTCGGCACGGTGATGAAACTTTGCATGGAAAAACGCGGGACCAATTCGACGCTCAATTACACAAGTCCCGGACGGGCGGAACTGGTCTACGAGATGCCCCTGGCTGAAGTCATTTATGATTTTTATGACCGTTTCAAATCGGTCACGCAGGGTTACGGCTCCTTTGATTACGACCTCATCGATTATCGCGAAAGCAACCTCGTTCTTCTCGATATTCTTGTCAATGGGGAGAAGGTCGATGCGCTCTCGCAAATTGTTCATCGCGAACGGGCCAGGTCGCGGGGCGTTCAGGCCTGTGAACGCCTGAAAGAGGAAATTCCAAGACAGATGTTCAAGATCGCCATCCAGGGCGCGATCGGTGGAGAAATCGTCTCACGCTCCACGATTAACGCATTCCGCAAGGATGTAACGGCCAAATGCTATGGCGGCGACATCACCCGCAAAAGAAAACTTCTCGAAAAACAAAGAAAAGGAAAAAAGCGGATGAAGATGATCGGCCAGGTCAGCATCCCCCAGAGCGCGTTTCTGGCAGTACTAAAGACGAATAGCGACTGATCGTTGCGATGCGGCAAGAAGAAGCGACAACCATGAAGAATCGCCTTCCCGGTCTCTATGTTCACATTCCTTTCTGCAAGACAAAGTGCCCTTACTGCAGTTTTTATTCAGCCACGGATATCGAAGCGGTGGATGTTTATCTCCACGCTCTAGCCAGAGAAATGATTTCCCGCCGCACAACATTCCCCCTTTTTGAAAGCCTTTACATCGGCGGCGGCACACCTTCCATACTGGAAAGCGCTCATTGGGAGACGCTATTTCAAAGCATCCGCAAATGCTTTTCATTTACGGGCCGGACGGAAATCACCGTTGAGGTGAACCCCGCCGACCTGAATTGTAGCCTTTTAAGCCTCTTGCGTGATCTGGGTGTTAATCGCTTGAATATTGGTGTCCAATCATTCCAGGATCATCTGCTGACATTTCTCGGCCGACGCCATAACGCAAGGCAAGCAAGGACAGCCATCGAAATGGCCAGTCTGGCGGGCTTTCAACATCTCGGCCTCGATCTGATCTTTGGAATTCCGCAACAGGACCTGG
>CAYPKE010000071.1:0-12176 GCA_964411235.1 uncultured Syntrophales bacterium
TATCGTTTATCACAAAATAAAAGATATTTATATATTTATTTGCCGTGGTAATAACCATAAACGTTTGAAACGATCTCAGTTTCAGGATGGCTAAAACTTCAGGAAATGCTTATTGTTAAAGGAGGGCAGCGATGTTTCTGGATTCGGTGATCGCCGGTATCGACGTTTTCGATTACTGGGAGACCTATGCGGCAACACTTGGATACCTCGCCGTTTTCTGCATTCCCATGGCCATCATCGGAGCAACGATGGAAAGAAGCGAGGGGGGAAGTGCCGCTTTTGGTTGCTTCAGTATGATTCTTCTTCCCCTTTTGCAGGTAACGGCAATAACCCTGTTTGTCCTGACGCTCGCCCCCATAATTTTGGGTTTCTCGGATGATGCTGCATGGGGCCTCCCATGGAAAATGTTGGTGATGACGCCCGGGACGTTACTCGAGCTTATAGGCGTTCTGGTGATTGTTGCGTTGGTCTTGGCTTTCTTTCCCATTCTTGGCCGGTTCAATTCCCTGCAAACAATCGTGCTGGGAGGCATAGCTTTGGTTTTTGTTCTGGGATTGCTTGGCCCCGTCAAGCCCGGCATTGCCATGGAGCGTATCGACTTCATCCCGGATTTAGGATGCATCATTGGATTGCTTCTAATCGGGGGCCTGATGTCTTTGGTCGGGTTGCTGGTTTCCGACCTCGTTGCCGCAGGTCTTGGCTTTGCCGAAGAAGGTCTTGGACAGCTGTTGATGTTTCCCGTCAGCGCTTTTTTGGGATTTATACCCCTTTTCGTGTACGGCGCCTGGCTCGGCGCACAAATAAAGAACGGGGTTTGAAATCACGACAGACAATCGGAATGGGGAGCGGCAGTTTGCTTTGGATCTTGCTGACGGTTTGGCATGCCTCCTTTCGTCATCGGCTGTTTCTCGTCGTGGAACGCAATCGCCTTCAGGAATCCCTGGCCGCTTGCATCGACGATCATTCTCAGGCATCTCCTCATCCATTTATGCATGAGCCCCGGGGCCGAATCACCTTTATTATAACCTCAGCGGATATAGCTTAGAAGACGGCGGAGCATGTTGCTCTTCTATCTGAATGATCCCGGCGGTTGACATGGCTGCTTCTCTCTCAAAATGAAAGGCCCGGTCCGTTGGTCATATATTTCCTTAAACCGGAAGTGGTAAAAGTGAATTATGAAAGATATATCATCGGCATCTTTCGCTCCTTGCAGTTCGCGCTTAAATATTCTGCAATTTTTTTGATCTTCGGGTGATTCATTATCCTTGCATTAACATGGCAGGATTTGACACATGCGGCACACCGTATACACAAATTCTCATCTGTTATATGTGGATTATCTTCTTGAATCGCACCCGTTGGGCAGATTGACACACATGTCATGCACCTTGTACATAGGTGTTCACTTACAGATGGTATGATACCAGCAAATAATCCTGCTTCCTTGTACGGATAATTTCCCGGCAATTGCGGCAAGCTTAGCTGATCGCTATCCGCTGCAGTCAAAACTTTGTCACGAATCAACATACCTAATTTTCTTGCTTCCTCCAGATCTTCACTATCGGGACGCCCAACCGCTATAGGCAATTCTTTTGTCGAGAAGGAATGTTCACCGATAAAGGCAGCGGCGGCGATGGGTTTGAAATCAGCCTCCATGACCAGATTCTGTAATTCAAGAAGTGCATCTTCGTAAGCTCTGTTTCCAAAGGTCACGACAATAACTGCCGGAACTTTGCCGCCCTTGATTAACCGAAACCTTGAAACCATTGCCTCGGGAAGGCGTCCCGCATAGACAGGCCCGCCTATTATGGCAAGATCACAAGAAACTCCTGATGAGCTTGGGATCTGGATATTTTTGGATGTCAGATTAATGCGGTTTGCTACTGTAAAATTAATTCCTTGTGATATCGCCTCAATAATTTGCATTGTGTTTCCGGTCGGTGAGAAGTAAATTAACTCAGCTGTCTTGACATTCATTTCATACTCCTTGCGTTTATTCCATTGCCGATTTATAAAGAATCTGCAGTGCTAAAAATGTTGACATTGTGCGCGGCCGCATCCAATAAGTTTAAATTTATGAAAGAATAGCAAATATATCCTTGAATATGTCAAGTATTATCATTCTAAGAGGTAATCATGAATCAAGAGCACAGGCATGACATGGGCGTTTTCGGCTTCTGTATCTGCCCAAAATGCGGAAATCGAATAGCGCACAAGCGAGGTATTCCATGCCAAGAGGAAAGGTGTCCAGACTGCAATGTTAAACTGCTCCGGGAGGGATCGTACCACCATGAACTTCTAAAAAAGAAATTTAAGCAGCCCTGAATGTTCAGCAGCAATCCAAGAAGTCCTTTTTTACTCTTGGCACTTTAAGGAAGACCATTTTTGTTGTATCTGCATGGCATATCCTAATGTAACGACAGTAAAAACATTGAGGTGATATGAAAACTGGAGAGAAAAGCTGGGATTTAAAAATATCCCACAATGAGACAAAAGGCATATTCTTTTGCGACGTTGAAGGGCACCGATGTGTCGTCGAACATGAAATAAAAGATAAAGGCGCAACAATGGATGTGTTTCGCACTTATGTCCATTCAGACCTTCGCGGCAAAGGTATCGCCGAAGCTTTGCTGAAGGCCGTTGTTTTATATGCCGCCCAAAATGGCAAAAAGGTCATTCCCTCCTGCTCCTATGCCGTTACCTTTTTTCGCCGCCACCAGGAACATCAGATACTTCTTGCTCCCGGTGTCGACATAGGGCAACAAGAGCAATAGCTGACGCTTTTCCAGATTCAAAAAAATCTTCTCACGCTTGTAAAAGAGAGAAAAGTGAATGAAGATTTCCCGCCTTTCTTCGAATTGACATGGAAATAAAATATGACTCTACCAGGGCGCCCGAATGACATTCCTTTTGTCACCCCGGCCCGCCATACCTCAGGTCTTCATGATCCGGTTTAATTTCCCTGCCTTGTCCTTCTTCTTTTGCCAACCCTCACCATAGTAATCGTGACGGTAATAGTGATAGTGGTAATAGTAATCGTCGTGCGATGTGTCGATGTCGTTGAGAACGGCCCCGAGGACACGCCCCTGGACGTCGTGAATCTGTCTGATAGCGCTGGCGATAACGTGCCGGCTGGTGACACCCGCATGGGCAACCAGGACCGTCCCGTCAACGAGGCGCGACAGGAGAACCGGGTCCGTCACCGCCGAAATCGGTGCGGAGTCGATAATGATCCGGTCATAGGATGCTTTCCATTCCTCGATCAGGGTTATCATCTTACCGGAAGCGATCAGCTCAGCAGGATTCGGGGCGATCGGACCGGAAGAGATAAAATACAAATTGGTCACCTTGGTTTCCTGAACCACGGACCGCCAGTCGCCGTCGCCAACAAGGATATTCGACATGCCCTGGTCATTTTTCATAGCAAGGCTTTTGTGCGTCCGGGGACGCCGCATGTCCAGATCGACCAGAAGCGTCCGCTCTCCGGCGAAAGCCATGACCGTGGCAACGTTGACGCAGGTGAGGGTCTTCCCTTCCGAAGCGGCCGCACTGGTGACAAGGATGCTTTTCGGCGAACGGTCAGGCCTGGAAAAGAGGATCCCCGTGCGCAACCCCCGATAGGCTTCGCTGATCGGCGACTTGGGATTTTCCAGGACCATCAGGTCTGAAGCGACCTTTCCCTCCTCATCCAGATCGAAGCGGGGGATGGAGCCAAGGTAGGGAACATTGACGTATTTCTCCAGGTCTTCCGGATTTTTCACCGTGTCGTCCAGATATTCCGTGAAGAATGCGGCACCGGCCCCCAAACCGAGACCAAACACCAGGGCAAACATGAGGCCCTTGGCTTTCTGCGGTTTCACGGGCTCGCGGGGCTGCTCCGCCGCATCAACAACGTGAATGTTCACCGTGCGATTTTCTTCCGTAACGCTGGTTTCCTTCAGGCGTTTGAGCAGCAGGTCATAGAGCTGGCGGTTCGATTCCGCCTCCTGCTGGAGCACCTGGAACTGGATGGCAATTTTATCCCGGCTGATCGTTTCCCCCTCGCTGGAGCGCATGGCTGCCAGAAGGCTTCCCTCCTGACGCGAGGCAACTTCAAAATTTGCCTTGAGGGCGTTGACGATATTCACGATTTCCTGGCGCTTGAGCTTGCGCAGATTTTCCAGTTCCTGGTCCAGGGCCACCATCACGGGATGCTTGGGGCCGAACCGACCGGCTTTTTCCGTCTTCTCGCGCACCAGCTGCACTTCCTTGTCCTTCATGGACATGATGATTGGGCTCATCACGACTTCCGGAATGCTGTCCGCCGTTTCCGGCGTCCGCATCAGCTCCAGTGCTTTCTTGTACTTGGTTTCCGCCTCGATACGACGGTTCGTCGCATCCGTAAGCTGGGTGTTCACCTGGCGCAGGCGCTGGCGGCTGATGTCTTCCGCCTGCCGTTGCCCGTCCGATTGCGTGGTCATGAGGGTAAGGCCGTACTTCTCCCGGTACTGCTGTATGGCCTGCTCTGATGCCTCCATCTTCTGCTTGGCCTGCTTGACCTGCTCGTCGAGGAAACCCGAGGCGGACTGGGTGCTCTTGATGCGCAAGCCGAGATTCCAGTCGATGTAGGCCTGGGCCACCGAATTGGCCCCCATTGCCGCGAGCTTCGGGTCTGTTGACTCAAAACTGATCTCGACGATACGGCTGTTCCGGATCGGCTTGATGCTCAAGCGAGACTGCAAGGCATTCACCATGCGGGTGTCGCTTTCCTGCAGGCTCATTGCAGAGGCAGTTGTGGAACCGCGGAGCCACGACAGGGGCGCCAGCAAAGAGAAGCCTCTGCGCGCCACGGGTTCGTATTCCGGATGGCGGGCCAGATCCAGGCGTTTGATGACCTCCCGGGCAATGGCGCGCGACTCGAGAATCCGATACTGGGTCTGATAGAAATCCTGTCCCGACGGGTCGATGGCAAACATTTCCTGAGGCGACAGGAGATTCGGGTTGGCCCGCTCAATGAGGATCTGGGCCGTACCCCGATAAACAGGGACTGCCGTAAAGACGTAAATGACCACCGCCGTCAGGATGACCAGAAGCGTCGCCAGGATCAGCCGACGGCGCTTAACGACGACGCGCCAGTAATCGAGGAGATGAACCTCCTCCAGGATATGGGTTTTCGTATTCTCTTGCATAGGGCAGCCTGATTAAAAGAAGCTTTCGGGAACGACAATGGTGTCTCCCGGCAGGACCGGCGTCTCCATGGACGCCCTGATTTCCACTTTCTTTCCATTGATTTCACGGGTTATACGCGTCCTGCCGGACGCCGCCTTGGGGGTCAACCCGCCGCCGAGACTGATGGCCATCAGGACCGACGTACCCCGTTCCAGATTGTACTTGCCCGGCGATTTGACTTCCCCCATGACGAAAAAGAACGGCATTTTCGGGACGATAACGGAATCCCCGTCCCGGATCGCAATGTTGCTGCTCTTTTCACCTGCAAGGACATCCTTGAGATTAACCTTGAATATCTGTTGCCGGGCCTGCTCCGCCTCCTCAAGACTCAAGGCGTGGTCGACGGGAGCGCTGGGCCGGATGACCACAACCTCCTCGCCGGCATCCTTGGTGGGGCCGCCTGCCTGGGAAAGAACGAACAGAATGTTGTTTTCGCGGGTCACGGCGTAGGTGCCCGGCTTGTTCACCTCGCCCATGACAAAAACGCGCTGGCTTTGGTATTCCTTGACGGTAACCGAAACCTGCGGATTGACCAGGAACCCTTCCTCCATTTTTGCGGCAATCGTTTTGGCCAGGTCCCCCGCGGAAACCCCCGCGGCCTGAATATCTCCGATCAGGGGAAAGGAGATGCGCCCTTCGAGGGAAACCGGCATGGTCCGTTTCAAATCATCATGCCCCCACACAACGATTTCCAGCACATCTTCTTTGCCGATCAGATAGTCCCCCTCAACCTGGGCGTTTGCTGCTGAAAAGGAAAAGAAAGCCAACATGAAAACGGCCAGTAAAAAAAAAGGGGCCTTGCCCGCTCGACGCCTGCCGAACCGGATAAGAGGTGCCCCCGTATCCTCCCAAAACGAACCCTGTTTTTCTACGTGCCTGTTCCGAATTACATGGCCGATGCCGATATCCCCTGATAATGTTAACAAATTGATGACCATACGCTGTTATCTTCAACCAACCTTCGCTGAACCCTAAAAATAAACCATGGCACTAAAAGACACGCGATGTTCGTCATAATCGTAGCGGATGAAATTGGAATCCCGCTCCTGATAGGTATAGGCTACATTCCACATGAGCCAGCGCTGCATGGCGTAATCAATGCCGAGTGTGGCGTAATAGATGTCCTCATCACGTTTCTTCAGGGCACCGTTCGTGTCAAGCGTCTTCGCTTCGTACTTGTCTTTGCCGTAACCCAGAACGGCGTTCAGCCGGATCTTTTCGTTCAGGGAGAGGATATGGCTGTAGCCGATGGAATAGTCTTCCCGCGTATAGGGCATATTCGTATCGATGTCTTCCTCAATGGTGCGCAACGCCTTCAGTTTGATCACATCATAGGGGGAAAGGTTGTATGCCAGGTCGATCCGCGTGGAGAACGTATCGACCTTGTCGTCCTTGCGCTTCTCGTCATATTTCTTTTCCGTCCAGCCGACTTTCAGGTGTCCGCTCAATTTGGCCGTGGGATCGAAACCTAAGCCGACATAGACGGCGTTGTTCTTGTTGTCATTGATCTTGTTATGCGGATAATCGACCTTGGAGTGGATGTATTCCACAAGCGCCTCGGTCTTGGCCGTGAACCGGTAAAAAACCGACCCGCCGACAAGATCCCGCTCGTAATCGCCCGTATTGTTGTACCGCTTGTCGTACTCGTAATCATAGTTGTTGTACCAGGCGGCGACAGCCCAGCGATCGGCAAAGCTGTATTTGGCCTTGGCCAGAAAATCGTTGGCCTGATAGGGTTTTCCGCGGTAAGGATCCGCCGCGCCGGAAATACCCGTCTGCTTCTTCCACTTACGGGGCACTTCCGAATCCGTAAAGCGGTTGCTGACCTCGACGGCCAAGCCACCGGGGAAATCGAGATTCAGGGCGGCAAAGGCAACCTGACGGTTATAGTCATTCTCGTCGAAGGACGCGTAACGGTGAATGTCGGCGTAATAACCCGCCTTGATACTGTGGCGGCGCAGGGGCAGCACCAGGGCAATGCCGGGGGAAATCGTCGTGATCCAGTCGCTTTCATCTTTTCTGCCGTCGTAGCTCAGGTAAACATTATCCGTGTAGGTTTCGGTGACCCTGATGCTGGGGTGAATCTCCAGAGGACCCACCTTGATGTTCCCCTTTCCGACGGGGTCCGCCTGGGACCAGGCAGGTGTGACAAAAAAACCGATGACGAGGCAGATGAAAGAAATGATAAAGGTTTTTTTCATTTTACATCACCTTTCCAGATAGTGGTAACGGACACAGGGAAGAACCCGGCAACGCTCCCGTCGCTCTGCGATCTCCCCCTCCGGTATGATATCCTTGTTTAGTTCAACTGTTGGGAGACGGCGTGACCGCGCCGCCGCCGCCGCCCGAACCGGGGCGGGACCCGTCGAAAGCAGGCCCGAAGCTGCCTGCGTCCCCTGTACCGCCGGTAGAAGAGCTGCCGTAGAGGGCGCCCTTCGCGGCATCGTCACCGCTGCCTCCGGCCGCCTTGATGGCGTCCACCACTTCGGACTGGGGAATATTCGCTGCCGTACAGGCTGCCGCGACCAGCGAGGAAGGCGTTGTCAGCCCGCCGTTTGGAGAAATCTTGCCCATGTTAAAGGCAAGCATAACGGCATTATAAAGCGCAGAGATGAAATTGCTGTTCACAACGGCGCCAGCATTCCAACCCGCTTCCGGGATGACCCCAACAGATGACAGGGCCTGGATCGCCTCATGCGCGTTGGCGGCACCCAATCCGAGAATGGAAGCGAGATTCAAGGCCACACTCCCCTGGGTGGCGCCCGAACCCTGCGCCGGGGCGGGACCGGAAACGAATAGAATCATCATGACGATCAGGCTGATAATCAGCTTTTTCAAAACGCTTGTTCGCTTGTTCATTGCATCCTCCTTGAATGGCGTTCATTTGCACCCCTCTTCTTTCCTCTGCGTTCGGCAAAAAGAGGCGTCTTTTCCTATACCGTTCTCAGCTTTTCCTTTTCTCGGCTTTTTTTCGACAAGGTCCCCCGATGAAGGCCGCCTATAACTAACATACTAATGATAAAAGTCAATCTTTATCGGCACACGACACATTTATAGTGATTTCCGTCACACTTTTTGTTGCAATACCATGGGTCCGATCCGCTCGATTTTGTCTGCTTTGCCGTTATACCGTTACCCGGATGTTTCTCGTCGCATCGTCAAGGAGGGGTCTGTCTGCAAAGCACGGGAGGCCCGACTTACCTGAACCCACAGAAATCGGCCAGCCGGAAAGACTTCCGGAAAAAGCTTCCGCGACGCTCAGGGGTGTGATCCAGGTCTTCGCGGCACACCGTCAGCGGCTGACGACCGGCAAGGATCCGCCGGGGGTTCTCGACCAAAAGGCGCGATGCGTCCTCTTTTCCGATGAACTCTTTCAGCAAGGCCGCGGCTTTGGATAAAACGGGTTTCCGCCGTCCCGTCGAATGGGCATCGGTCGCCACGCAATGCACCCATCCCCTTTCCAGCAGCGCCAAGGCGCTTTCCCGCGCTTCGGGGCCGAATTCGCCCGTCAGGCTCATCGCCGTGATCTGGGTCAACCCGCCACCCAGCAGCCATTGCTTCAAAAGAGCGGGGCGGCGCTGGATCGCCCGGTTTCTCTCCGGATGGGTCAGAATGGGGGCAAACCCCGCCAGGCTCATCCGGAAAATGAAGTCATCGATAAACCGGGGAACGATATCGGGCGGCCATTCGACCAGTGCAAACCTGCCGCCGAGGCAAAGCCGCCTGTTTTCCTCCAGAAAGGACTCCAGGCCGGGACGAATGTGAATATCCCCCGCGACCAGAAGCTCGATGCCGATCTTTTCCTCCCTGATTCGCCGGCGCAGTTTTTCGTAGACCGGAAGAATCGATGTTTCGTCATTGACGTAGCGGCCGTTGCCGCAATGAGGCGTCGCCACGATCATCCGGATGCCGTCCTCGCACGCCATGCGGCACATCGCCAGTGCGGCTTCCATGTTTTCCGGTCCATCGTCGATTCCCGGCAGAATATGACAATGTAAATCGATCATCCTGACCTGTTAAGATTTCTGGTTATTCCCTTCGCCGAAAAAGTCAATTTCCGAACGCCGAATTTAGCGGCTTCGATTATGTGAGTTTGATCCGGCCGCTTTCCAACAAGGGGATTAAACGCTCCGTCAGTGGAGCGGCAACCCCTGCATATCACTTTCTGCATGCAAGATTACTGCCTGGGGAACCGTCAGAAGGGAATTGATTAAACGAGGCGTGCGGGAATTGAGAACGTGACATGCCGGCACCCCCCGGTTCGATGGATGTTTCATCTAATGCTGATGGTTGCGTTTTTTACCCCCCGAGGCTATTCAATGGACGCAAATTATGCACATCCTGTCCGGGAATGCAAGAGGCATTATTTATGAAGTCGGGTTTGAGTCATGATGACCCCAGTCTGAATTGTGCGTCAATAACCTGGCAAAGCAAGAAAATTGACAGGATTGGTTTTCCTCGTATATAAGAAAGCTCGTATCAGGACTTTCCATTAAAATTCATTTTGCCGGTTGCTGAAGCCGCCATTCGCGAGGGAACCATGACCAGAGAAAAAAAAGCTCCAAGGTTGCCATCCGGAACCATCACGATCCTTATCCTTCTGTCAGTGTGCCTGCTTTTTCATCCCATCACCTTGGAAGCTGAAGAATGGGGACAGATCATGATCGCCCCGGAAAAAACCAATATCCGGGCACAGCGCGCGGTCAATTCAAAGCTGAAGGGCACCCTGCCTGCCGGCAAAATAATTAAAGCAGACTTCCCGGACAACAACTGGGTTGCCGTTTTCGAGCTTGGCGAGACGAAACGGAGTGAAGACCGGGCGCTTGGTTATGTTTTCGCGCCGCGCCTCCAAGCCGTTGCAGCCACGGACAAAGAGGCGCCGGGTGCGACAAGGGAAACGGAAATGCTGGAGGTCAGGGCGATTCGCTATATCCTGAAGGAAAACAGCCGCGAACAGGTCTTTTTTGCTTTAAGCCGATTCGCGGACCCGGATGTGCAGGTGATTAAGGGAGACCGGCCCCGTTTGGTAATCGATTTTAAAAATGTGTCATCGATCGATAAGGATCTGCCCAATATAATCGAGGTCAACGGCACCCTGATCCAGCGGATTAGGTCATATCTGAATCAAAAGAAACAGACCTTCCGCATCGTCTTTGACCTGTACCCCGGGAAAGATTACGCCGTCCGGCAGATGTTTTACGAAGCGGAAAAAATATTCGCCCTGACCCTGTCTGAAGACACCATCCGTGAGACTCCCTGAACGATGGCACAGGTTTCCCTCAGGGATTAGCGGCATGAACACCTGGAAAAGAAGAGGGCAACACACCCCAAGGAGGTCATCATGCGAAAATGGCTATCTTGTTTGCCGGCATTGTTTCTAACGTTTTTCTTGTTTACAGGGGCTCAGGCATCGGGACCGGAAAACGCCGTCATCCAAAAGGCGTTCACCCTCTATGACGGCTCGAAGGGCAACCCTTACACGATGTTCTATCCCTTCGAACTGAAGCGACCGGGACAAATAGCTATTCACGTGCGAACATGGGACCTGGACCCTGATCCCAAGAATCAGAACTTCGAGCCTCTGCAGCTCATTCTCGTAGACGGCCGCGCCTTCAAGGAAATGAAACCGGAAGAATGGCGTCAGTGGATCGGTAAAGCCAACAAGTACAACCCCGTTGAATGGCTGGCCGGCGATCAGATCCGGGGTTTTGTCAGGGGAATGAAGACCCTGCTGGGGAAAAAAGGAAAAACCCCCGGCCTATTACCATGGATGCATCGCCCTGGGCCGTGAAGGAACCAGTGAGTCTTTCAAACACGCCGTTGATATGCCGGAACTGGCCGCCACGGCCGGCCGGTACGTGGCTATTTTTCGCAATATGGCTCCCTTCAAGGCCGAAGGCGCCATCATGATCCGCTATCCGGGCGACGATTGGGAACTTGACCCGGAAGTCGAAAAGAGAACCGAAGTGAAATCCGACCTGGTCGTGGAAAACATCCGCCTGAACAGCGAAGGCAATGTGGTTGTTCATCTGGCCAACCAGGGCAAGGGGACGGTCAATCCGGCCAAATGGCACGCGCAAGGGCCCGAAGCGGTTACCCTGGTTCTTTATATCAACGGGAAGAACTGGGACGGCGCCACCCTGCCTGTGATCGATCCGGAAAGATCGCTGCGGCGCTCCGGCGGGAAGGTCGCCTATACGAGCAGCCTTAAATTGCAGGAACCGGCCAGGATAACCGCCAGCATCGACGAAAGCGGCAAGGTCATGGAAGAAAACGAACGCAACAATAAAAAGACGGTTACCCTCGACCCGGCGGATGCGGGAAAACGGTACAAAAGGGACAACACGGATGGATAAACCCCCGGGCCTCTGTCATAAATCCAGCAGGGAAGGACGACACTGTTCTTCATGCCGGGAAAGGATGAGGCGAGATAAACGGGCCACAAATTGTGGATTAGGTATTGTAAGCCTACCATAACCTTAAGTGGTGCCCCCGGCGCGAGTCGAACGCGCGGCACACGGATTAGGAATCCTAATTTTTACCTTTCCCATAGCAACCTTTTATTTCCAAAACACCCTTGACAATCAACGACATATGACTTAGCATATTTCCCATGACGCCCTTTAAGAAAACATAATTTCAGGGCATAAATGGGGACAAAGTGGGGACAGAATGGGGACAGCCAGGCGCACGGACTTTATAAAGGGGGCCTTTCATGACATGGTTTAGCACGAAATTTAAGGGCGTTCGTTACCGGGAACATGCGAACCGCAGACATGGCGTAAAGCTGGATCGTTATTTTTCAATTCGCTACCAGAAAGACGGTCGGCGGGTTGAAGAAGGCCTGGGCTGGGCAAGCGAAGTTGACCCGACCGATGGCCGCCACTGGACAGAAGAGAAGGCCGCGCTTGTCCTGGCGAGGCTGAAGGGGGCCGCCAGGCAGGGGGCCACCAAAGCGCCGACGAGGC
>CAYPKE010000072.1:0-11730 GCA_964411235.1 uncultured Syntrophales bacterium
AGGCCATCCTCGCTTTTCGTCTGGAGAACTACCTGACCAAGGAAGAGATTCTGAATCTATATCTCAACTATATCTATCTTGGCCACGGGACCTACGGCATCGAAGCGGCGGCGCAAGGCTATTTCGGCAAAAGCGCCCGTTACCTAACCCTTTCCGAAGCATCCATGCTGGCCGCCCTGCCCAAAGCCCCCAATGCCTACTCGCCGTTTCTGCACTACGACAAAGCCCGGGCAAGGCAGGATTATGTGCTGACCCGCATGGCTGAGGATGGATACATCACCCCGGCGCAAAGGGAAGATGCCCTGCGCACGCCCATGCAGCTCCGCTCATTTCGCCCCAAGGAAAAGATCGCCCCTTATTTCGTCGAGCATGTGCGACGCTACGTTCAGGGGAAGTATGGCAGCGACGTGCTGTATAAGGAAGGCCTCGAAATTTATACCACCCTCGACATCGCCATGCAGAAAAGCGCCAACGAAGCGATTGAAAGAGGATTGGCGGAGCTGGAAGGGCGGAGTCGCGCCTCCAGGGAGGCCGTTCAGGGAGCTTTGCTTTGCATGGATGTGAAGACCGGGGCTATCCGGGCGATGGTGGGGGGACGGGATTTCGGGAGAAGCGAATTTAACCGGGCGACACAAGCCTACCGGCAACCGGGATCAGCGTTCAAGCCCCTCATCTATACGGCGGCCTTCGACAAAGGCCTTACGCCGGCGACGACATTGATTGATGCTCCGATATCTTTCGAAGACCGGTCCCAGGATGACGGTTTCTGGAAGCCGAGGAACTTCGACGGCAAATTCCTGGGGCCCGTTACCCTGAGGACGGCCTTGGTCCAATCCCGTAACGTGGTTACCGTAAAGCTTCTTCAGGAAATCGGTGTGAATTATGCCGTGGCATATGCCACCAATATGGGTATTACTTCGCCGTTAGCGAAGAACCTTTCGCTGTCCCTTGGTTCGTCCGGCGTTACCTTGCAGGAAATGGTGCGCGCCTACGGGGTGCTGGCAAACGGCGGCAAGCGCGTTGCACCCTATTTCATCAGGAAGATTGTCGACAGGACAGGCCAGGTGTTTGAAGAGTCTCAAATTGTTGAGGAGCAGGTCATCGATCCCAGAATCGCATTTTTGACGACCTATGTTCTGCAGGACGTCGTCGAAAGCGGAACTGGGAGGCGGGTCAGGAGTATTGGCAGACCCGTGGCGGCGAAAACCGGGACGACCAACGATAACCGGGACGCCTGGTTTATAGGCTTTTCGCCGTCTTTGGTGACGGGGGTCTGGGTCGGGTATGATCAGGAACAAACCCTGGGACGGGAAGAGGTCGGCGGCAGGGCGGCGGCACCTATCTGGCTTTACTACATGGAAAAGGCCCTTCAGAGCTATCCTGTTGAAGTCTTTCCGGCACCGGAAGGGATTGTGTTTGTCAGAATCGATCCCGAGACCGGCTACGCCGCCGGTCCGGTGACGAAAGGGGCGATTTTTGAAGCGTTTCTGGATGGGACGATCCCTGACAGTGCCGTTTACATGAATCCGGACCACCTTCCCGAGGGGATTTACCGCAGCAACGGGGGGGGGCTTTATTAAAAGCCTCCTTATCCGCGATGCCGGCTGAAATAAAAAAGTTGACAATACCATTATCCTATCGTATTAAAGCTTGCAAAATCGAAAATCTTTATGAGAAAGCCGTTATGAACCGTCAGTGTAGCGCCCACGGGCGCCGTTATCCGGGCTTGGTTTCTTTGGTTATCGTATCCAAGGGGACTGCAGCTCGGAAGTATAAATAAAGTAAATTAGAAACCAGCCGCGGTCCCCCTGAAGAGCCGCGGTTTTTTGTCTGCAAAAGGCCGCTGAAGAATTTTAGCGGTTTTTTTGTTTAGAGGGAAGCCGAACCGGCGACAGGGTCCCTTTGACGAACTCAAGATAACGGGGCCCGGTGTCTGCGGATCGGTTTTGCATCGGCGGACAGAACGAAAAGATTACAATAAATGAAGAGGAGGCATATCACGTGAAACTCAAGGGAACACAGATCCTTATGAAATTGCTCGAGCAGGAAAAGGTGGATACCATCTTTGGTTATCCGGGAGGCGCGGTGCTCGATATTTATGATGAATTATACAAGAGTCAAATCCGCCATGTTCTGGTTCGTCACGAACAGGGCGCGGTCCACGCCGCCGACGGCTACGCCCGCGCTTCAGGTCACACCGGGGTGTGCATGGTAACATCGGGGCCGGGAGCAACAAACACTGTAACGGGTATTGCCACGGCCAATATGGATTCAATCCCCCTGGTCGTCTTCACCGGCCAGGTGGCCACGAACCTGATCGGGAACGATGCGTTTCAGGAGTGCGACATCACAGGGATTACGCGACCTTGTACCAAGCACAACTTTCTCGTGAGAAATATTGATGATCTGACGGAAACCGTGCGGAAGGCATTTTGGATCGCCCGCTCCGGTCGTCCGGGGCCTGTCCTGGTCGATCTGCCCAAAAATGTGATGGCCTCGGAGACGGAATTCGATCCCGAACCGCCAAAGCGCAGGAAGATGGAAGTCGCGTATGAACCGATACCCGAAACCTATGATCAGGTTCTGGAGATGATTCGCCAAGCCAAAAGGCCCGTTCTGATGATTGGCGGTGGGATCATTCTTGGGGGAGCTTCCTCCGAGCTGGTTGCCTTTGCCCGGAAACTGCAGATTCCGGTAACGGGGACCCTAATGGGCCTGGGCGCGTTTCCCGGAACGGATCCCCTGTGGCTTGGCATGGTGGGGATGCACGGCACCTACTATGCGAATATGTCGGTCTGCAGTACGGATCTGCTGATCATTATCGGTGCCCGGTGTGACGATCGTGTCACCAGCAAGATCGATTGCTTTGCTTCCGGTGCCAAAATCATCCATGTGGATGTGGATGAATCTTCCATCGAAAAGAACGTGGCGGTCGATTTGGCGATGGTCAGCGACGCAAAGCGGGCTCTCGGGCACCTGAACCAACTCATCGAGGAAAGACGTTTTCAGGTCGATGCCGCTGAGCACCGTGATTGGCTGAACCGGATTCAGGAGTGGAAACAACAGGAACCACTCCGTTACGAGCAGACGGATAAGGTCATCAAGCCCCAGTTTGTGATCGAAAAGCTTTATGAGCTGACCAAAGGGGAGGCGATCATTACGACGGAAGTCGGTCAGAACCAGATGTGGGCAGCCCAGTTTTATCACTTTGACCGGCCCCACACCTTCATCTCCTCCGGCGGTTTGGGGACCATGGGGTACGGCCTTCCGGCTGCCATCGGTGCCCAGTGCGCGCTGCCGGACAGGTTGGTCGTCGATATTGCCGGAGACGGGAGCATCCAGATGAATATTCAGGAGATGGCTACGGCGGTGCAGTATAAACTGCCCGTGAAAGTGGTTCTTCTGAACAACGGGTACCTGGGCATGGTGCGGCAGTGGCAGGAATTGTTTTACGACAAGCGCTATTCCCAGACCGATATGACATATCAGCCCGATTTTGTGAAACTTGCCGAGGCCTACGGGTGGGTTGGTCTCCGGACCGATTCGCCGGCGGAAGTGGAAGCAGTGCTGAAAGAAGGGATCGCGACGCCGCGACCGGTTTTGATAGATTTCCACGTGGATCGGGAAGAAAAGGTATATCCCATGGTGAAACCGGGAGCCGGTATCAGTGAAATGGTTTTGTGTCCCTGGCGTAAGTGCGATTAAAATCACTATATAAGAGGAAGAAATCATGGAAAAAAAAGAACACATCATTTCGCTTCTGGTGAAAAACGAACCGGATGTTTTGTCCCGTATTGCCGGAGCCGTGGGTGGGAAGGGCTATAACATTGAAAGTCTCTGCGTCAATGCCACGGCAGACTACAAGACTTCCAGGATCGTGCTGACCACCAAAGGAAATGCCGCCACCCTGAACAGGATTGAAAAGCTGCTCAACAAGCTGATCGATGTGATTCAGGTGGATGTTGTCAATCCCGACCGGTTTGTGCAGAAAGAACTGACCCTGGCAAAAATAAAAATATCCGAAGAGAGCCGGTCAAAACTGGCCGTAGATATTGACAGTTACAAGTGGAAAGTTGTATGGCTGGATGGCAATCACGTGATCCTTGAGGTTACGGCGGACAAGGATGAAATGGACCAGATTCTGTCTCACCTGGCCGAGTTGGGGATGGTCGACTACACCCGAACGGGGACCATCGTCATCGAGCGTTAGAACGGCACCCGCCGGAATAATGTTGGTTTGGGTAATTACTTGAAATAATTAGAAGACAGATCGATATCGATTATTGAGAAGGAGGAAAAGAATGGCAAAAATTAATTTCGGCGGGGTTTGGGAAGATGTCACGACTTTGGAGGAGTTTCCTCTAGCCAAAGCGAAAGAGGTTCTTAAGGATGAAACAATCGCCGTTATCGGTTACGGTATCCAGGGTCGTGGTCAGTCTCTGAATATGCGCGACAACGGTTTCCGTGTTATCGTCGGCGAAGGGGATTATAACTGGAACAAGGCCATCGAAGACGGTTTCGTTCCCGGCGAGACCCTGTTTTCTCCCCTTGAGGCAGCCAAACGGGCAACTATTATCCAATACCTGCTTTCCGATGCCCAGCAAAAGGAAATGTGGCCGGAAATCAAGGCCTGTCTGAACGAAGGCGACGCCCTCTATTTTTCTCACGGCTTTTCCATCGTTTACAAGGAGCAGACCGGCGTCATTCCCCCTGCCAACATCGATGTCATCCTGGTTGCCCCCAAGGGTTCGGGACGCACTGTCCGGACGAACTTTCTGGACGGCAGCGGGATCAACTCCAGTTATGGTGTATTTCAGGATTTCACCGGCAGGGCTACCGAGAGAACGCTGGCGGTGGGGATCGCCATCGGTTCGGGATATCTTTTCCCCACGACGTTCGAAAAAGAGGTATACAGCGACTTGACGGGGGAAAGAGGCGTGCTGATGGGTTGCCTCGCCGGCGTGATGGAAGCCCAGTATAATGTGCTGCGTGCCAATGGCCACAGCCCCTCCGAGGCATTCAATGAAACGGTGGAAGAACTCACACAGAGCCTGATTCGCCTGGTTGCAGAGAACGGGATGGACTGGATGTATGCGAATTGCAGTACAACGGCCCAGCGCGGAGCCCTGGACTGGAAGAATCGGTTCCGGGACGCCGTCGCGCCGGTTTTCGATCAGTTGTACAAAAGTGTTTTGACGGGGGAGGAAACCAGGATCGTGCTGGAGGCGGGCAATTCACCGGATTATCGCGAGCGTCTGCAGAAGGAGTTGGAGACTATCCGGGACAGCGAGATGTGGCTGGCGGGGGCGGCGGTCCGCGCGCTGCGCCCCGAAAGAAGAAAGAAGAGTTGAGTCCATCCTGGTGGGAGGGGAATATGCGCAGTGATGCAATGAAAAAAGGCCTTGAACGGGCACCGCATCGGTCCCTGCTGAAGGCCATGGGCTACACGGACGAGGAAATCGTCCGCCCTTTGATCGGAGTGGTGAATTCCGCCAACGAAGTTGTTCCGGGACACGTCCACCTTAATATTCTCGCCGAGGATGTCAAGGCCGGGATTCGTTTGGCCGGCGGTACGCCAATTGCTTTTCCCGCCATCGGCATCTGCGACGGTCTGGCCATGGGCCACACGGGGATGAAGTATTCCCTGGCAAGTCGTGAACTGATTGCCGATTCAACGGAAGCAATGGCTATGGCTCACCCCTTCGATGGACTCGTATTGATTCCCAATTGCGACAAGATTGTCCCGGGGCTGTTGATGGCGGCTTTACGAATCAACATCCCCGCCGTCTTCGTAAGCGGTGGTCCGATGTTGGCGGGAATCCGGGAAGATGGATCATCGGCGGATCTTATCAGTGTTTTTGAGGGTGTCGGCGCCGTCAAGTCAGGGAAGATGCCCCCTAAAAAACTGAAGGCCCTGGAAGACTGTGCCTGCCCGGGTTGCGGGTCCTGCTCCGGGATGTTCACGGCCAATTCTATGAACTGTGTGACCGAGGCGCTCGGCCTGGGTCTGCCGGGTAACGGTACCATCCCGGCGGTGGACGCCGCCCGGAGGCGGTTGGCGAAGCAGGCCGGCATAAAGGTCATGGAAATGGTAAAAAAGCAGATCCGCCCGCGGGACATTGCGACCCTTGATGCTTTCAAGAATGCCCTGGTGGTGGATATGGCCCTGGGCTGCTCGACCAACACGGTCCTTCACATTCCGGCCATCGCCCATGAGGCGGGAATCAGGCTGGATCTGGATTTGTTTAATGAAATCAGCAGGAAAACGCCGAATCTCTGCCGCATCAGTCCCGCGGGAGCGCATCATGTGCAGGATCTGCACCGGGCGGGCGGGATTCAGGCGGTCATCAAAAGAATTTCCGCGCTGGGTGTTATCCGAGAGGATGTTCTGACCGTCACGGGCAAGACATTGAAAGACAATATCCGAGGGGCCAGGGTGCTGGACAGCGATGTCATTCGCCCCCTGGATCAGCCCTACAGCCGGGAAGGCGGCATCGCCATTCTCCGGGGGAATCTGGCGCCGGATGGCGCTGTCGTCAAGCAATCGGCCGTGGCGGAATCTATGCTCGTCAATGAAGGGACAGCCCGGGTGTTCGACGGGGAAGACGCTGCGATTGCCGCCATCCTGGGCGGTCGCATCAAGCCGGGCGATATCGTGGTGATTCGCTATGAAGGACCCAAAGGCGGCCCCGGGATGCGGGAAATGTTGTCGCCGACGTCGGCGATTGCCGGAATGGGTTTGGATAAGTCAGTGGCTCTTCTCACGGATGGCCGTTTCAGCGGCGGTACCCGGGGCGCAGCCATCGGGCACATCTCTCCCGAAGCCGCCGAAGGTGGTCCCATCGCGTTTGTCCGTGAGGGCGACCGGATTGCCATCGACATTCCCGCCAAGAAAATCACCCTGAAAATAAGCGATGAGGAATTCAAGAAGAGAAAGCAAGGTTTTGTTCCTCCCGAACCGGCAATCAAGACGGGGTACCTGGCCCGTTATGCCAGACTGGTGACGTCGGCCAGTACCGGGGCGATTTTTGAGGATTAAACGAGTATAGCAGGCAGAATAAAAAAAGGACGCATCAGCGTGTTGAAAACAAACGATGCGTCCTTTTTTTGTTTTATTATGATTACAGAGGCTTAACGTTAACGGCGGACAGGCCTTTCTGGCCCTTCTCCACGTCAAAGCTCACACGCTGCCCTTCCTGCAGGGTTTTGAATCCGCTGTTCTGAATGGCGCTGAAGTGAACAAAAACGTCTCCGCCTTCGTCCTTTTCAATGAAGCCGAAGCCCTTCTTATCGTTGAACCACTTCACTTTTCCTTCTGACATGCTTGCATCCTCCTTTCTTCAGTTTTCAAGACTCAAGTCGGATTACAACTGCAGCAGAAAGAAAAAACCACCCGCATCCTTAGACAATGCATGGTGGCCAACTTTGCTTCCCATTATGTTTACATCCAACTCTTGCTTTCCCCCGCTTCATGCGAACAAGCGGCATTCCAATAAATTAGCGGTGCTTATACCGCCGATCCAGTCCGCTGTCAATGACTTTTTTCAGAACAACGCAAAATCGCAGGCTCAAAGAATCAAGGCCTTGTAATTTGATATCATTGCTGCTTTTTCTTTGGGCAGGCGTTTTCTTATCGTCCGATAAGCAGGACTTTTGCCCCCTGCGCGTTCCCGGCCTTAAGATCGCAGAGAGCACGGTTTGCCTTTTCGAGCGGATACGTTTCGACTTGGGGACGCATGTTCATTACCGCGGCAATGGTGAGAAAGTCACGGATATCCCTCCGGGTTACGTTGGCTACACTTTTGATTTCCTTTTCCATCCAAAGATGAGATGGATACGCCAGTGTGAGCAGGCTTGTCTTATCGTCCTCTTCCTTGCGAATGGCATTGATCACGAGGCGTCCGCCACGTTCCAGGTTTTTCATGGCTTCGACAACCGGTTTCCATGCGGGGGTCGTGTCGATGATGGCATGCATTTTTTCAGGAGCGCTTTTCGTGATATCCCCGGACCAAACCGCCCCCAACTCACGGGCGAATGCCTGGTTCCGTTTGTTGCGGGCGAAAACATACACCCGGGAATCCGGATAGAGAAACTGGGACATTTTCAAAACCAGATGGGCCGAAGCCCCGAAACCGGTGAGTCCCAGATTTTGTCCGTTTTTCAGGTTGGTCAGGGAAAGGGAGCGATAGCCGATGGCGCCGGCGCAAAACAGAGGAGCTGCCTCTTCATCGGAAAAGGATTCCGGGATCGGAAAGGCCGACGCCTCCGGCACGGTGGTGTATTCTGCGTAACCGCCGGCAGCGTCCCGTCCCATTGCTTGGAATGACGCGCAGAGGTTTTCTCTGCCGGTGATGCAATAAAGACAGGCCCCACAGGAAGAATGAATCCACCCCACGCCGACGCGCTGTCCGAGCTGGAAAGTTCCTGCGGTTTTCCCCTGCTTCACCACGCGACCGATGATCTGGTGTCCCAGGATCATCGGAAAATACGCCGGGGGTGTTCTGCCTTCGATTTCATCGAGTTCCGTGTGGCATACTCCGCAGGCCGAAACACGAATCAGGATCTCGTGGCTTGCCGGTTCCGGTAAGGGAATATCCATCTTCTCCAGGGGTTCTGAGTTTTCCCGCAGAGAAACAAGTTGCGGAAGAACCATTGCTCTCATCAGAAGACCTCCTGTTACAGGGTCATCAGGGATTGCCATCGCTCCCATTCCGTTTCCCGAGGCAGCCCCTCGTTGTGGAGGACGTCGATGATTTTCTCAGCGTTGAAACGCAGGTACGGATTGATTCGCAATTCATCCGCCATTGTGGAATAAACATGGTCCGGGTCATAGTCGGCCAGGAAGCGTTTAAGGTCCTGGTTCCCCGGTTCCAGCCTCCTGGCGAAATAGAGGGAATCCTTTACATAATCGTGACCGGCATAGATGATTGTTTCCGGTGGCAGGGCCATGAGTTTCTTGATGGATTCATAAAAGAGGTCGATCCTGCCGGAGAAACAGTTGCCGATGGTTCCGTTGAAAAGGGTGTCTCCGGAAAGCAGAATTTTCCCCGTGTGCAGGCAAAGTGAATCCATTGTATGCCCAGGAGTCGGATAAATCAGGACCGGTTCGCCGTCGAGGAGAACCCTTTCCTGCCGCATTAGATCCCCGCAGGAAATATGCTCGGCCTGGTACCGCTTGACCAGATAATTGTTGCCGGAGGTATGATCGTAATGGTGATGGGTATTGACAACATAACGGAGCCGGAGGCGCTTTTCCTCCAGAAATCGAGAGATATCTTCCACGGCCCCGCCGTCGACGGCCATCGCGGATTGTCTGCCACAGATCAGGTAGGCAAGGTTATCGGCGGCATATCGGAATTGTGCGACGGTAAGCATCTGTTGATTTTCCTTACGATATCAGGAAATGGAGTGACTGTAGCACAAAGCATGGCCAAAGGAAAGAAAGAAGACGGCGTGCCCTTCCCTCTTCCCAAGGTCTAGGGGGGACACTGAAGATTTTTCTGGTCAAAACCGGGCTTTTTAGATATAAACCGCAGGAATTGTTTGCATAACCTGTTCCAGGCACAAATAAGCCAATCAAAGGGAAAAGCATATGAGATTCGACATCGCAAAAGGTGGAAGCGGCTTAAGCTATGAAATCAGACGCATTGTTGCCGTGGCGAACAAGCTGAAGGAATACGGCATTGAGGTGATCTGGGAAAATATCGGCGACCCGATCCAGAAGGGTGAAACTATTCCTGATTGGATGAAAGAAGTGCTCTGCGAGATCATGCATGAGGATTCGACCTACGCCTACTCGCCGACCCGGGGAATGAACGCGACTCGGGATTTTCTGGTCGAGCGGGTCAACCGACGTGGAGGCGCACAGGTCACAGCCGATGACATCCTGTTCTTCAATGGCTTGGGAGATGCGATTGCCCGGGCCTACAGCGCGATTCGTGTGGATGCGCGTATCATTATGCCGGAGCCGACGTATTCCACTCATTTCCTGGCCGAAGTGCTGCATGCATCCTTTCCGCCCAATACGTACCGGATGAATCCATACAACAAGTGGGCCCCTGATTTGCGTGAACTGGAGCAGAAAGTCAAAAGCCACAGTTCGATCGTGGGCATTCTGGTCATCAATCCCGACAATCCAACCGGTTATGTTTATCCAGAAGAGACGCTGCGCCAGATCGTTGCGATTGCCAAGGAATACGACCTATTTCTCATCGTGGATGAGACATACCAGAACATCACCTACAACGGCAAGAAGTCGGCCCTGCTTTGCGACGTCATTGGCGACGTGCCGGGCATCAGCATGAAAGGCATTTCCAAGGAATTCCCCTGGCCCGGTTCGCGCTGCGGATGGATGGAGGTTTATAACGCCCACCGGGACGAGGTGTTCAACCGGTATGTCAACGCGATTCTGACCCAGAAGATGTCCGAGGTCTGTTCGACGACCCTGCCCCAGGTGGCCATCCCGCGTATTTTTAATCATCCGGAGTATGGTAAATACCTGGAATCCCGGGTCAGGCATTACGAAAAACTTGCCAACATCGCCTACAACATCTTAAAGGATGTTCCCTTTCTGATCGTGAACCGGACCAACGGCGCTTTTTACATGACGGCGGTCTTCAATGAATCGGTGCTCAACGACAAGCAGTCTTTAAAAATAGAGCATCCGGATATCAGGCAGTATATTGAAGCCTTGGCGGATGATAAAATTCCCTTGGACAAGCGGTTTGTTTATTACCTTCTCGGTGCAACCGGAATCTGCGTCGTACCCCTGACCTCGTTTTTCACCTCCGTGCCGGGTTTCCGGATGACATTGCTCGACAAGGATGTAGACAAGTTCGAGCACGTTGTGAAAACCATCGCCGAACGCATTGTTGAGTATATAGAATCCGCCAGATAACAACTTTTGTGATTATCCCGCAATGACATGAGCATCTTGGATAATGATCATTGCGGGATTTTTTTATGCTGTGGCTTTTGGCGGCGACGGACTGCAAGCGAATGTTTCGCCATACCGAACGGCAGGGGGGTGAGCGTTGGTCCGTCCGCGAATCATGAGCGTTCCCACCACCCTTTATAAGCTTTTTCTTTAAATTCCTCTTATCGGGAGCAAGAAATAGCTTTTTTGAATTGTTTTTCCCTTGACATGCCTGATGGAAATGCAGTAATTAAGTCCTGCAGCGGCTTTCCGACCTTCAAAGCCGCTTTTACGGTGCCGATTGAAGCCATGACCGACCAACTATGGATGCTTTAACGCTCAGGGGAACTGTGCAAAGATGATTCACACGGCAAGCGATCCGGGGAAAAGCAGGCAACATCCAATCGTATCAACTTCCAACCTGCCTTGCCTCAAGGCATGGTCAAGATATAGCAATAAGCATACTCTAGATTGCTCCTCAGGGAAGACAGCAAACACAAAAGCCATTTTCTAACATTCCGGAAAATGGCTTTTTTTGTTTATTGGCGTCGTCATATTGCAATGGGAGGAGGTGAAATCGTCAGGTTGTTGGGGGGGGTGTGGTATGGCCATTTCGGCTCTACCTCTGGTCTTGATCAACATCGAACTAACTCATTTAGCATGGCTAAAATACCATAAGGAGGTTATTGTATGAGCAGTCGTATTTTGCCAGAATTCGATTTACTGGTACCTCAAAGCATTCCCGAAGCGGTGGACATGTTGACGAAATATCAAAACAAGGCGGCGGTGATGGCTGGCGGTACCGATCTTCTGGT
>CAYPKE010000073.1:0-11697 GCA_964411235.1 uncultured Syntrophales bacterium
TGGGCTACCGCCTCACGGTGACCCAGCTCAGCCCGGAACAGCAAAAACAAACGGATGACCTGATCGGAGAAGCCTCCTCCCTGATCACCCTGCAGGGATCGGTCGTACGCCTGCCGATCACAGCCCGTGAAGAGGGGATGGTCACTCTCGAAGACCGGGTCCACCTTGCCAGCCGCCGTCTTGCATCTTTTCTCCGCGAATGTGACGAGGTCCTGATCATGGGGGCAACGGCGGGAGGGCTGATCATGGAAGCCATCGAAGAAAGCCTGGCGAAGGATCAGATGAGTCGCACCGTAATTTATGACGCAACGGCAAGCGAAATGACGGATGCGGCCCTCGACTGGCTCATGGACTATCATCGCCAAACCCTGGTCCGGGAAGGCCGGGAGCTTTTGAGCCGTCGTTACTCCGCCGGATACGGAGACTTTGCCTTGGAAAACCAGCAGATTTTTTATGCCCTGCTGGATCTTGACGCGATCGGTATCCGGATCACCCCGGAAAGCCTGCTTGTACCGGAAAAATCGGTAACCGCCGTCACCGGCATCGCAAGATACGGCATCACCACAAACTGAAGCGCCGTGCGAAATCGCCCGGCCTCTCTCGGGCCCTCCTTTTACTTTTGCCCGGTGCTGTTCTGCCGGCGGCTCCTTGCAGGGGCATACCGCACCGAAATACGGTTCCTCCCTGCAGTAGTGTGACGAAAGGGATCTCGGCCGGTGGCTGAAATGGGTTCTTCGGTTCTATCATTCCAGGCCGAAGCGCCAAAAGCGGCGTTCAGGTCTCGAAACAGTGTCGTAATATCTGTTTTACGTTTGTGCTCATTCTGAACAAATTTAAGAATCTAATAATTCCTTAATGTTAAAAACTTAGATTCTTCGGCTGGCGCCTCAGGCATTGCGACACAGTCTCCTTACGCGGACTGACTCAGAACATCCCGGATTGTTCGCGAAAGCTCGACGGTATTGTGGGGTTTTTGTAGAAAGGCGCAGCACCCGCCTTCCATGATGCGGGTCGCCTGCTCATTGAGGCTGTAGCCGCTGGCGAGAATAACTTTGATATCAGGACGGATTTCCTTTAACTTACGGAATGTTTCCTCACCGCCCATCCCCGGCATGACCATATCCAGCATGATGAGATCGATGTCGTTGCGGTACGCGTGATAGCGCTCCAGCGCCTCTGCACCGCTTTTCGCGGTAAAGACCCGATAGCCCATGACTTCCAGCATCTTAACCGCCACATCCATGAGCAGCTCTTCATCCTCCACAACCAGAATCCCTTCTGTCCCTTTAAGGACGCGCTGCTCCAAGGCCTCCCTTTCGCCTCTGTCGGAGGCGGTGGGTTCAAAGGCGGGAAGATAAATGCGAAACGTCGTTCCCACTCCCTTTTCCGTATAAACATTGATCATCCCGCCGTGGTTTCTGATGATCCCGTAAACGGAAGCGAGCCCCAGACCGACCCCTCTTTTTTCACGATCCCGGGTCGTAAAAAAGGGTTCAAAAACCCGTTCCTTCGTTTCCTCGTCCATGCCGACACCTTCATCCGTAACCGATACCTGGACATACGATCCCGTCGGTATTTTCAAAAACGCCGCTTGCGTTTCCAGATACAGGTTGCCCCCGGCAGGCATCGCCTGGGAAGCATTGACGAAGAGGTTCATCAATACCTGGTCAATCTGACCTGCGTCCGCCTGCACCATCCAGATGTTTTCCACCAGACGATAGCGGATCTCGATTTCCTTTCTGGTCCGTCCGAAAATGGATCCTGTTCTTTTCAGAAGGTGATTAAGGTCGGTCGGTCTCATTTGATAGGCACCTCCCCGGGCAAAACCGAGGAGATCCCGCGTCAGAGATGCGGCACTTTTGATCTGCTGCTCTATGGCCTTTAATTTCTGGAAGTGGGGGTGGTTCGCTTCGATGTCGTAAAGCATCAGGGACACATAGCCCCCGATTCCCATCAGGATGTTGTTAAAATCATGAGCGATTCCCCCGGCCAGGGTGCCGATAGCATCCATCTTCTGCATCTGGAAAAGACGGTCTTCCATCGCTTTCCTCTCCGCTTCGGCCATCACCCCCTCCGTAATGTCCCTCCCCACGGCCTGGTACTCCGTGACTTTTCCATGGTCACCCAGAAGGGCCCGGACGGTCCAGCGATGCCATTGTTCGCGGTTCCCCGGGAAAGTCAACCTTGCATCAAAGGTTTTCACCTGAATGCCGCCGTCAAGGGATGCAATGCCCTGACGGATTTCCCCGTCGTTTTCCCAGGGCAGCATTTCGTAGAAGCTGCGCTCCAGGAGGGCGTTCGGGGGTTGATTCAGGTACCGTCCAAGGGCTTCGTTGGCAAAAAGAATCGTTCCCTGAAGATTAAAACGACAGATAAAGTCCATCTGATCTTCCACGACGGATCGATACCGATCAGACTCGAGGCGGATGGCTTCCCGGTGGGTTTCGATCACCAAAATCAAATTATTAATGCTCCTCGCCAGAAGGGCCAGCTCATCCCTTCCCTTTGCTGAAACACGACCGCCGGTTTGCTGTTCGGCTCCCAGAGTGCGGAGTTCGTCATTCATGTTCTTCACCCGGGACAGGACTAACCTTTCCAAGAGGAAATAAATGATGGCCGCAAAAAGCAGGGCGGCCCCGAACACGGCGGTAATCAGGAAGGCCAATGTACGTTTTCCCTGTTCCCAAAACAGTCTCGGCATATTGGCGGTCATTTCCAGAACCGGCCGACCGAAGGCATCCGGCAGCAAGGTTTGCCCCTGGATGAGCTTGTCGCTTACAGGGCGAAACGCGAGAGACATGTTGTCCGCATCGAAAGGAATTACCTGGGCGCCGCTGGACGAACCTGCAGACTTGACAGGCTGGAAATGAATATCCAGCCGGGTCAGCTCCGACAGCCGTCGCTGTTCGGCGGCATTGAGGAAACGGCCCATGATCAGGGTCCCCCGGATCGGCCCTCCGTAGTCGCTGGTCACAATCGCCCGGGAGGCAAACATGAGGGGCCCTTCGGGCAACGCGAGAAAACCGGTCAGGGCGCTTTGCGGATAGGAATGGCCTAAAAGGGGGCTGGCGGAGCGCACATAATCGCGCATCGCTTGCGAAACCATCGTTTTGCGATGGTTTTCCAGGTCAAAACCCGTCCCGTACACAAGCCGTCCCTGGAGATCAATGATCAAAAGCATATTGAGGCGCTGCTTTGCAAAGGTTTCATCCACGTAGTTGGACCGGATGTAGGCCGGGTTGCCGTCTTTCACAAAGGCATACGTGTCGTCCCAGCCGGCATAATCTCCCGCGAGCGCCGACAGCACAGTCATTTCATTCTGCAGGATGATCAGGCCCCGCATCATGTCTTTCTGGACTATGCGGGCTTCCGTTTTCTCCAGATTATCGTACAGAAGGACCCTTGCCAGAACTAAAACGGTGAACAGCAACCCGAGAAAGGCAACCGTCAAAATCACCAGTGTTTTACGCTTGATGTTCATAAAGGCTGCAACCGCTGGGAAAAGATTAATGGCGCATCAGCCGTTCTTCAACACGATCCCCTCGGCGATGTTGGAAACATCCTCACAAACATCGAGGGCTTCTTCAAAACGTTCAAAAATATCCTTCCATTTGATGAGTTCCATGGGATTCTTTTCCTCTTCGAAAAGTTTCGCCATGACGTTTCTCAGGAGAGTGTCCCCCAGGTTTTCGATCGTGTTGATTTCCACGCAGGCCGCCAGGATCTGGGGCGCATTTTTCATATCCCGCAAACCCCGCACCAGGGCCTTGACCTTCTGGGTTGCCTCAACCAGCAGGACAGCCTGCTCAATAATTTCCGGAGCGGGTTTTTCGATGTGGAAGAGAGACATGCGGACCGCCGTGGCCTCTGTCATATCCAGGATACTGTCCATCTTGTTGACGAGGGCGTAGATGTCTTCCCGGTCCAGGGGCGTCAGGAATGTCTTGTGCATCTTTTCGTATGTGGTATGGGTGATGACGTCCGCTTCGTGTTCGATACTTTTCAAGCGGGCCAGGTGGGAATCGAGGTCCTCGTAATGATGCAGCATGTCCAGAAAAGCCTTGACGCCTTCCTCGATCTTGTCCGCCAACTCATCGAACAGATCAAAGAATTTCTCTTCCCTTGGTATGAATCGCATCGAGTCCTCCCGGCGGATTTCGTAGGTCCGCACAACCTCTTTGACAAATGGCATAAAAGCCGGTATTCCCTCTATCGAATAACAGTCATGATTGCAATCTTTTTCATCGGCGCCGGGAGAACCGATTCCCGGGAGAAACAAGGATAATCCGCTTTGCCTCCCGGAGAAAAACAAGAAACGAGGCCTGGCCATGCCTGAACTGCCGGAAGTGGAAACCCTGTGCCGTCAAATGGGGAAAACGGTCGTGGGCACGTCCCTGCTTTCCATTCGGATTCTGGATGACAAACTGGCCGGTTTCCCGTCAGAGATAAACCGGCGGGTCGTTTCCGTCACCCGCCGGGGAAAGAATCTGCTCCTTTCCCTGGAAGACGGACGGACCCTGGGCGTCCATCTTCGGATGACAGGCAGGCTGCTTTGGCAGGACGGTGCACCGGAGCGGCCCCGATATACCCGGGCTGTCATGGCCTTTCCCCATGGCAGGATATGGTTCGTTGATCCCCGCCGCTTCATGACGCTCGCATGGGAACGGACTTCTCCCGCAAAATGTGGGCCTGAACCGTTAGGGGGAGTTGATCCGTCCTTCCTTGCCGCCCGTGGGCTAAACCGCAAGTGCCCGATTAAATCCTTTCTTCTCGACCAGTCCGTTATTGCCGGCATCGGCAATATATACGCCTGTGAAATCCTGCACCAGGCCGGGATCGATCCCGCACGGCCGGCCGGTTCTCTCGACATGGCCGCATGGTCCCGATTGACGACCGCCATCGGATCGATTCTGGACAAAGCCGTTTCCTGCCGCGGAACCAGCATTTCCGACTGGCGGGATTTTCACGGTCAGAAGGGGGCTTTTCAAAACGAGCTGCGGGTTTATCAACGCGCCGGCCTTTCCTGCCCGCGTTGCGGAGAGATCGTTGCGCGCATCTCCCTGGGCGGACGGGGAACGTACTTCTGTCCAGGCTGTCAGCGGTGAAGAAAAGGATTCTCCGGGAGTGAATCCCTCCCAAAACGGACCGGCCGGCATAGACGCCGTCCTGTCGGCAGGCTAGGATTCAAGGTCCGCCCGGTTGACGCGCTTTTCCCTGGCGGAATCCGAAAACCGCCTGTGATCCTTTCTGGCCTGTCCGGCTTCTTCAATGAAACAGGACAGCAGCTCCCGTTCACCGGGAGCAAGGCCGCCGACTTCTCCTCCGTCATGCGTCTTCACCGCGAGAATCGCCAAAATGCCGAACAGATAAAGGCTGAGGGTCGTAACCCGCCGCAGCAGGAACTCCCGCTCAATCAGCGTTTTGCCATAGACCAACACGCCCACAACAAGACGGAAACCGATCATGCGCGCCAGTTTTTTTGCCTCCCGCAAAGCCTTTTTCATGACCGGGTCACGGGGAACGGCAGGCCAGCCGGCCAGCCGGCAAACCGCGACCATCGCATCGGCCAGAAATCCCAGGCGGGCCGGACCCGACCGGTTCCTCAGGGCGTCTCCCACTTGTTTCATACCCAGCAGGGCAGGGTAGATGGAATGGATCTCCGTCGTCCCCTCAAAAATGGTCGTCACCCGAAAATCGCGCATCCGTTTCTCGTGGGGCTGCGTGGACAGATATCCGGACCCGCCGAAGACTTGCAGCACGTCGTAGAGGGACTCCCAGGCCATGGTCGTCCCGAAGAGCTTGCAGTGGGAGGTTTCGATCACCGTTTCCTCGGGATTCTTTTCAAGCAAAACGGCTGAAAAATCATTCATGGCTCCCATCACGAAGGCATTGACCTGGGCCTTGACGATTTTCTCCCGAATGAGGGGAAACCGGATGATCGGCTGACCAAATTGACGGCGTGAACGTGCCCGGTCATGCATATCCCGGACGGTCCGATCAAGGATACCCTTGGACGCCGCACCAAGTCCCATGCGGCCGTAATGCAAAACCGTCAGGGCGATTTTGAATCCCGCTCCCGCCGCTCCGAGAAGATTCTCCCGGGGCACGCGGACATCCTTAAGGCGTATCGTGGCGGTGGAGCTGGCCTTGAGCCCCATCTTCGGCATGTCCGACCCGATTTCCACACCTTCCCAGGCGGTTTCCACGATGAAGGCACCCATAAAGCCTGGTTTTTGAGGATTCAGTTGGGCAAAAACCGTCAACCCGCCGGCATAATTGGCATTGGTGATATAAGTTTTGGTCCCGTTTAAAATGTAGTAACGGCCATCCTCCGTCAGCTCCGCCCGGGTTTCAATATGCCGGGCATCAGAACCGGTCAGGGGTTCCGTCAGGGCATAGGAAAAGATCATTTCTCCGGATGCAGCGCGGGAAAGATATTTTCGCTTCTGCTCTTCCGTCCCGTAGAGATCGATCCCCTTGATCCCGATAAACAGATGGGCCAGAAACACCAGCGCCAAAGACAAGTCGATGGGCGCGACGGCCTCAACCACGCGCATGCAGTCCTTGAGGCCCAGGCCGAGACCGCCATACTGCTGGGGTACCGTCAGGCCGAAGAAGCCCCTTTCGCCCATCTTTTTCAGCATGTCCGGGGGAACCCGGCCGATCTCTTCCAGTTGCGCTGGAGGATATTCGGCAACCAGGGCATGGTAATCGGCGATGAGCCGTTCAACCTGCCCGACATTCTGGCCGGGGACCGCCGCCGCAAAAAGCGTGCGGTCGAAACGCCCCTGGTAAAGCTTTTCCATAAAACCGGTTCCGGACATGTCGGCCTCTCCTGGATGATTTGAAACAAAAAAACCTGCTCACATGTTGCCATCCTTTGCTAACCATTTCAAGAAAATAGGAAGCCATGTCGGCAATTGCCCTTGACGGGCAAGCGTCACGTTCAGTATAGTGGCGTCGGTCAATGGGGCGCCAATACGGGATGTCCGCCTGCAAATCGCCCGGGAATTCATCCTCCGCCGGAGGAAGCGGTCAACAAATGATTCCGTCTGAACATGCCGCAGGCAATATTTTTCAGGCATTGCCGGATCACTCCGATCAGGAAGTTTTCAACGACCTGTTCCAGGGAAAGGGATACCGGGTGGAGCGAGTCTGTTCGCGGGGCCACCGCTCTCCCCCGGGCTTCTGGTATGATCAGGACCATACGGAGTGGGTCATCGTACTGCGGGGTGCTGCGGGTCTGCAGTTCGAGGGGGAAGCGGAACGGCAGCTTCGACCGGGGGATTACGTCCTGATCCGGCCTCATAAAAAACACCGCGTCAACTGGACCGCGCCGGGAGAATGGACGGTCTGGCTTGCCGTTCACGACATCGCGCAGGGGGGAGCAACATGTCCGATGACTTGTCCCGGTTAAGAATCGATCAGTCCGCCAAAGCTTTCATCCCGAAAAAAAGAAAAGCCTACCTCTATCTCATCTTGGGGACCGTCCTGCTTCTCCTGGCAGCAGTTCTCTATGCCACAGGCATTCTTCGGCCTGCCGTCGCGGTCAACATGGTAACGGTCAGCCGGGTTTATCCCACCCAGACTTACAGTCTCCTGAACGCGAGTGGCTATGTCGTTGCCCAGCGCAAGGCCGCCGTTGCATCCAAGATCACAGGTCGTCTGGTCGCCCTCCACGTGGAGGAGGGGACGCCGGTCAGGCAGGGTGAGATCGTCGCTGTACTGGAGGATAACGATGTGCTCGCCGCCAGAGCTCAGGCACTGGCAAACCTTGACGTTGCGGAATCACAACTATTGGAGACTCAGGCAGACATGCAAGAGGCTTCTCGTAACTACAGGCGCAAAAAAGAGCTTCTGGCGCGAGGCGTCCTTTCCCAAGCCGAATATGATCTGGCAGAAGCCCGCTACCATGGCGCAACAGCCCGCGACAAAGCCGCTCAGGCCGCCGTTGCCGCGGCGAAGGCGGCCCTGGTTGCGGCAGATGTCGCCCTTGAATACACGCGGATCCGGGCGCCATTCAATGCCGTTGTCCTGACAAAAAATGCCGATGTGGGAGACATCGTTACCCCGATCGGTGCCGCCGCCGAGGCCAAGGCTGCCGTGGTCACGATTGCCGACATGGGATCCCTGATGATCGAGGCGGATGTCTCGGAAGCCAATGTCGCTCAGGTCAGGGCGGGACAGCCGTGCGAAATTCAGATGGATGCCTTTCCGGCAGACCGCTTGCGAGGAGAAATCCACATGATCGTACCGACGGCGGATCGTACAAAGGCCAGCATTCTGGTCAAGGTCAAGTTTCTCGATCCGGATCTCCGCATTCTACCGGAGATGAGCGCCAAAGTCTCCTTCCTCAGCCGTCCCATAGGGCCGAACGATCGGACCCCCCGCACGGCCGTTCCTCAAAGTGCACTCCGAAAAAACGGGTCCCGGGTTTCCGTCTTCCGCATCGAAGGCAACCGGGTGGTGGAACTTCCCATCCGGACGGGCATGGCTCTGGACGACCTCATTGAAGTCACCGACGGGCTTACCGCGGGTGACCGCATCGTCAATAGGCCGCCGTCAAAGCTGGACTCCGGTTCCCGTATCAAGATAACCGAAAAATGATGGACGACTCTCCGATCATTGTCGACGTCGAACACGTCAGGAAAACATACCGGCGGGGACAGCATACCATCCCGGTCCTCGAAGACATCACCCTCTGCATCCGGGAAGGCCATTTCATGGCCCTCATGGGCCCCTCCGGCTCGGGAAAGAGCACACTGCTCAATCTGATCGCCGGCATCGACCGCCCGGACGGCGGCACCATCCGCGTGGGAGGTGTCGATATTACGGCCCTTTCGGAAACGGAGCTCGCGGTCTGGCGGGCCACCCATGTGGGCTTCATTTTTCAGTTCTACAATCTGATTCCCGTTCTCACCGCCTATGAAAACATCGAACTTCCCCTCCACCTGACGAGACTGTCCAAAAAAGAACGACGCCTCCATGCAGAACTCGCCTTGCAGGTTGTGCGCCTGACGGATCGTAGGGACCACTACCCGGCCCAACTCTCGGGAGGTGAGCAGCAACGGGTCGCCATCGCCCGCGCCTTGATCACGGATCCAACCATTCTGGTGGCGGACGAACCGACGGGAGACCTGGACCGGCGCGCCGCCGAAGACGTCCTGAACCTGATGGCCCGCCTGAATGAAGAGTCCAAGAAGACGATCATCATGGTCACCCATGATCCACGCGCCGCTCAACGTGCCCGGACGATCCGCCACCTGGAGAAAGGAATCTTGACCGATGCTGATTGTCAGGCTCCTTTTTAAAAACGCCTTCCGCCACAAATTCCGCTCCGGCCTGACCGTCCTGAGCATCACCATTGCGATCCTCGCTTTTATCATGTTGCGGACGGTCATCGGAGCCTGGTACGCCGGGGTTGACGCGTCCTCAGCGAGCCGTCTCGTTTCACGCCACGCCGTATCCATCATCTTCCCCCTCCCCCTTTCCTACAAGGACCGCATTCGTCAGGTCGACGGCGTACATCTGGTCTCATACGGCAACTGGTTCGGCGGCGTTTACATCGACGAAAAAAACTTTTTCGCCAATTTTGCCGTCGAGCCGAAATCCTATCTGGCCCTCTATCCTGAATACGTCATCCCTCAGCAGGAACAGGACGCCTTCGTCAGGGATCGCAAGGCCTTCGCGGCCGGCAGGAGGCTGGTTGAAAAATACGGATGGCAACTCGGGGATATCGTGACGTTACGGGGAACGATTTACCCCGGCAACTGGGATTTTGTGCTCAGGGCGGTTTATCGGGGAAAAACCGATTCGGTTGATGAATCGCAGTTTTTCTTTCACTGGGATTACCTCAACGAAACCATCAAGAAGGTGGCTCCTTCCCGCGCAGACCAAGTCGGCTTCTACCTCATCGGTGTCGATCATCCGGACCGTTCCGCCTCCGTGACCGCCGCCATTGACCGGATGTTTAAGAATTCCTGGGCGGAAACACTGACGGAAACGGAAAAAGCTTTTCAACAGGGCTTTATTGCCATGAGCGGGGCCATCGTCACCGCTATTGAACTCGTCTCCTTCGTCGTCATTTTCATCATGCTGGCGGTGGTTGCCAATACGATGGCCATGACGACCCGGGAAAGAACCGGTGAATATGCCATCATGAAGACCCTGGGCTTCGGCGGCTGGACGATTGGAAGCCTGATCGCAGGAGAGGCGTTGATCCTCTCCCTGTGCGGCTATCTCGGCGGCGTACTGTTTTCCTTCCCGGCGGCGGCGGGATTCAAGCAAGCACTGGGCATGTATTTTCCCATCTTCACTGTCGAGGCATCCTCCCTGATCATGGCTTTTGTAGCATCCCTTTTCGTGGGCATTCTGGCTGCCGTCGTGCCCATCCGCCGGGCAATCCGCGTCCGCATTGCCGACGGTCTCCGGAGGATAGGCTGATGTTCGCCCTGTTCCCCTACAGCCTTCGCAATCTTTGGACCAGGCGGCTGACAACGGTTCTGACGGCATCCGGCATGGCCCTCGTCGTTTTTGTCTTTACCGCTATTCTGATGCTCGCCAGGGGTTTGGAACAAACCCTCGTCCAGACAGGGGCCTTTGGTAACGTGATCGTCATCCGAAAGGGGTCGGTATCGGAAGTGCAAAGTGGGGTCGAGCGCGGCCAGGCCGCCATTGTGGCATCCCTGCCCGGCATCGCGACCGACCGGGCAGGACAACCACTTGTTGTAAGGGAAGTGCTCGTCCTGATCGGACTCCCGAAGCGGGATGCAGGCGGCCTCTCCCATGTTTCCATCCGGGGCACTCAGCCCGGGGCCTTGACAATCAGGCCCCAAGTCAGGCTGATCGAAGGGCGCCTGCCCCGGCCCGGTTCAAACGAATTGCTTTCCGGGGCCAGTATCGCGCGCCGCTTCCAGGGTGGAGGTCTCCATGAGGAACTGCATGCCGGAATGCGCCACTGGAAGATCGTTGGCGTGTTCGATGCAGGAAACTCCGGATTTAACTCGGAAATCTGGGGAGATGTCGATCAGGTCATGCAGGCCTTCCGCCGCCCCGTCTATTCCTCCGTTACCTTCAAACTGAGGAACGGGAGCGAGCTGCCGTCTGTCAAGGCAGTCATCGAAGGCGATCCCCGGCTCTCCCTGGAGGCCAAGCGAGAAACGCGCTATTACGAAGAGCAATCGGAAGTGATGGCAACATTCCTTCGCATTCTGGGAATCTCCCTGACCGTTATCTTTTCCCTCGGAGCCGTGATCGGAGCCATGATCACCATGTATGCCTCCGTTGCTACCCGCACGGCGGAAATCGGCACCCTGCGTGCACTGGGCTTCGGTCGGCGCTATATTCTGACCGCATTCCTGATGGAATCGCTCCTTTTGGGATTTTTTGGCGGCTGCGCCGGGCTTTTTTTAGCCGCCTTCATGCAACTGCTGACCATCTCGACCATCAATTTCCAGACTTTCGCCGAACTGGCCTTCCGTTTCACCCTGACGTCGGACATCGCCATGAAGGCCCTGGCGTTTGCTCTGATTATGGGTTTTGTCGGGGGGTTCCTGCCGGCGGTCCGCGCTTCGCGGATGAAAATCATCGAAGCCCTGCGGGCGGCATGAATTTTTGTTTCAAAAAGGAGACATCACCATGATAGGAAGGATGGAAAAACGCCCCTTTACCATCCTCTTCGTGGGGGATTCAAACCTT
>CAYPKE010000074.1:0-11646 GCA_964411235.1 uncultured Syntrophales bacterium
TTTTTGTCATGGGTGATTTCCGGTTCCCCCAGTTGGGCGTTGATATAGCCGTTGTTCAAGTAAAAAACCGTGATTTTGCCGATATCCTGTTTTAACTGTTCTCTTTTCAACAACCCCGAATCGGATAAAAAAGAAAAAAGGCCCTTCTCTTTCGTACTCATCATTTTTCTGAGCTCTTTATCCGTGTAAGCCTGGTTGCCTTCGAACGTGATTTTCCTGATATAAAGGCGATCGTTTTCCTTGATCTGATAAACGATGCGGACATCTTTTTCGCCATCCTGCTCGATCAATTCCTTCACTTCCGCTTCGTAGTAGCCCTTGCTGTCGTAAAGCGCACGGATTTTCTCCAGGTCCTGCCGGATATGCTCCGTGTTGAGCGTCTGCCGGACCTTGCTGGTGATAACCCCTTCGATATCGCTGGTTTTTACCTTCTTGTTGCCCTTGACGACGATCTCCGAAACCAGGGACTTTTCCTGAAGCAAAAAGGTGATGTTTTTCCCTTCCGGCCCGTCTTCGACAGAAACCTGGACGTCATCGAAATAGCCCATCTGGTAGATGGCGCGAATATCCTCCGACAGGGTCTCCTCAAAGTAGATGCCGCCTCTTTCGCTCTTGATTTTCTGTTCGATAGCGGCCGCGCCGATCCGACGGTTTCCCTTGAATTCAATGCGGCTGATCCGCTGGACGACACCCAGTCTGGCCAGAATCGTCGTCTGCACCTGCCGAATCACGACGGAGAGGTCATCCGTCCCCCGGCCCTGGATCGAAAAACCCGGGATCAGGCTTTCCCGGCCAATATCGTAGAGCCTTACATCGACACTGAGAATGTTGCCGAACTGAGAAATGCTGCCGCCGACCACGTAGTCGACACCCAAGGCCTTGCCGAGAGACATGGCCTGCGCCTCAGTGAAAGGCTCCGCTGCATCTTGCTCCTCGACCCGGTCCGCACTCACCAGTTGGATCATGCGGCTTTTCCGCAGCTCCCTCGCCAGGGCGCCGGACACCTTTTCCTGAAGAGCCTGAGGTTCCGAGGGGGCATGCACGGAAAACGGCAGGAGGGTCACCTTCTTGACATCTTGTGCATAGACGGCCTTTCCGGTCAACAGCATGAAAACCAAGAACAAAGAAAACCATATTCCCCGATGGTCTCGCTTCCTATTCAACGGCTTCAACAGCATACACCCTCCCGTCCCTAAGGCCAATGCTCCGGGACATCCGATCGGCAAGCGACTTGTTGTGGGTCACCACGATCAGTGTTATGTTTTTATTGCGGTTAAAATCCACCAGAAGGTCTTCTACCTTCTTTCCCGTCTCCGTGTCAAGGTTTCCCGTTGGCTCGTCTGCCAGCAGAATTTCCGGTTCCATGACCATCGCCCGCGCCAGGGCGACCCGCTGCTGCTCCCCGCCCGAGAGTTCTCCCGGTTTGTGGGTCAGCCGGTGCGCCATCGCCAGCTCCGTCAGAATCGCTCGCGCTCTGGCGTCCGCCTCCTCCCTTGACAGACCCCGGATCAGGGCCGGCATCATTGTGTTTTCCAGACTTGTGAATTCCGGCAACAAATGGTGAAACTGGAACATGAACCCGATTTTCCGATTGCGAAACTCGGCCAGCTCCTTTTCATTTCGCTGAAAAACATCCAGCTCATCGATCAGAATCCGGCCTGTCGTCGGGCGGTCAAGGGTTCCCAAAATGTGGATCAGCGTACTCTTCCCCGCACCGGAAACGCCGAGAACAGCCAGCGATTCGCCCCGGGCAATCTCAAGATCAATGCCCCGCAAGACCTCGATGCGGTTGCCGTCTTTGATGAATGTTTTGGTCAGCTGTTCCAGACGGATCATGACCATGCCCTTTCGACCTTGCCGTCCTTGCGCATCATTCGTACCGCAGGCTTTCGGCGGGGTCCAGCTTCGAAGCCCGCCATGAAGGATAGATGGTTGAAAGAAAACTGATGAGCATCGTACCCGTGGCGATCAGCATCACGTCGGCATAATTGACCCGGGAGGGCAGTTCGCTTAAATAATATACGTCACCGGGCAGAATCTTGAACCCGAAAAGCTGTTCGATGAACAAGGCAATGTCCGACAAATTCAGGGCAACGACCAATCCCAGGGCACAGCCCAAAAATGTGCCGATAAAACCGATCGTAATTCCCTGAAGAATAAATATTTTCATGATCCCCGTCGAACTCGCCCCCATGGATTTCAAGATGGCGATATCATGATTCTTTTCCATCACCACCATGATCAGGGTCGTCACGATGTTGAATGCGGCGACCAGTACGATCAGGCTTAAAATGATCGCCATCACCAGCTTCTCGAGTTTCAGCGCCGCAAACAGATTCTTGTTCATTTCCATCCAGGTCCGGACCCAGTAGGGATAGCCCAGGGTTTCCCGGATCTTCCCCGCAACCTGTTCGGCCCGGTAAAGATCCGCCAGCCGGATTTCGATACCCGTCACGTGGTCATTCATGTTGAGGAAGGACTGGGATTCGGCAAGGGTGAGAAAGACCAGCGTCGAATCGTACTCATAAAACCCGGAGTCGAAGATGCCCACCACCAGAAATTTCTTGATCCGGGGCACAAGACCCATGGGTGTCGCGATTCCCATGGGAGAAATGATGCTGACCGTATCATAAAGGCGGATGCCAAGATTCTTGGTCAGTTCCTTTCCCAGGAAAACACCGGGAAGTTCGCCGAGGGCCGGATCCAGCGAAAGGTCCCCGCGGCCTTCGACTTCCAGATCGGTCATCTTCCCTTCCTGCATCCGGCTTATGTGGAGCACATGAAATGCGCTTTCCATGTCGATGCCCCGCATCACCACGCCGCTGACATTGGGTCCGCTTTTGATCATGGCCTGTCCGTAAACAAAAGGGGTTGCTCCCGCAACCCCGGAAATGGAACGGACGGTTTCGATCGCCTCGCGGTGCTCCTTCATGGAGCCGCTGTAGTCCATCAGGACCACGTGGGCATTCACCCCCAGTATTTTGTTCCGTAAATCCGTTTCGAAGCCGTTCATAACGGCCAGGACGATGATCAGTGCCGCAACGCCGAGCAGAATCCCGGCGATGGAAATGAAGGTGATGATCGAAACAAAAACCTGCTTTCTCCGCGCCCGGAGATATCGCAGGCTGATGAACAGTTCGTAGGAACCCATTAATGGCCCATCCTGCAATTATCCTTCTTTGCTTCTCAAATGAGGAAACAGAATGACATCCCGAATGGAAGCCGAATCCGTAAAGAGCATGACGAGCCGGTCGATTCCGATTCCCTCCCCGGCCGTCGGAGGCATGCCGTATTCAAGGACCGAAATATAATCCTCATCCATTTCGTGGGCTTCTTCATCGCCCCCTTCCCTTTGCTTGAGCTGCATGAGAAACCGTTCGCGCTGGTCCGCGGGATCGTTCAGTTCCGAGAAGGCATTGGCGATCTCCCGGCCGTGAATGATGAGTTCGAACCGGTCGGTGAAAGCCGGATCCCGATCGTTCTTACGCGCCAGGGGAGAGACCTCGATCGGATACTGGGTCACAAAGGTCGGCTGGATGATCCGATCCTCGACTTTTTCTTCGAAGATTTCCATGATCACCTTGCCCAGGGGGGTGTCATCCGGCACGTCGATCCCCAGTTTGCGAGCGTACGCCGTCGCCTTCGCGGTATCCTCCAGAACGTCCGCCTCGATGCCGCAATGCTTCAAAATGGCCTCCTTGACGGTCATCCGTTTCCAGGGCCTTTCCAGATCGATCTCCGTCCCCTGGTAACTAAATTTACTGCTGCCGAAAATCCGTTCGGACAGGGCCGTAAACATCTCCTCCGTCAGCGTCATGAGATCTTCGTAGGTCGCGTAGGCCTGGTAAAATTCCATCATCGTGAATTCCGGGTTGTGGGAAGTCGAAATCCCCTCATTGCGGAAGCTCCTGTTAATCTCGAAGACCCGTTCCATGCCGCCCGTAATCAGCCGCTTCAAATACAGCTCGGGGGCGATGCGCAGAAAGAAGTCCATGCCCAGGGCGTTATGATATGTTTTGAAAGGTCTGGCCATGGCCCCACCCGCCTTGGGCTGCATCATGGGTGTTTCGACCTCCATGAAATCCCTTTTTTCCATGAAGTGCCGGATGAACTGGATGATCCGGCTCCGGCGCCGGAAAACTTCCCGGGATTTCTCGTTGGAAATGAGATCCAGATGGCGCTGGCGGTAACGCGTCTCCACATCGGTCAGGCCGTGCCACTTCTCGGGCAAAGGCCGGATGGCCTTGGCCAGAAGCTGCAACTCCGTCACCTCGATGGTCAACTCCTCCGTACGGGTGCGAAAAATCCTGCCCGACATGGCCACAATGTCACCGATGTCGAGACGGCGATAAAGGCCGAAATCATCGTCTCCCAGGATCACATGGTTCACATAGCCCTGGAGGAAGCCCGTGCGATCCTGAACCTTGATGAAGGCCGCCTTGCCGAAATCCCGCACAGCCAAAAGACGCCCGGAGATCGAAAATATTTCTTCCACCTCCGCGAGAACGTCATTGTCCTTGTTCTCAAAACGGGCAAGGAGCGCCGCGGCCGTATCCTTACACCGATACGTATTGGGATAAAGGGCAATCCCGTCGTCTTTTAAAGACTGGATTTTTTCGAGACGCCTTTTTAAAAGTTCGCTTTCTTCCATAAAACCATGACCCCGCATAATAGAATGCCGTTTCGACTATCCTTTTTTTGATATTTCGTCAAGCGGGATTTCATTCAGGATTTGATCCGAAACACCCCGCCCCCTTTTCCCTTGACAGGAATTCCGACCATCATCTATAGGGTGAAGGCGTGTAAGCCATAAGGAGACAATACCGGCCGAAGCCGCAAACGCCAAGATGATGTCCGGCGTTCCCTTTCGTTTTGGGAAGCGCATGCCGGAACACGACGCCCGGCAACGGGAACACGATACGGGAATGGATTACCGGGTACCAGGAAGCAAAACATGATTGAAGTGGAACATCTGACAAAATATTACGGTCCCATCCGGGGAATCGAAGACATCTCCTTCAAGATCGACCGGGGTGACGTCGTCGGGCTTCTCGGTCCGAACGGCTCCGGGAAAACGACCTGCATGCGCATCCTGACCTGCTTTTTTCCGCCGACCCGTGGCCGGGCTTTGGTTCACGGCTATGATGTGGTCAGGAACCCTCTCCAGGTCCGGCGCCACATAGGGTACCTTCCCGAACGGGTTCCCCTGTACCCGGACATGGACGTGCGGGCGTATCTCCGTTTCGCCGCATCCGTCAAGCGCGTCGATCCTAAGAAAAGGACGGCCCACATCGATGAAGTCATGGCCACGTGCGGCATCGACGATATGGCCAACCGGCTGATCGGCGCCCTGTCCAAAGGTTACCGCCAGCGGGTCTGCCTGGCCCAGGCATTGCTCAACAACCCGGACATTCTGATCCTGGACGAACCGACCATCGGCCTCGACCCCCGGCAGGTGTCAGATTTCCGCTCCCTGATCAAGAATCTCGGACGGGAACGGACCATCATCCTGTGCACCCATATCCTGCCTGAAGTCAGCGAAACCTGCAACCGGGTCGTCATTGTCCACCGGGGTCGACTGATCGCCCTGGACACCCCGCAGAACCTTGCGGAAAAGATCCGGATGCACGGTCAGATCTACATCCAATACCACGGTGACAATCCGGATCTGGAAAAGCGCATTGCCGCGGTTGCCGGCGTGGTTTCCCTCGAAGCGGCCCCGGCGACCTTTACCGGCGCCCGGGCTTACATCATCCAGATCCAGAAAGATGAAAGCATCCTTCGAGAGCTATCCCTGCTGATTCATAACGAAGGGGGCCCCATCCTGGAAATGAAAAAACAGAGTCTGACCCTGGAGGACGTCTTTCTGGAACTGGTCACGAAGGAGGAGGCGGCGTAAATGGGCGTGTGGCACATCTTCCGGCGGGAAGTTCAGTCCTACTTCCAGTCCCTCATCGCGTACGTCATTATTTCCGCCTTTCTGCTCCTGGCGGGGTACTTTTTCTACACCGACCTCATCATGTATGTCATGTGGACCCTGAAGAAGGTGGACTTCGAAAAAATCTGGGAGCTTTACTTCAACGACCTCCGCTACATGATGACGATCATCATGCCCCTGATCACCATGCGCCTGTTTGCCGAGGAAAAGAAACTGGGGACGATCGAGCTTCTTTGGACCTACCCCCTGCGGGATTGGGAAGTCCTGGCCGGAAAATATTTTTCCGCCCTGTTGATGCTTGTGATCATGCTGGGGCTGACCCTGACCTACCCCGCCGTGACGTCGCTTCTCTTCCAGATCGATCTGCGGCCCCTTTATGCCGGATATCTGGGGCTTTTCCTGATGGGCTCCGCATTCATCATCTGCGGGATCATGATCTCGATCCTGACGGAGAATCAGATCGTCGCCGCCCTGGGAACTTACCTGGTCCTGCTCATGTTCTGGTTCCTGACCTGGAATGAAGCGGTGGCCAATCCCGACATCATCAATATCCTAATGAATTTCTCTCTCTTCGACCGGCTTTACAACTTCACCCGGGGCGCCATCGACCTGAAGGATATCGTGTTCTTCCTGAATTTCCATCTGGTTTTTGTGGTTCTTGCCATGCTTGCCCTCTCGGCCCGGAAATGGAGGGGAGTCCAATGAAGAAGACCCTCCTGATTTATCTTCTTTTGGGCAGCGTCTTCCTCTGCCTCGCGGGTCTCGCCTTCATCGCATTCGGCGGCGGCTTCCGGCTCTGGGGTATGGGGGGGCTCTTGGCGGGCATTCTCGGAACCTTGACCTATATCGTGCTCAATTATTCAGAAGTGCAGAGTTTTCTCTTTGCATACCGGACCCGCCAGTGGTTCAGCCTGGTTCTGTTTGTCGTTCTCCTCCTGGGCGTCGTCATCATGATTCAGGCCATCGCAAACCGTCACAACATCCGGTTCGATATGACCCCGCGCAAGGACATGAGCTTGTCCGCCGCTTCAAAGCGGATCATGGAAGACATCCGCACGCCGATCCACGTGACGGCCTTCTATCAGCGCAATCAGAAACGGGAAATGATGAACATTCTTGACCCCTTCGCCCTGGTCAGCCGTCATTTTACCTATACCCTCTACGATCCCGACCGGAATCCCGCCCTGGCAAAGCGCTACGGTATCAGCAGCTATAGCGCGGCCGTTATCGAGATGGACGGCAAAAACAGGGTGATCCCTGTCGCCGGCGAAGAAAAAATCATCAATGCCATCCTCAGCCTGAGCAGCCCGGAACAGAAGGTGGTTTATTTTCTGACCGGCCATGGGGAACGCCCTCTCAAGGAGCCGTCCAGCATGGACGGGAGCAGTTCCGAATTATTAAAAACGGCGCTGGAAACGGAAAACTTTGCGGTGGAGCCCCTTCTGCTCCTTACCAGCCCGCAAGTTCCGGAAGATGCCGCCCTGGTCATCGCCAGCGGCCCCCGGAAGAATTTTGCCCCCGGTGAATTGACCGCGCTGCAGGCGTACCTCCATCGGGGTGGAAAAATAATCCTGGCTGTTGACCCCGGACCGGATTACGGACTTTCTGCGTTGCTTGATCCGTTCGACTTAAGGCTGGGCGGGGACATTATCGTCGATCCGGTCAATTACCTCATGGCCAAAGGCCCCCTTGTCCCGATCATCCAATCCTACCTGAGTCACCCGATCACAGAGAGGTTTACCATTCCCACCGTGCTGCCCATGACCAGATCCGTGGCAAAGGGAGCGAGCGACCCTCCGGGCACGGCGGTGACGATCCTCGCCCTGAGCAGTGACCGGAGCTGGGCGGAAGCCGACGTTCCCCGGGCGGAAAGAGGCGATTTCCGTTACGATCCGGGCCAAGACAGTCGCGGCCCCGTACCGGTGGCGGCGATCGTCGAAGGTTTTGAAGGAAAAGCCAAAGAGAAAGAGCTCACGGAACCGCTGCAAGGGGCGCTCGTTGTCTTCGGTTCATCCGAATTCATCACCAATCAGTACATCACCCTGGCCGGAAACCGTGAATTTTTCATGAATATCGTCCGCTACCTGACGGAAGACCAGCCGCTGATCGTCATCCAAAAGACTCTGACCGCAAGCGATAAGGCGCCCCTCATCCTTCCGCCGGTCCAGGCCCGGATGATTTTCATCGGCGTGGTGATCCTGCAGCCGGCACTGATCATGGCCATCGGCATCGTTATCGCCTGGAGGAGAAGGCAAAAAAGTTGAAAAAACCGATTCTGATTGCCAGCGCTCTGTTCGCGGCACTGATCCTGTTTTACTTTGTCTTCGAAGTCATCGCCCCCGAGAAAGAGGAAGGGATTTTTCAGGGGGAGCGATTCCTTCCTCTGAAAGCGACGGATATTTATGCCCTGGACATCGTTACCCGGGAAGGCCTGGCCCTGAAATGCGTCAGAGCATCCGATGGATCCTGGAATATCCTCGAAGGGGAGAAGAAGGACAACGCCAGCGAGACCATCGAGGATTTCCTCGAAGCCATAACCATAATACCCGAGATCGACACGTTTACCGTCGCACCGGACATGCTTCAGCAGTACGGCCTCCAGGAACCGTCTTTGCGCCTGACCCTCACCGATCTCACACGGAAAACCTATGACATTCTGATCGGCGACAAGACCCCAGCAGCTTCCACGGGGGTTTATGTAAACCTTTCCGGCTCCGGCCGGATCACCATCCTCGGTGCCGTCCTGAACTGGGAACTTTTCAAGCTCTCCTCCCTGTTTGTTTTTCAGGACGACCTGATGGAATAAACACCTCCGGGATCAAAAATGAATACACTTCCTGTCCAGCGCCTGGACCATGTTTCCCTTGCCGTGCGGGATTATGATAAGGCGGCGGCCTTTTTCCTTCACATCCTGGGAGCCATCCCGGGAGCGGCCGCAACCGATTCGGCCATGAAATACCACTGGCAGATTCTTTCTCTGGGGGACCTCAGCCGTCTCGAAATCATTCACCCAACTGCTCCGGGCAGCTTTTTGGACAACTTTCTCGCCCTGCGGGAGGGCGGCGTCCATCACATCACCCTGCAAACAAGGGATATCGAGGAAACCAAAGCTCTTCTGCAACGGCACCATATCCCCTATTTCGGTTACAACGAGTATACCGGTGTGCTTTGGAAGGAACTCTTCATCCATCCCCGGGATGCCTTCGGCGTGCTCATCCAGATCGCCGAATTTCATCCCAACGACTGGCTGAACGAAGCCATCGTCCCTGCCGGAGATCAACCTTGGGAAATCAACAAAACGGATACCGGTCTTCGCCTCGAACTGGCCCACCCCGGCGGCGGCAAGGTCGGCCTCGACTTGAACCGTCAGGATGCCCGGAAACTTGTCGCGGCGCTTCAGCAAGCAATGGATGAATAAATGCCTTCCGGCAGGTCATTCGCAAACACCTCAATCCTGAAAAGACATGGCAGGGACAAGAATTTTTCGCTATACATTCTTTCCCTCTTTCTGATAGCAGAATCATTTCCTGCACAAGAATAAAACTGATGATTCTCCGGAAGTGTCCTGAATGAAGATCGGTTTGGTATGCCGACATTTTCTCTCCACCAAGGGTGGCCTCGAGAGGTATACCCTGGCCATCAGCTCGGAGCTGGCGCGGCAGGGACATGAAGTCCACGTCTTCGCCAACTCGGGAGACAAGAGACCGGATGTAACCCTCCATCACGTACCGCTTTTTCCGCTGACCTCTCCGGGGAAAAATCTTTCCTTCGCCTGGATGGCTGCAAAACGGATATCGGAATTCCGGCTGGATGTGGTTCACAGCATGGAGCGGATCTGGGATCAGGATATCTTCCGGGCATCCGACGGCATCAACCCGGTGCAAATGGAGCAGCGTTATCCTAATCTTCTCATCCGAAGTTTCAAAACCATCACACCAAGACGCAGGGCATTGACCTATCTGGAAAAGAAAATCTTCTGCCGAAACGGCGCCCGGTTCATCATGACCAACTCGGCACTGGTCAAGGATCAGATCCGTAACCATTACGGTGTATCGGGAGACAGAATCCACGTCATTTACAACAGCGTTAATTCGCAGCGATACAACCTCTCCGACAGGGATCGGTTCCGCCGGGAAATCCGGCTCCGCTACGATGTCGGTGATCATGATACACTGCTTTTGTTCGTGGGTAACGGTTTCCGCTTAAAGGGACTTCCCGTTGTCATGGAAGCTATGGCCGGATTGAACAACCCTCAGATCAAGTTGATGGTCGCCGGCAGTGATCCAATCGCCCCTTATCAACGGTGGGCAAATCGAACAGGCCTAGGCGACAGCGTTATTTTCCTCGGCTATCAGGCTGACTTGGAGCAGTTTTACGGCGCCGCCGATCTCTTTGTTCTGCCGACACAATACGATCCCTTCGCCAATGTCTGCCTGGAGGCCATGGCCTGCGGTACGCCGGTTATCACCACCCGGATGAACGGAGTATCGGAAATCATCGTTCACGGCCATGACGGGTATGTTCTGTGGACACGTGACCCTAAAGAACTGTCTGCCCGTATCCTCGATTTCCTGGCTCTCACCGACAGGCCCGCGATGGCAAACCGGGCGGCGGAGAAGGCAGCCGCCTTCACAATGGACGCACACATGCAACAACTTGTTGCGCTTTACAAAAGGGTTTCCGAGGAGAAGAGAAGATGACGGTCGGTGCCGGTAAAATAGAAATCGAGAAGCGGCCCCACATGGTTGTTAATCGGGACTACGTGTCCATATTGGAATGTTGCGGACTCCTTGATTTCGAGCGACTATACCAATTTAAGGAAGGTACTGTTGTCAAACAAATCCGCGATCGCAGCGTCCTGTGCCTGGAAGTTCAAAATGGAGCGAAAAACCGAATCTTTTATCTGAAACGTCATGCCGCTGCACGACCCGGTTTCTGGGAGACAATCAGCAGTTTTTTCTCAGGCAACAGCATCTCTGGGGGCATGTCCGAATTTGAAAATATCCGTGATTTTCGGCTGGCTGGAATTTCCACCGCCTCACCGGTGGCCGCCGGAGAACGCCGGGTCGGCTTTGCCCGCTATGAATCCTTCCTGGTTACGGAAAGCTTTGAGCCATATATCTCCCTGGAGGAGATCATATACCGCCGCCCGCAGATGCTCCAAGGGCCCAAGGGGGAAAAACGCAAGAAAAAGCTCATTATCGCCCTGGCCCAATTAGCCAGGCAAATGCACCATGCCGGGTTCAATCATCGCGACTTCAACGCCACCCATGTTCTGGTCGGTCCTGAAACGAAGACCGGGACCTTTGACCTGGCGTTGTTCGATCTGCAGCGGATGGATCGAAAAAGATGGCTGCGATTCAAATGGTTCATCAAGGTTATGGCGGAGCTTGGCTATACCATGCCCGAACCGATTTTCACCGATCAGGACAGACTGCTTCTTTTCCAGACCTACAAAGGCTCTCGAGACTTGAGCATCTTGGACCGGCTTCAGCTTCACTGGATCAGAATGAAGATAAGCAGAATCAAGCGCCACACGGAAAAAATCATGATGCGCCGAAAGCAAGAGGCAGACAGATAGGAGTGCAATTCAACGAAAGTTGATCTCTTGCATAATGATCCGATTAGGTCTATGAGCAAAATAAAATTGGGGGCGCACTAATTAAAACAAGGTCTCAGACTGACAAGAAAGGGTAATTTAACCCATG
>CAYPKE010000075.1:0-11539 GCA_964411235.1 uncultured Syntrophales bacterium
CTCGAACCACGGACCCGATGGTTAACAGCCATCTGCTCTACCGACTGAGCTACTGAGGAATCTTGGCGCCGGTCAGCGACAGCTGACGCAGACCGACAAATTCTCTAAGGGAACCCCTGTTTTCTCGCTGATGAAAACCAATTGATCTTCCGGCGCGAAATACCGGCCGCAAACGGAACAGGCCTTCATCTTGAAGGTTCGGCCGCATATGGACCGCGCATCTTCCGTGGAAGACATGACGATCTGCTGTGTGGGGCAGATATAGGCACAACTCCCGCAACCAATGCAGACGGACGACGGTTCCCGGAAGGGTGTGCCCAATGCCTTGTCCACGCCGCGGAAAGCAAAGCCGAGAGCGCTCACCCCGACGACCTCTTCACAAGCCTTCACGCACAGACGGCACATAATGCATTTTTTCCCGTCCTGGTTGGGAGCATACCTCGGTTCGGGGGCGATGCCCATTTGGGCTGCCATGTCACGGATAACGTCGGAGGTGGGACAACGCGCCATGAGGAGCTGCATGACGAATTTCCGCACCTTGAGCACCCTTTCGTTTTGCGTCTCGACGACAAGACCGTCTTCCGCTGCATAAAGACAGGAGGTCACGATCTTCTTTTTCTTGCCCTTGGTAATCTCGACGACACAGAGGCGGCATGCGCCGGAGTTCTCGACGGATTCGTGGGAACACAGGGTAGGGATCTCAATGCCGTTTTCCCGGGCTATGGTTAAAAGGGTCTTGCCTTTTTTCGCCTGAATCTTTTTACCATCAATGACTAAATTGACCATAACTGTTTCCCTTTACTCGATAATAATGGCATTAAACGCACAGACCTCGTAGCAGGCACGGCACTGAATGCACATGGTCTGATCAATCTCGTGAACTTCCTGCCTGTTCCCTTTGATTGCATGGGTCGGACAGACTTTGCGGCACTTCGTACACCCTGTGCAGAGATCCGCAACCACTCTGAATTTGATCAGTGCTTTACAGACACCTGCCGGACACCTCTTTTCCCGGATATGGGCCTCATATTCATCCTGAAAATAACGCAGGGTGCTCAAGACCGGATTGGGAGCGCTACCACCCAAAGCGCAGAGAGACCCGTCCATCATCGCTTCAGACATTTCCTTCAGGAGTTCGATATCGCCTTCCTGCCCCCTGCCGGCACAGATATCCTCCAGAATATCCCGCATCCTGCGAACGCCGTCACGACAGGGCGTACACTTTCCACAGGATTCTTTGGCCAAGAAGCTGATAAAATATTTGGCAATATCAACCATGCAGGTCGTGTTATCCATGACAATCATGCCTCCGGACCCCATCATCGATCCTGCTTTGTCCAACTCGTCAAATCCGACGGGCAGGTCGATCAGAGATTCAGGTATGCAGCCTCCGGACGGCCCCCCTGTCTGCACGGCTTTGAAGGTCTTGCCCTCGGGAACGCCCCCGCCCACATCGTAAACGATTTCCCGAATGGTTGTCCCCATGGGAACTTCCGCCAGGCCGATATGGTTAACCTTGCCGACCAGGGAAAAGACTTTCGTGCCCGAACTGGTTTTCGTCCCGACTTCGGAAAACCATTTCCCGCCACGGGCGATGATCACCGGAACATTATTCCAGGTTTCCACGTTGTTCAGATTGGTCGGACGGTCCCAGAGGCCGTGTTCCACCGTGTGGGTATATTTTGCCCTGGGCTCTCCGGCCTTTCCTTCCAGAGAGGCGATCAGCGCGGTCGACTCTCCGCAGACAAACGCACCAGCCCCCTTGCTGATCTTGATATCAAAAGCAAAACCCTTGCCGAATATGTTCTTGCCAAGCAACCCGGCGCTTTTCGCCTGCGCAATCGCCTTTGTCAGGTTGGCCACGGCCAAGGGATATTCGTTGCGGACATAGATGTAACCCTGCTTGGCGCCGATGGCATAAGCGCCGATGATCATGCCCTCGATCACACTGTGAGGATCACCTTCCATAACGCTGCGGTCCATGTATGCCCCGGGATCCCCCTCGTCACCGTTACAGATCACATATTTGATACTTCCCTTCGCGTCCCGGCAGGAACGCCACTTCCAGCCGGTGAGAAAGCCGCCCCCACCACGGCCACGCAGGCCCGATGCGATGACTTCTTCAATGACCTCGTCTGGACTCATTTCCGTCAGGGCCTTGTAGAGGGCATAATATCCGCCCCGGGCGATGTATTCCTCAATACTCTCGGGATTGATGATGCCACAGTTGCGGGTCACGATCTTCGCCTGCTTCTTGTAGAAGGGAATCTCTTCCATCAGGGGAACGGTACTCAAAGCCTTGGGAAGACGCCCTTTAGCATACTTTATCTTCTCTCCCGAAAGCAGATTTTCCAACTCATCAACCCGGTAGAAGGGCTGTTCCGTATCAAGGTTCAGATTCACAACCTGGTCGAGAAGAGACGACACCCGATCCGTCGTCACTTTGCCGAAAGCTAGGCGGGGCTTGTTCGGAACAATGAAATCGACCAGAGGCTCCATGGAATCCAAGCCCATACTGCCCGTTTTGGTCAATTCAAATTTGAGCTTCTTACTCGTTATTTCTTCGGCAAGGGCTTCGTAGACGTGCCTGGCGCCTGCAGCAATGCTGTTCGTCGCCATTCCGATATTGATACGTATTTTCTTGGCCGGAAAGAGGGCCTCCTGACCTTTTTTTGCCGCCTTGTTCAAGGCCTCGAGTGTATTGATCTTACTCACGTTTCCTCCCCTGCTTCTTCGCCATATATGTTCTCAACATTCTGGGAATTTCTTCCTGAGCCAGGTATGGGTGTATGTCCTCCTCCACTCGGACAACCGGCGCAAGACTGCAGCACCCGAGACAGCCGACCCTTTCGATCGAAAACACACCATCCTCCGTTGTTTCTCCACACTTGATATGGAGATCCCGTTCCAGGGATTCCAGAAGGTTGGTTCCGCCCTGCACATGACAGGCCGTACCGGTACAGACTTCAACAACAAAACGCCCCCGAGGTTTGAGGCTGAAGGCATCATAAAACGTCGCGACTTCGTATACCCTCGACAGAGGAATATCCATCTGCTGCTGGATAGTTACCAGCGCTTCCTTCGGCAGATATCGGTACGCATCCTGCACATCCTGCAAAATGGCGATGAGCGCACTCTTGTCTCCGCCATATTTGTCGACGATTTCCCTGACTTTAACCTGCACTGCATTTTCAGTATTCATGCCCTAACCACCTTATCGCAAAATTATCATCTCTATTAGGCAGACATCTCTTCCCAGGACTTGGAATGTTCGATCTTGCTCATCAGTTTCCTGTATTCAAGATTAGTCCGGTCCTGAAAAGCCTGAATCTGTTCCGGCGAGAGATGGCGGAAGCGCCCCTGATGCTTGATATAATCCTGAATAGGCCTCAGCTTTTCCGGCATGCTGACGGTCATTTTGTACTTCCCCCTCTCGACCTCGTAAAGAGGGAAAACCCCCGTCTCCACCGCCAGCCTCCCCATCTTGATGCAGGCCTCCGAAGGGGACCGCCATCCCGTAGGACAAACAGACAGGCAATGAATGTAGGCTGGACCTTTGACGGCTCTTGCCTTCTGAACCTTATTCATAAAATCAAGGGGATAGCTGTTGCACGCCGTTGCCACATAGGGAATATTGTGGGCAACCATGATTTCCGGAAGATTCTTTTTCCAGGTTTTGTTCCCCATGCTGGCCATGCCGGCAGGCGCCGTCGTGGTCGCCGCCCCGAAAGGCGTCGCACTCGATCGCTGGATGCCCGTATTCATATAGGCTTCGTTATCGAAGCAAACATAAAGCAGATCATGTCCTCTCTCCATGGCTCCGGAAAGGGCCTGCAACCCAATGTCCATCGTGCCGCCGTCTCCACCCATGGCCACAGCCTTGACATCACGATCCGGAATCCTTCCTTTGCGGCGCAAGGCTTTCAAACCCGCCTCAACCCCGGAACCAACCGCCGCCGCATTAGGAAAAGCAACGTGAATCCAAGGCAGTTTCCAGGCCGTTGTCGGATAAAGGCTTGAAATAACTTCCATACAGCCGGTGGCATTGATGATCACCGTATCTTTGCCCAAAGCCTTACACATCAGGCGAACAGCCAGTGCTTCGCCGCAACCCTGGCAAGCGCGGTGACCGGGAGAAAAATATTCTTCACGGTCTACCAGTTTCGGGGCATAAAGGTCAAAATTTTCAATCAGTCCGACGGGGTATCCCTGTAATGTTTTCATTCTCCCCTCACTCCATAAAATTCATAATGATCTTTAGCCCGTTTTTTATCGGCAAGCCGGACTTTATCAATCATCTTGATAAAATCTTCCACCGCCACATCACGCCCGCCCAGGCCAAAGATGTAGTTCGTGATGTCAGGCCGCCCCACCTCAGCATAGAGAGCGGAACGTATTTCGGAACAGACCGGACCGCCGGGCCCGCCAAACGATACACAACGATCCATCACGATCAGCGATTTCAAACCCTTAACGGCTATTTTCAGCTCTTCATAAGGGAAGGGCCGCCACAGCGCCAGTTTCAGCAGGCCGACAGGCACGCCTTTTTCCCGCAAGGCATCGATGGCCACTTCCGCCGTATCACTCATGGAACCCATGGTTAAAACGGCAATCTCCGCACCTTTCATCTTGTAGGACTGAATCGGCTCATACCGGCGACCAAACCGCTTTTCCCATTCATCCCATATCTTCAAAATGGTTTTCTTTGAATTGACGACGGCGGCTTCTCTTGCCCGCGTCGCTTCGGCATAAATCTCCGGCAATCCCAAGGTCCCCATGGAACAGGGATGATCCGGATGCAATGAGGCATAAGGCTTATAGACGGGAAGAAAGGCATCGACTTCTTCCTGGAGGGGAAAATCCATAACTTCGACAACATGCGTCAACTGGAATCCATCCAGATTGATATTGATCGGTAACATGACATCCCGGTCCTCGGCAATTTTGAAGCACTGAATTAACATGTCAATGACTTCCTGACCGTTTGCCGCGAACAGGGAAAGCCACCCCGTATCCCGCTGCGACATAATATCGGAATGATCGTTCCATATACTCAGAGGCCCGGACAAGGAACGATTTCCCAACGCCATGACGATGGGCAACCGCATCGAAGAGGCAATGGACATCACCTCCGCCATATAGAGCAAGCCCTGTGAACTGGTGGCAGTAAAGGTTCTTGCCCCGGCGCCGGAAGCACCCATGCAGGCGCTCAAGGCGGAGTGTTCCGATTCGACACAGATGAATTCCGCATCCAGTTTCCCTTCGGCCACGATATCCGAAAGGTGCTCCGGTATATGAGTATTGGGTGTAATCGGATAGGCTGCAATCACATCCGGCCTACAGAGGGCCGCAGCCTCCGCTGCTGCAAGCGCGATTTCCATCCCCTTACGTTTTCCCATAACCTAACCCTCCTCAACCATCTTGATGGCAAGGGGCCAGCACTCGTGGGCACAAATGCCACAGCCCTTACAGTAATCGAGATCCGCCTCGAACAGGCCGTCCTCTTTCTCGACGATACATCCTTCGGGACAGAAGATATAACACACCCCGCATTTGATGCATTTCGCATTATCCCATATGGGCCTTTGGACACGCCAACTGCCCGTATGATACTGACTTGCGTTTCCGGGATCGCTCACGATACATCCCGGTGTGACGTCCTGCCAATTTTCAGGCCATTTTTTGTTTGCCATGTTGATCCCTCGTTGATTGTATCTCAATTGATCTTGACTTCGTCGAACGCCCTTTTCAAAGCCTTCAGGTTTTTCGAGGCAATTCGGCCGAAGCGATGCTCTACAGGCTCCGTCAGGGAGTCCAACCTGACCACACCGGTTACTTTAACCAATGCACCCAACATCGTCGTGTTGGTTATGGGAACTCCCAATTCCTGCCAGGCGATTCCCGTCGCGTCAACCGTGGCCATCGACCCCGTATAATTGAGTATTTTCATCACCTCGGCAGCCTTTTTGGATGTGTTGACGATCAATTTTCCTCCAGGCTTCAATCCCTCCGTGAGATTCACCGAACCGATTAACCCTTCATCCAGAACAACAACAACATCAGGGTGGTAGATCCCCGACCTGATCCTGATTCTTTCAGAATCCACACGGTTAAACGCTGCAACGGGAGCCCCTCTCCTTTCCGGACCAAAACTCGGAAATCCCTGGGCATATTTCCCTTCTCCAATGGCCGCCAGGGCGAGCAACTCAACCGAGGTAACCGCCCCCTGACCTCCTCTGCCATGCCATCTGATCTCAATCATTCCCTGTCTCCCTCGTTTGTCTTTCTGAGAGTTAATCATGCCTAATATAGGCGAAGTTTTTTATTACAATAGATTACATGTGTCAATACATTTTTCCACCATTTGACGATATATCAAATGGTTATGATAACTTTGCCTCTGATTGACTTTGTTTTCTTCTGCAGACCGTATCCTGCACAGTGATCAGGAGAGTTGATATCAAAAAAAAGGTGGATGGCAAAAGGGGGGAACCAAAAACCATCCACCTATATGTAAACTGAAAAGGCCATTGGGGAAAGCTCTTTTCAGGCAGGAGACAGGGGGGGGTGGATGGCAAGGAGGGAACGAAAACCATCCACCTATTTTTATTTATGTTTGTGATCAGCACCATCACCTGTTTTGTCGTCATCCTCCGTTCCCAGAAAAAAACGACTTACTTCCTTGTTTTCTTGTTCACTCTCCGTCTCCAGCAAATCCAGCCGGGCTTTTAACTTGTCTGTTTCTCCAACGAAGAAATCATATTCTCCCTTCGCCTTTTCGTCCTTCATAAATGATATCTCTGATACCTTGTCTTCCTGTTTATGCTAACAAACCATCATTTTTTATACTAATATTGCTCATGATTCATGAAGGTATTGTTTTTTTTGAAGCGTGTTGTTTGTTACAGCAACAAGAATGCCAAAAAAGATTTGTCTCTCTCTTTCTGCATATCGGCGTTATGCCGGTCCATGATAATACTGTTGGTATTCAGATAGTTATACCATTCCTACGTTAAAGCGACGTGTATTCTGATTATCTTCAAGTCATCTTTCATTTCGGATCTAAAGGGAGTTTACACTTCGCGAACGTGTGCCTTTTCCGAACAACAAGGGCCGTTGAAAATGAAGAAAGATTATCATCTCCGGTATCGCTCGCGGAATCCGTATAAGCTGAAATACGCGGATCATCTTCTCATATACTTAATATCACTTACTTCTGTTTGATTTATCGAAATATGCCGTATCTTTTTCCCGAGACACAAGAAAGAAGGGTAGGGATGCGTGAAAATACTGCACGCCTGTTTGCGGTTCGCACACCACAAAGGCGGGTTCATGTCCATGCAAAGTTGCCGGACCCGTTTAACGTGCGTAGCGTTGAATCGCCTCCTCGTAAAGGTCGCCACCATGACAATCGTTTATGACGACCAAGGGCAGATCAACCACCGAAAGGCGCATAACGCCTTCCGGTCCCAAGTCCTCATAGGCGATCCACACAGCATCCTTGATACAGCGGGCCATGAGGGCCGCAATGCCGCCGACCGCTCCGAAATAGACGCCTTTGAAACGATTTATTGCCTGCCGTACTTCATCAGAACGCTCCCCCTTACCGATCATACCCTTCAAGCCTCTCTCCAGCAGTACAGGGGTAAAGAGGTCCATTCGGCCACTTGTTGTGGGTCCGATGGACCCGATGATTTCTCCCGGCTTTGCAGGCGTCGGACCGGCATAAAAGATAACCGTTCCCTCCAAGGCAAACGGAAGGGGGCCATCCTCTTCCAGAGCCTTGATCATTCGCTGGTGTGCTGCATCCCTGGCAGTATAGATATGGCCGCTCAAAACAACCCGGTCCCCGACATGCATCGCTTCACACAGGTCATCCGTCAGAGGGGTATGAATAGCAACCGGCCCTTCCATCCTAAAGCAATGCCTCCCGGTGCCGCACCGCATGACACTGGATATTGACCGAAACTGGCAAGCTGGCTATGTGACAGGGCGTCATGACGGCGTGAACAGCAAGGGCAGTGACGCTGCCGCCATAACCCTGGGGACCAATACCAGTCATGTTTATTTCCTCCAGAATCTCCCGCTCCAGTTTTTCCAGTCGTTGATCCTGATCGTTTGGCTTGCCGATAGGGCGCAACAGCGCTTTCTTTGCCAGCAGCGCAGACTGTTCCAGCGTTCCGCCGATCCCCACGCCGACAATGACAGGCGGACAGGGATTCGACCCAGCCCGCCGCACCTGTTCGACCACATGCCTTTTAATGCCTTCGTACCCGGTTGCCGGGAGCAGCATGGCCGTGCCGCTCATATTCTCACTGCCCCCACCCTTGGGCATGGCGATGATTTTAAGGCGATTTCCGGGAACGATCTCCGTATGAATGGCAGCGGGAAGATTGTCATTGGTATTAACACGGGAAAGAGGATCGCAGACGGATTTTCTCAGATTCCCCTCTGCATAGGCCTGGCGAATGCCGTCGGCAATGGCATCGTTCAAACTCCCCCCGACAAAATGGACATCCTGACCGATCTCAAGAAAAACCACAGCCAAACCCGTATCCTGGCAGAGAGGAACTGCTCTTTTTTCCGCAATCGCCGCATTTTCCAGAATCTGCTCAAGGACATATCTGCCGATGTCCGATATTTCCCTGTCTTTGGCTTTCCTGAGGGCCGCCAGGACATCCTGCTCCAACGAGGTATTGGCATCCATAAAGAGTTGCCTAACCGCAGCGACGATATCAGAGCAGGTGATCTCTCTCGTCTCCATCAGATCTGGCCCATTCCCCGTCTGAATTCCATAGATTTGGAAATGGTCATACGGTCCGTATATTTAAGGTCACCGCCGATCGGAACACCCATGGCAATCCGTGAAACCTCGACTGCCTTGCCCTTCATCATCTTCGTGATCAGCAGGGCCGTCGCTTCACCCTGAACACTGGGATTGGTCGCGATAATAACCTCCCTTATATGCTCCATATCCACGCGAAACACCAAATGCGGCAGACGAAGCTGTTCCGGTCCGATTCCATCAAGGGGAGAAAGGGTCCCGTGAAGGACATGATACTTCCCGCGATAACAACCGCTTTCCTCGATTGCGATCAGCACATCGGGCTCCTCGACTACGCAAATGGTACCGGCTTCCCGCCCCGCATCAGCGCAGATGCCGCACAAATCTCCCTCGGCCAGATTGAAGCAGCAGGTGCAAAGCCGGATTTTCTCCTTCACTTCCAGGATACTTTGAGCAAGCCTCTGGGCATCTTCCTTTGAATCCCGCAGGACAAACGTGGCCAATCGCGTTGCCGTTTTCTCACCGATGCCGGGCAGGCGACCTAATTCCTTGATCAGCCGTTGAATGGGAAGGGCGTATCCGTTTGACATGCCGGGCCCTAGAACATTCCGGGAAGGTTGAAGCCGCCGGTCACTTTGGCCATTTCCGAGGCGACCATTTCCTGCGCTTTGCGCATCCCCTCGTTAACTGCTGCCATGATCAGGTCCTGAAGCATATCCACATCATCGGGATTCACAACTTCCTTTTCGATTTTCAGGGAAAGAAGTTCGTTTTTCCCGTTGATGACCACAGAAACCATCCCGCCGCCCGATGAGGCGTCAACGGTCCTGGTTTCCATTTCCTCCTGTATCTTGGCGATCCTTTCCTGTATTTTCTTCGCCTGCTTCATAATGTTGTTCATATTCTGCATCGTGCTTCCCTCCTGGGTTCTTTACTTAATCTACGCCATCATCACTAACTTTGTCATTATAACAATTCCCCCGGCAAAACCCCTCCATTAAGTTCCCTGTTTTGTCTTGCGGGGAATCACATCCTTGACTTCCGCGCCCTCGAAAGCATCGAGAATCGTCTGCAGAAGCGGTTGTTTCAAGGCCTCCTGTCTCATCTTCCGAAATTGATCCGACACGCCATTTTCAGCCGAATTAGCTAGATGGTTTTCTTGATCGATCTCCCGGATACAAAGATCAACCTTGCCGCCAAAACATTCTCGGCACCAGTCCGCCAGCTGTATCTGCTGATGCTTTTTGATTTCATCCAGGAAAATATAGCCCCTGCGGAAGCCGATACTCAGAATTCCCCCGTCGAATGCCAGCAATTTACCTGAATCGATCTTGGACCAGAGAGGAGGGTTTTTCATCTTGATAAAATTCCGGTATCTTTCCCATAAAATTTCTGCAACCTCCCCGCCAGAAAATCCAGGTACTGCAGATGGGGTTCCGGATGATGAACTATGCCGAGCCAACACCGACTCCCCGGAATGATTTTCAGGAGTCTCCCCGTGTGCTTTTTCCCCCGCCGCATAAGCTGCCGTTTTTTCCTGTACGGCGATCACTCCCGAAGCGGCAGAGTTATCACGGCCTGCTTCGTTCTGAATAATCTTCTGACGGAGCACATCCATTTTGTCGAGGATCTCTGCGATCGGAATCAAGGGCGGCAGATAGGCCATGCGCACGACGGTCTGCTCGATGTTCAGGCGGGGCATCTGGCTTTTCCGGATATTTTCCTCTTCCCCCATCACGATATCCATCAACCTGAGCAGGGTTTCTCTGGACACGTCTCGAACCTGTTCGTGCAGACGCGCGACATCATGCTCCGACAGATCCGCCAACAGGCGATCCGTATCGGCGATCTTCGCCAAAAGGAGATTCCGGAAGTGGCCTTGGAGCGCCTGATAAAAGTAGGACATGTCGATACCAGAATAATACGCGTCTTCCACCACGGCAAGGCACTGCGCCGCATTCCCGGTCAATACAGCCTGGGATAGAAGAAAAAGGAACTGCCTGTCTGACCGACCCAGCAGGTCCTCGATGGCCTGATCTTCGATGACCTTACCACTGTAGGAAATAATCTGATCGAAGATGCTCTGGGCATCACGCATGCCTCCGTCAGCCGCTTCGGCGATCCAGAGGAGTCCATTTTCGCTTATCTCGATCGATTCGTCCCGGGCGATTTTTCGAAGTTGATCGGCAATCTGACGCACCGATAAACGCCTGAAATCATAACACTGACAACGGGACAAGATGGTCGGCGGGATTTTCTGTGTTTCCGTTGTAGCAAAGATAAAAATGACATGGGACGGCGGTTCTTCCAGGGTTTTCAACAGAGCATTGAAAGCCTCCCGGGTCAGCATGTGCACTTCATCGATAATATAAATTTTGTAGCGGGTGGAAACTGGAGAAAAACGAACATTTTCTCTCAGTTCCCGAATCTCGTCGATTCCGCGGTTTGAAGCCCCGTCAATTTCCCGAACATCCAAGGCCACTCCCTCGGTAATCTCACGACAGGCGGAACATACCTGGCACGGCGTTGTCGTGGGACCGGTTTCGCAGTTCAGAGATTTGGCCAAAATCCTGGCGATCGAGGTCTTGCCTACTCCCCGGGGGCCACTAAAAACGAAGGCGTGGGCAATACGGCGCTGAAGAATCGCATTCTTGAGCGTTGTGACGACGTGACTCTGCCCCACCACCGCTTCGAAATCCTGGGGTCTCCATTTCCGGGCTAGGACTAAATATTCCATGAGCAGACCTTAATCTG
>CAYPKE010000076.1:0-11418 GCA_964411235.1 uncultured Syntrophales bacterium
CCGTCTGGCAAGATGCCGTCGGCCCCTTCCGTAAGCATAACCTGATAACCCATTTCCCCGACTGCACGGGCGATGTCGTTATTGTAAATCATCTCCGTATTGCAGAAAGTCACCGCCTTCTGTCCGAAGAGTGTCCGAATCTTTTCATTATGCCGCCGAACCTGCGCCGTGAATTCTTGTTCCGAATACAGAGAGGCCAGTGAATGGTCATAGGTTTCATTGAGCCACTCCACCCATCCTGTTTCGTTCAGATGCTGGAAGCTCTCGATCACTTCCGGCTTCCAGTTTTCCAACTGATCGATCAGGGTTCCCGTCAGGGAAAAGGAAACCCGGAAAGCCCCCTCGTGCCGTCGCAGAAGTTCGAGGAGTACCGCATTGGCAGGCAGATAGCACTTTTCCGCAACTTTATCGATGATCTTTCGGTTCAACGCCTCGTTTTCATAGGCATGGTCCTCATCGATATCGAAGACGGTGAAACGCCTTAGTCGCCGCGGCTGGTGAACCTGGAAGAATAGGCAGATATCGGGCATGGCAGATACTCCTCAATTCAATACATTCAGGTAAACGGATCGGATCTTGCGGGCTACCTCCTTCCATTCCGCCCCCGAAAGCGCATCCTGCCCGCGGATCTTCAATTCCCGGGCAAGAGGCTCACGTTTCAGAACCGCAATCATCTTGTCCGCCATGTCATGGACATTCCAGAAATCAACGAGGAGGCAATGGTGGAGAACCTCAGCGACACCGGATTGACGGGACATGATGACGGGAACCCCATAACGGGTTGCCTCGAGCGGCGAAATGCCGAAGGGTTCGGAAACGCTGGGCATCACATAGAGGTCACTCATGCGGAAAGCCTTTGCCACGTCGTTTCCGCGCAGGAAACCCGTGAAATGAAAGCGTTTGCCAAGTCCAAGTTCGGCGACCTTTTCAATCATGGCAGGCATCATATCGCCGCTGCCGGCCATGACAAACGTCACGTTGGGGACGTGCTTCAATACTTCCGCCGCGGCCTCGATAAAATAGTCGGGTCCCTTCTGAAAGGTGATTCGCCCCAGGAAAAGGATGTTCTTCCCATCCTTTTTTCTGCCCGGGACGGCCTGATCCGGCTCTTCATCTTCCCGGAATACTCCGTTATGGATCACTGAAATCCGGGCTGGCGCAATACCGTAATACGCGACGATCCGTTTTTTCATGTATTCGCTGACAGCGATCAAGTGATCCGCAGCCATCATACCGTACTGCTCTATTTCAACGATTCCCGGGTTGATGTCGTCGCCGCTGCGATCCTGCTCGAGGGAATGAACATGGAATATCCATGGCCTTCCGCTGGCGTCACGTGCCCGGCATGCCGCCCGGACCGTCATCCAGTCATGGCTGTGAATCACATCGAAAACCTCTGATCGGGCAATGGATTCCGCGGCCCGGGTATACCGATCCACCTCGGCAAACAGATCCAACCCATAAGGCACGAAAGCGGAAACGCCGTCAGCCGCAAGACCGGCCAGAATGCTCGTCCCTGCCACCTTGAGACGGCCGTGGTTGCCCGGCCTCCGGTAAGGATGAAGCGCCGCTGCCACAGCGTATGCAATCAAACCGCCATCGCTCCCAGGTTCCCCGGCCGGTTGTGATTCTGCCCCGTCGTCGATCAAATCCGGTGAAATAAAACGGAACTTCTGATCGTTCGATGGGTCCTTCAAGCCCGGCATGACAAAGAGGACCTCGACACCTGAATCAATCAGGGACTTTGTGATCCCCAGGCAGGCCGTTCCCAGACCGCCGCTCAAATAGGGCGGGAATTCCCACCCGAACATGAGAACTCTCATGGCATCCGCTCCTTAATAATTCCTCCCGTCAGTCCCGGCAAAAACGTTTGCAACCGGGCGAAATGTACCCTCAAAAAAACCTTTCCTAAAAAGACGCTCCGGGAGAACCATCCGCTTCCTTACTCATTCTCGCGCGTCTCCCCGGACAGGCGATCGCGCGGCACATCTCGATCTGCACATTCCGCCTGTTATGGCGGTGGATCCTGCAAAACCGTCAAAAGGCGAATCAGCTCTGCCGTGCTCCAGGCTTGGGCAATGCAGCCGCCGGGATGATGCGGCGGGTCCCCGTCAAAAATTTCGGAAACACAACCGAGCCCCGCTTCGCGGAAATGGCCCTTCAGGAAATTCCTGATCCACTTTCTTAGAAAGGTCCTGGCCTTCTTCGTATTCCTGTTTGCCTTGAGAAAAGCTTCGCCGAATTGCCCCATAAGCCAAGGCCAAACGGTCCCCTGATGATATGCCAGGTCGCGTTCTTTCATGACGCCTGCGCAACGCCCCCGGTATGATACATTATCTGGGGCGAGGGTTCTTAAACCGCAAGGCGTCAACAAAAGACGCCTGACCTCCTCGACGATGGGAAGCCATTCCTGGGGATCCAGGGGAGAATAAGGCAAGGAGACGGCGAGAATCTGATTGGGGCGGATCGACATATCCAGAAAACCATGGCGATGTACATCGGCCAGACCACCGTGCCGATCCGTGCGGAAGGCTCCCCGGAATGACTCGCGGCATAGGGAAATAAGGTCTGCCAAAACAAATTCATGATCATCAAACCGTTCGGCCAGTTCATGGCTGAAGCAGAGGGCATTGTACCACAGGGCGTTAATTTCGACCATGTATCCCCAGCGCGGGGTAGCGGGCAAGCCGTCCACCAGCGCATCCATCCAGGTCAAGCGCGTTCCTTCGCTCCCTGCATGGAGGAGTCCCCGGTCATCCATGAAAATGTCGTAAACCGTTCCGGCCATGAACTGTTTGAGAACCCGCTTCATCACCGGCCAGATGTGGCGGCGGAGCCAAGGTTCCTCACCGCCGTATTTCAAGTACTGCTGTACCGCCCAAAAAAACCATAAAGAGGCATCTACCGTGTTATAGGCGTTTTCCCTTTCGGTTTCACTGAAGAAGTTGGGGAACAGGCCGTCCTGTTCGAAATCGGCAAATGTTTTTAAAATCTCCTGCCCTTCCGGGAAACGCCCGCGACAGAAGGTCAGTCCCGGCAGGGAAATCAGGGTATCCCGTCCCCATTCGTAAAACCAGTGATAACCGGCAATCACGGCGTGGCGGCCCTTAGGGGTCCGGATGAGAAATTGGTCCGCCGCCCGGGATAAGATGCGCATCAGATCCCGGTCTTCCTCGAATCGCAACACGAATGGCTCATTCCGCTCCTGAAGCAGGGAGCGCTTTGTCCGCTCTTTCTGCCAGACGTTCTTTGGCGTATCGGCTAAAGGTTCCGTTGAGAAACAGACCAGTACCTCGCCGTTTCCGGACATGGGAACCTCGATCACCCCTGGACAATAGAGGTCTTCCCGGAAATCATACCCGCGGGACTTCTCCTCGGCGTATTCAAACTGGCTGTACCACACCCCCAGGGGAAGGAAACGGGACAGACCGCCGATTTGGATAAAAAGACCGGGCATCCCATCGTAGGGGTTCATCCTGTATCCGTCTGCCGTTTCATGAACCTCTCCCCTAAGGTAGGGATTTTCTTCGGCCAGCGTGTGTATGCCGCGGTAGGCAAGAAACGGTTTCAATCGCAGAATATGGTCGCTTACACGGCTTATTCGGTACCGCAGCATAACGGCATCCGCCCCCGTGACCATCATCACCTCTTTTTCGACACGTGCGTCTTCGGTCCGATAAAAAAATTTCGGCCAGGGATCGCCTTCGTAGCGCAACATAAGCGGCTGGCCCCCTGTGAAGAAAAAGCCCGGGTATTGGTGTGTTACGAAAAAATACTCCCTCCCCTCCGCAACGACGGAATCCTCTACCTGCGAAAGCAGGACATACCGACCGGCGGGTTGATTAAGGTTGGCGACAAGCAGACCATGATATTTGCGGGTATGGCAATTGATAAGTGAACCGGATGCGTACCCCCCCCTGCCATTCGTTTCCAGCCATTCGCAGGAAGCCGCCTGCGCCGATCGTATCAGATCAACATTGTCTAAGGTAATCATGGACGTCCTCCTGGTAAGACTCAGAATCTCAAGGCAACGGAAAGACTTCAACACCTGCCGGAGGGACGAACCGGAACATGTCGTCGGGAAGCTTTCGATTGAGCCTTATACCCGACAGTCGAATACGGGTCGTGTTGCCGTACGCGTCTTCAAACTTCACCTGCACAAGACCATAGGTTGCACGGTCGATCTCGACGAGTGCTTTGACAAAACCGGCGTTCCGGTCATGCGGCACCAACTGAACCAGATAGTTTCCGGTTTCATCGACCCGATGCGGCGTCGCATAGCGAACCTGAAAATCCTTCCTGACGCCTCGTAAGCCGGAAAGCAACCGGACGGCCGGAGCCGTTAAAACCAGCCTCTCCGTTTTCTGGAAATAGGCCACCCCGTCATCGGGCAGGAAAAGCCATGCCTCCTCAGAATTCACCACGAGCTTCTTCGCCTGAGGCTTGTCGTAAAGCCACAGCATTTTGATGGGTTTTTTATAAAACAACCGTCCCTGTTCGCTTTCTTCCCGAGCCATGCTTTTTGATGAGGTTTCCTGAATGAAAGAAGCCTCAAAATCGCATGTGGCATCGAATTGGCCTTCCACACGATCCAAAAGAGCATCCAGGGACAGGCCGGAGGCTTTGGATGCTACCGGCATCAGCACTATCAGGACAACCACCAGGAAAAGCAAGAAAGTGCCTGTCTTTGAAGTGTAAGAAAACGTCATGGTGATCTCCTGCTCGGCTTGAAAAAAGAAGTGAAATTTCGGGTGGCAGCGTCAATTATCAGACCAAGACCGAATAAAGCCCATATTTTGTTCAATATATTCTATCTAATTGATATTATTGGCTATTATTCGTGCCTATATTGTATGCAATACGGTAGAAAACGGAAGTGTACCAGAACTTAGAGACTTTATCCACAGCCTTATCCACAACCTTTTCCACACCGCTGTGGATTTCATGATCAAGTATATGTTTCAATGCGCAAATCACTTTGCCGGCTCTTGTTCAGTCGATTTTTACGCGCCATCCGAACGGGTCCGGCGCCTTGCCGTATTGGAGATCCAAAATATCATTATACAGTCTTTCCGCCAAAGAACCTGTTTTGCCCTCGTTGATCACATATTCCTTCCCCTGGTAATAAATATGCCCTACCGGTGAGACCACCGCCGCCGTTCCCGAAGCAAAAACCTCCTTGAGGGTCCCGTCCATCGCCGCCCGAGTCACCTCGCCGATGTCAATGGGGCGCTCCAGGACTTTCATTCCCCAAGTCCGGGTAAGATGAAGAATCGAATCCCGAGTGACACCAGGAAGGATGGTTCCCCCCAGGGGAGGCGTCACGAGTTCATTGCCGATCAAAAAGAAAATATTGCTCGTACCGACTTCCTCCACATACCTGCGCTCCACGGCGTCAAGCCAGAGAACCTGAGTGTAACCCATTTCATTTGCCAGCCTCATGGCATAAAGGCTGGCCGCATAGTTGCCGCCTGCCTTGCAGGCTCCAGTACCGCCGGGGGCGGAGCGCACATACTCCTCGCTGACATAGATTTTGGTCGGATTGAATCCCTCGGGATAGTAGGCACCGACCGGTCCGATAATGACAAAGAACAGGAATTCCTCCGAGGGATGCACGCCGAGGGCCGCTTCCGTGGCAATCATGGACGGCCGGATATAGAGAGACGCCCCTTTGCTTCTGGGAATCCAATCCCGGTCGATCAATACGAGTTGCTTCACCGCCTCGACAAAAAAAGATTCGTCCACTTCCGCCATGCACATGCGCCGGGCCGACACATTCATGCGTTTCGCGTTTTCATGGGGACGGAAAAGGTAGATCGAGCCGTCTTCGCCCCGGTAGGCTTTCATTCCTTCGAATATTTCCTGTCCGTAATGAAGACACTGGGCGGTTGGTTGCAGGCAGATGGGGCCATAAGGACCGAGAATAGGGTCAAACCATCCCCGATCTTTGTGGTAACGCATCGTGAACATATGATCTGTAAATATCTTGCCGAAGCCCAGCTTCGATTCATCCCCAGGTTTCGTTTTTTTGTTTCCCGCAGGAACCGGCTGAACCGTTATTTGCATACCGCCTCACCTTTTGCTGACCCTTTCACGGTGTGATATAGAGACTCTTTACAAGGCGGTTTCATACCATCAAATCATTCTGCGATCAAGATTTCTGTATTGGATGGCCTCGGCAACATGCGGAGACTGGATCTTTTCTTCTCCTTCCAGGTCGGCAACGGTCCGGGCAACCTTGAGGATTCTCGTAAATGTGCGGGCACTCAAACCCAGGCGATCCACCGCCATCTCCAGAAGCCTGTGGGATGCCTCGTCAATCCGGCAGTGGACGGCAACCTGCGCCTCCGTCATGCGGGCATTGCTTTGGTTATATTTGCCGCCGAAACGATCTACCTGGACAGCCCTCGCCCGGTCGACCCGCAGCCTGATGTCAGCTGATGACTCGGAAGGCATCCTCGACGCAAGATCACGGTATCTGAGCGACGGCACCTCGATATGGAGATCAATCCTGTCAAGAAGAGGACCGGATATTTTGCTCTGGTATTGACGGATCTGGGTCATCGAACAGCGGCAGGTTTTCCGGTGATCCCCGTAATAGCCGCAGGGACAGGGATTCATGGCCGCAAGCAGGATGAACCGGGCAGGAAAGGTTGCCGTTGCCCCGGACCGGGCAATTGTCACCTGACCATCCTCCAGCGGCTGCCGCAGTGCCTCCAGTGCATTTTTTCTGAACTCGGGAAGCTCGTCGAGAAATAAAACACCGTGATGAGCCAGGCTTATTTCACCCGGTTTGGGCATATGGCCGCCTCCGACAAGGCCGGCATCGGAGATGGTATGGTGGGGTGACCGAAAGGGCCGGGTACCGATCATCATCTGCTGCCTGTCCAAAAGACCTGCCACAGAATAAATTTTGGTGGCCTCGATTGCTTCATCAAAGGGAAGCGACGGCAGGATGGTCGGCATCCTTTTAGCCAGCATGGTCTTCCCCGATCCCGGCGGACCAATCATGAGAACGTTATGCGAACCGGCGGCGGCAATCTCCAAAACGCGCTTTGCCTGTTCCTGCCCCTTGATTTCACTGAAATCACAAAGATGGATCTGGGTTCTTCGTAAAAGATCCCTTTCCTGGACCCACGGCTGCGGCAAAGACCTGGCTCCCCGAAAAAATTCAATGACATCGGCAAGATTCTCGACGGCAACCGTTTCGACCTCGTCGACCAGAGCGGCTTCCAGAGCATTATCGGCAGGAACAACCACGCCCTTCTTACCCAAATCCCGCGCCAGAAGCGCCGCCGGCAGCACTCCCGGAACTCCCCTCACGCGCCCGTCCAGAGAAAGCTCCCCAATGAAAAGGTATTCACGAATCATCTCCGCCTTCAAAAGGCCTTCAACCGCGGTCAGACCAACGGCAATGGGAAGATCATACGCCGTCCCTTCCTTGCGAACATCGGCCGGCGCCAAATTCACGGTTATATGTTGACGGGGATAACTGTAGCCTGAGTTCTTGAGCGCCGCCCGAATCCGGTCCTTGCTCTCCTTGATGGCGGTATCGGGAAGGCCGACTGTGGAAAACTGAGGGAGGCCGGGTGAAACATCGACCTCGACTTCGACAGCGCACGAATCAACACCGACGGTCGCACTGCTGATTACCTTGACGATCATCCTCTCCCCCCGGAAGGCTCAAACAGCCATAACCATGTTCACCTGAGAACGGTTACGCCGAACCGCAACGCAGATAAGCGCTGATCACCTGTATAACAATATAAACTCCGCGGCAAGCTATTTCTATTCCCCTGCATTTCAACAATCCGCAAATTCCCGAATACCCTTCTTCGTAATGCCCCCTGTCTTCCGGCGGCGGATCGAAAATTCCTTTCACCTCATCCGCGCCGTTCAAGTGACAAACACAGCCAGTCCCCTGGAACGCGCTTTACAAATTTCTCCCCCTGAATATCCGGAATAGGTGTAAATTTCTTGTTTCGGGAACAACCTGTCCTTGACGACCGTTAAGGCCTGTGCTACTAACTCTGCGTAATTTTTTTCACCGATCGGTAAGATCCTTCCAGGGGGTATCCTTTGACTCAGACTTTAACGCATTTGGATGAAAAGGGCCGGGCCAAAATGGTCGATGTCACGATCAAGGAACCGACCCTGAGAGAAGCCACGGCCACAGGCAGGGTCATCATGTCTCCCGGGACTCTGGCATTGATCCAGGAGGGGGGACTGGCTAAAGGGGATGTTTTCGGTGTCGCGCGTATCGCCGGTATTATGGGGGCCAAACAGACGGGTGGCCTCATCCCGATGTGCCATCCCCTGGAACTGACCCATATCGAAATCGACTTCACTATCAAGCCTGAAAAGTGTGAAGTGATCATCGAGGGGAAGGCGAAACTCATCGGGAGAACGGGCGTGGAAATGGAAGCGCTCACGGCGGTAAGTATCGCGGCCCTTACCATTTATGACATGTGCAAGGCTGTGGATAAGGACATGCTGATCACGGACATCATGCTCGTCAGGAAATCGGGGGGGAAAAGCGGCCTTTACGAAAGAAAAAGCTGATCCTGCTCAAGCCTGATACAAGGACGCCATCATGGATGTACATCATTACAGAATCAGAAAATCCTTCCTGATCCCGTTCGGAATCGGAGTCTTCTTGCTTGTCGTGATGCTCGTCCTGTCGTTTTTTAATCGCCGTTCCGACGCGGAGACCGTTGTTTTGTCCGTATTGCTCCTGGCGGCGCTGCCGGTTCTTTGGGAGCTGTTCTACCGCCGTATCGATGTTGGTTCCGACAACCTTACCGTAAGAAAATTTTTCCGAACAAGGGCCATCCCCTGGGAACAAATCAATCAGGTCGGCATCGTCATTGTCCGGCGAAAACATTACCTCCTGCTGACCACACGCAGAGGTTTTCATATCCTCTCCAACGCCTATGAAGGTTTTTTGGATCTTGTCCGCGATGTCGCGGATCGTGTTCCCCGGGACCGATTGGAGGCCGAGGTTCTGAAACATCTGGAAGATCCTCCGGCGTCACGGGGAGACGTTCTTCCGATCTGGCTTGCCGTCATCCTGATGGCGACTCTCATCGTCTTGAAAGGGTTACGTATTATCTAAAAAGATAAGGTGTCAATCATCAATGGACAAACGGGGCAGACAGACGGAGAAGGAAGCTATGGAGCGGGTGTTGAAGGAAGAGGAGGGGTCACCCAAGGCAATTATTGAAGAGATCCTGAAAAAGGATCTGGAAAACGTCATGACCATCCTCGAAACAAAGGGCAACGGGAAAAGTACCCTTTACGAAGAGATGATCTCTATAGTGGATCGGAGTCTTTTCAAAATCGCCCTAAACCGATCCGGCCAGATAAAAAGCGCGGCCGCAAGTTACCTGGGCATAAACCGGAACACCTTTCAGAAAAAAATGATCAAACTTGGTATGAATGGCCGGGAAGACTGAAACGATGGACCAAATTGGAAAGGTCGCCGTTTTCGGATTCATCGGCCTGGTCTCATCGGAAACGACCGCCGATATCTTGTCATGAATCGATCAAAGCCTGTAACTGCACTTCTGGAAAAGGGCGTTACCCTGTTGAGGCCGGAAACCGTTGATATCGGCGAAGATGTGCAGCTTGATCAGATATCGTGCCGGAACGTCGTTCTCTATCCGGGCGTCAGGATCTACGGCTGCGAAACCGTTCTCTCGCCCGGCGTGCAGCTCGGACGCGAAGGCCCCGTCATTGTTGAAAATTGTCAGCTGGGACGGAGCTGCGAACTCAAGGCAGGCTATTTCTCTTCCTCGGCTTTTCTTGACGGATGCGTTGTTAACGGGGGTGCCCACGTACGTGAGGGATGCCTGCTGGAAGAGGAAACCAAAGCCGGGCACACGGTCGGGCTGAAGCAGACAATCCTCTTTCCCTATGTGACCCTGGGAAGTCTCATCAATTTCTGCGACTGTCTCATGGCAGGAGGCACAGGCCGGAAAAATCACAGCGAAGTCGGCAGCGGTTATGTCCATTTTAACTTCACGCCTCAACAGGACAAGGCCACGGCGTCTCTGATCGGCGATGTCCCCCGGGGAGTCATGCTTCGGGAAAGACCCATCTTTCTCGGCGGCCAGGGGGGGCTGGTCGGCCCCAGCCGCATCGGCTATGGTACGGTTATCGCCGCCGGTGTCGTTTACCGGGAAGACTGTCCGGAAGGTAACGTCTTGATCACCGGTGCTACCGGGAAAGCTTCCCGGAAAGGAGAATATCGCCCCGGAATGTATGGGGATATTCGACGACGCCTCGACAACAACCTGGCTTATCTGGCAAACCTGCTTGCCCTGAAGCAGTGGTACATACACGTACGGCGTCCTTTCTATCAGGGGGATAAAACTGCCGGGACGGTTTATGGGGGGGCAATGCAGGTCCTGGAGGAGGCTTTCCGGGAGCGGTTGAAGCGTTTGGATGAACTGGCCGAAAGGATGGAGGGCTCCCTGCTGCAAGTCGAACGCTTTATAAAGGGACCGGAACGCGAGAAAATCATGCGGGAACAACGTCGCTTCATGGAGCGTTGGCCCGTAATCCGGCAATACTTGGCCGCCAATCCGGAAGCATCACTGGGTGTGGAAGAACGACGCCTTTTTCTGGAACAATGCGGCGAGACAGCCGGCCGGGAGGGAGGATATTTATCGACCATCCGGGCCCTGGCACCGGGTGCGGTCGTCCTGGGGGAACGCTGGCTTGCCCATATCGTCCTCGGCATTACGGATCTGAGCCGATCGATCCTTACAGGAGAAAAGTCAGGCAATGAAGATTGTTTATAGCATAAACTCCCTCATCCGGCGCCTTAAAGAATGGCACTGGTATGTCGGCGCCGACCCGCAGGGATGCCCCCCGCATTCGCTCATTCTTTTCCCCTATTCAGCGGCAACCTTTTACTGCGGTCTGGCAGGCATCCTCGCCATTAGAGGCGCCGACAGCCCGGCGGGAGCAACGAACCTTACCTCCTTCATGGCCCTTCTCGACCGCATCAAGGATTGCCGGATCACCGATGTGCACGGCGGCACCCTTTCTCTGGAAGATTATCTGAGCATGGGCACGCATCTGGAAAAAATGGACCATCTCCTGATCGAAATGAAGGGTGACAAAGCGTTCCGCGATCTCTTTGCCAATCCCGAAAAGGCAAACACCCTGAAACAGTTTACCGTCGATATGGCGGCCTTTCTGCATCGGGAAGAGGAGGCTTTGGAAGCTTACGCCGCCTTTTTCAGCACGGACGCACTGGAGGAACTCAACCGCCGGGTGATGCTCCTGCGTGACCTGGTCTGGGGACTGGAAAAAGACGTACTGGTGACACTTGATCAGGTTCACAGCCTCGCGGACGGTGATGAAGACAGGCCGGCCGCCGACGCACTGGTGAAGTACAAGAAAATCAAT